>NZ_CAZELE010000001.1:0-216556 GCF_964512405.1 Tenacibaculum crassostreae
TACTTTGGTAGAATAATTTTATAAGAAGAAAGATTAATGACTAGAAAGAAAAAAATCTACAAAAAAAAGGGAAAAGTAATTAAAGATCTCACCCGAAACATTTTCAAAATACTTAACGAAGACAGTAATAAGAAATACAATTACAAACAAATTGCTGCAAAAATGGGAGTTTCTGATACTGATGGGAAAACTCAAATTATCCAAAAATTAACAGAGTTAACTGCTAAAAAGAAAATAAAAGAAACTGAGCGAGGTAAGTATCAAATTAATGAAGATCGTAAATATCATATTGGTACTTTAGATGTTACTTCTAACGGAAATGCTTATTTTATTTGTGACGATTTTGAGCATGATATTTTCGTACCCTCAGTAAATTTAGGAAAAGGTTTACACAACGATACTGTTAGAGCGTATGTATATAACAAACGCAGAAGTAACAAACCAGAGGCTGATGTAGTTGAAGTTATTGAAAGAGCAAAAAATGAGTTTGTTGGGGTGTTACAAATGAATAAAAATTTCGGATTTGTGTTACCAGATAGTAACAAAATGTATGCCGATATTTTTGTTTCTCAAGGTAAATTAAACGGAGCACAACATGGTGATAAAGTAGTTGCTAAAATTACCGATTGGCCAGAGAACTCTAAAAATCCATTTGGAAAAATTACCCAAGTTTTAGGTAAACCAGGAGATCACGATACCGAAATTCATTCTATTTTATTAGAATACGGTTTACCGTATGAATTTCCTGTAGAAGTTGAAAAAGAAGCTTCAGAATTACCAATTGAAATTACCAAAGAAGAAATTGCCAAACGTAGAGATATGCGTGGTGATTTAACATTTACAATCGATCCAAAAGATGCAAAAGATTTTGATGATGCTTTATCATTTACCAAGCTAGAAAATGGTAATTATGAAATAGGAATTCACATTGCCGATGTATCTCATTATTTGCAACCAAAAACTATTTTAGATGATGAAGCGTACGATCGTGCAACGTCAGTTTATTTGGTAGATAGAGTGGTTCCTATGTTACCTGAAATGTTAAGTAACGGTGTGTGTTCATTACGACCTAATGAAGAAAAA
Source organism: Tenacibaculum crassostreae (assembly GCF_964512405.1). Taxonomy (NCBI): domain Bacteria; kingdom Pseudomonadati; phylum Bacteroidota; class Flavobacteriia; order Flavobacteriales; family Flavobacteriaceae; genus Tenacibaculum; species Tenacibaculum crassostreae. The sequence goes on from NZ_CAZELE010000001.1 coordinate 1,084, forward strand.
TTAACGTTTTCTTCAGTGTTTGAAATGAATGAAAAAGCACAAGTTATCAACCAATGGTTTGGTAGAACCGTTACCTATTCAGATAAACGTTTTGCGTACGAAGAAGCACAAGCAATTATCGAATCAAAAGGAAATGTTATTCCTGAAGAAGTATCATTAACTAGTGAAGCCTATGAAGTTGATGAAGCTATTGTTGAAGCTACGTTAAAACTGGATGAATTAGCAAAGAAAATGCGTTCAAAACGTATGAAATCTGGTGCCATTTCGTTTGATAGAGTTGAAGTAAAATTCAACTTAGATGAAAATGCGAATCCAACAGGAGTCTATTTTAAAGAAGCAAAAGATGCTAATAAATTAATTGAAGAATTTATGTTGTTAGCTAATAAAAAAGTAGCTGAGTTTATTGGTTTTTCAAAAGGAAAAGCAACTAACAAAACTTTTGTTTATCGTGTTCACGACGAACCAGATGTTGAAAAATTAGCGTCGTTGCAAAATATTGTTAGCAAATTTGGTTATAAAATTAATACAGAAACACGTCAAAAAACATCCGATAGTTTAAACAAGTTATTGTCAGACGTTCATGGAAAAGGAGAAGCCAATATGGTTGAAACACTAGCAATCCGTTCTATGAGTAAAGCCGAATATACTACACAAAATATTGGTCATTACGGATTAGCGTTTGATTATTACAGTCATTTTACATCGCCAATTCGTCGTTATCCTGATGTGATGACGCATCGTTTATTACAACACTATTTAGATGGTGGAAATTCACCTAAAGCTGAAGTGTATGAAGAACGATGTAAACACTCATCAAAAATGGAAGAATTAGCTTCAAAAGCTGAAAGAGATTCCATTAAATATATGCAAGTAAAATACATGCAAGATCATAAAGATGAAGAATTTGAAGGAGTGGTATCTGGAGTTACAGAATGGGGAATTTATGTTGAAATAAAGTCTAATAAATGTGAAGGAATGGTGCGCATAAAAGATATTAAAGATGATTATTACATCTTTGATGAAAAACAATATGCAGTGGTAGGTCAATCAACCAAAAATATGATTCAGTTAGGTGATGAAGTTGTGGTAAAAGTTAAGCATACCGATTTAGAACGCAAACACTTAGATTTTGATTTAATTTCACATTAAATTTTAGTTTATAACAATAAAAATTAAGAATTGTCTTTATAGTATTGGTATAATTGTTGGTTATTACCAGTCAACTAATGGAATTTAAGATGAAGAAGTTAGCAATTTTAAGTTTGTTTTTGATGTCCGTTTTAGCATCAGCTCAAACAACGATAACGAAAGAACTAGAAAGTTTTTATAACGTAAAAGTATACAACGGAATTGATTTAGAATTAATTAAATCAGAAGACTCTAAGATTATAGTTACAGGTGAAAAAGCAGAAAAAGTAAAAATTAAAATTGAAGGTTATACTTTAAAAATTTTGCTAAAATTTCCTGAAACTACTGCAGATGGTAAAGTAAAAGCAACGTTATATTACAAAGAAGCTCTTGATATAATTGATGCAAATGAAGGAGCTACTGTTACGGGCAAAGATATCGATCAAAAAAAGATCGAAATTAAAGCGCAAGAAGGAGCTTTTATCAATCTTGTAGTTAATGTTAAGCATCTCGATGTAAAATCTTCTTCAGGAGGTGTTATTAAGCTCTCTGGTACTACAAAGAATCAAAATGTAAATGCAGATTTAGGTGGTATGTATCACGGTTATAATTTAGCTGTTGAAGAAACTACAATTGTAAAAGCAGGTTCAGGATCGAAAGTAGAAGTACAAGCGGGTGAAACTTTAGATGCTAAAGTATCGTTTGGAGGTTCTATTTTTTACAAAGGAAAACCAGAAGTTTTTAGAGATAAAAAAGTAATTGGTGGAGTAATAGAACACCGAAGTTAATTTTGTATCTTTGTACAGCAAAATTTAATATAAAAATGAATTTACTTACTATATTTTTAGGAATACCAGGAGGATATCAAATCATCATTGTTTTAGTTGTTGTACTATTGTTATTTGGAGGTAAAAAGATTCCTGAATTAATGAAAGGTTTAGGATCTGGTATTAAAGAATTTAAAGATGCTAGTAAATCTGATGAAGATACTACTGACAAAGTAGAAGAAAAAAAATAAAAATTTTATTATAAAAAGAAAACCGAAACATTTATGTTTCGGTTTTCTTTTAGCTAGAAATTTACGGCAGTACCTGAAGCTGTAACCATTAACATTCCTCCGTTTTTACCAACAGTTTCATAGTCTAAATCTACAGCTACAATAGCATCTGCACCTAGCTGTTTAGCTCTTTGTTCCATTTCATGTAAGGCAGTTTCTTTAGCTTCTCTTAATACTTTTTCATAAGAACCAGATCTACCCCCTACGATATCTCTTATTCCAGCAAAAAAGTCTTTAAAAATATTAGCACCTATAATAGTTTCACCAGAAACAATTCCTAAGTATTCTTTTACAGGCTTATTTTCTATTGAATGCGTTGTTGTAATTATCATATTAAAGTTAAATTTATAAAAAAACCTGATTTTTCAAAAATCAGGTTTTTATTTTATTAGGTTTATTCTTTATCCTTTTTATTTTCTTTAGCTTTTTTCATAGCTTCTCCTATTTGATTACTAGCCGCAAAACTTGCAACCATATCATTTAGCATATTACTTCCTGCTTGAGGTGAATTTGGTAATAGAATTAAGTTACTGTTGGTTTCTTCACCAATAGATTGTAAGGTGTCATAGTGTTGTGTTACAACAATTAACGCTGATGCTTCTTGACTATTAATTCCTACTTTATTTAATACTTCTACAGATTCTTCTAATCCACGAGCAATTTCACGACGTTGGTCTGCAATACCCTGACCTTGTAAACGTTTACTTTCTGCTTCAGCTTTAGCTTTTTCAACAATTAAAATACGTTGTGCATCACCTTCATATTGTGCTGCAACTTTTTCACGTTCTGCTGCATTAATACGGTTCATAGCTGCTTTTACTTGCGCATCAGGATCAATATCAGTTACTAAAGTTTTTATAATATCATAACCATACTCCATCATTGCATCGTTTAATTCCGATTTTACTGCTATTGCAATATCATCTTTCTTTACAAAAACGTCATCTAAACGCATTTTAGGGACTTCTGCACGAACTACATCAAAAACATAAGAAGTAATTTGATCGTGTGGATAATCTAATTTATAAAAGGCGTCATATACTTTATCACGAATTACTTTATACTGTACAGAAACTTTTAATTTTACAAATACATCGTCTAAAGTTTTAGTTTCTACAATTACATCTAATTGCTGAATTTTTAAACTTAGTTTTCCTGCAATTCTATCTACAATAGGAATTTTTAGTTGTAATCCAGAATGTCGAATACTTTGAAAACGACCAAAACGCTCTATAATAGCAGCTGTTTGTTGTTTTACAATAAAAAAAGACGATAAAAAGACGATAATTCCGATAAATATAACCGGGTATAAATAAACTGGCATAGTTAATTTTTTAAATGTTAGTAATTTTTTTGTTAAAGATAGCATTTTAATAGCTACTTATAGGACGAATTTTTTTCGTTTTGTTACAACTTCTATTTTAAAAATTATATTTGTAAAAAATCAACTTTATGGAACTTATACAACAAAGCGCAACAGAAATTTTAATTCTACTTTTTTTAATAGTTACTTTTTTACAATCAGGAATTGATAAAGTAACCGATTGGAAAGGAAACTTATCTTTTATTAAAGATCATTTTAAAAATTCTCCTTTAAAAAATAGTATACCATTATTATTGGCTATTATTTTAGTTATGGAATTATTAGCAGGTGCTTTAATGTTCGTTGGAATATTTCATTTATCAACAACAGGAAACCATAACATAGCTTTAATCGGAGCAGAACTTTCTGCATTGACATTAATTTTCTTATTAATTGGTCAACGATTAGCAAAAGATTATGCAGGTGCTATGACCTTAGCAGTTTACTTTATAATTGCAATTTTAGGAGTATATTTATTAAATAGATAAAATTTATAATAATATTATTTATTAATAATTATAATTTATTTAAAAACCTCTTAAAAAATCAATTTTAAGAGGTTTTTATTTTTTTACAAGGTATTTGTATGTTTTTTAAACAAAACAAGGAATAAATACTATTAAAATTAATTTTAATCGTTTTTAATGATATAAATTAATGATGAATACTCACCAGTTCGTTTTGCCTTTAAATTTGATTTAAATCCGATAAAAAAAGCTTTAATAGGTTTTGATTTTTTAGTTTTATATTTTTCTGATAAAAGAGAAACATAATAAGAATCAAATTTCATTGGGAGAATTTTTTCAACATTCATATCTACCATCGAAAACAATTTAGAAATTGATGTTTTTGAAAAATGCCACAAATGTCTTGGAACATCAAAAGCAGCCCAATAATCTTTATAATATGTTGCGTCGTAACTTTTATGATTTGGAACAGCAATAATTAAAGCTCCGTTTGGTTTTAATAAATTCTTTAAATTTTGAATATACTCAACTAAGTTTGGAATATGTTCTAAAACATGCCATAAAGTAATTATATCAAATTGTTTGTTTTCTGTTTCTGAAATTTCTTTTAATAGAGCTATGTTTTTCTTTTCAGCAAACTCACGAGCTTTTTCTGAAGGTTCTACACCTGTAATTTTCCATCCACCATTTTCACATACTTTTAAAAAATCACCAGTACCCGCACCCACATCTAAAATTGTTTTTTCTTTTGTATTAAAAGAATTTATCAATTTAAGTTTTTGTTTTAAAGTGTGGTTTTTTACAAGTTGGTAAACTTTATCAAATAGTGAAGTTTTACTATCGGTATGTGAAATATAATCTTCACTTACGTAGTACTTTTCTAAATTATTCGGAACAGGTGAAGTTACTAACATGTCGAAATCTTCATTTTTCATAACCTCATAACTCTCTTCCGATACTGTATAATCAATACAGTTCAAAAAGGGTTTTAAGTTCTTATAGAACTCTTTTTCTGTAATCAAATTTTTGGCGTTGTTGAGTGTTCCTTGTGGAACATTGGTTTTTGGTTAAACAATTATACATAAAAAAATAAAACGTTCCACATGGAACATTTTATTTTTTATGATTCTAAATATGTATTATCTACCCATGTAAACAAGTAATACAGAAATATCACTTGGTGATACACCACTTATCCTACTCGCTTGTGAAATTGAAGTTGGTTGTATTTTAGATAGTTTTTCTCTTGCTTCAAATGATAAAGATTTTACTTTGCTATAATCAAAACTAGAAGGAATTGGAACATTTTCTAACCTGTTTAATTTATCAGCATTGTTTTTTTCCTTTTCTATATAACCTGAATATTTTAAATGAATCTCTACCTGTTCAATAATTTCTTTATCGATATTATTTTCTTCAATAAAACTTTCTAGTTTACCAATAGATCTAAAATCAGAGAATGTTAATTGAGGTCTTGCTGCAATTTTATACAACTTCATTGATTGATTAATTGTTGCTAAATCTTTAGATTCTAATACAGGATTAACTTCTTTTGGTGACACACTTAAATTGGTTATAAAGTCAATTAAACTTTGTGTTTTGTTTTTCTTCTCTTCTACTCTATCCATTCTTTCTTGAGAAGCTAAACCAAGTTTATACGACTTTTCTGTTAAGCGTAAATCGGCATTATCTTGTCGTAATAAAGTTCTATATTCTGCACGTGAAGTAAACATACGATATGGTTCTTCTGTTCCTTTGGTAATTAAATCATCAATTAAAACACCAATATATGCTTCGCTTCTTTTTAAAATAAAAGGTTCTTTTTCTTGAATTTTTAATGCTGCATTTACACCAGCCATTAATCCTTGTGCAGCTGCTTCTTCGTAACCTGTAGTTCCGTTAATTTGACCAGCAAAAAACAAGTTGTTTATTAACTTAGTTTCTAAGTTATGTTTTAATTGCGTTGGCGGAAAATAATCGTATTCGATTGCGTATCCATATCTAAAAAACTTTACGTTTTCAAACCCTGGAATTGAACGAATAGCTTTGTCTTGAATATCTTCTGGAAGTGATGTTGAGAACCCGTTAACATAAATTTCTACTGTATTCCATCCCTCAGGTTCTACAAAAACTTGGTGACGTTCTTTCTCTGCAAAACGATTGATTTTATCTTCTACTGAAGGACAATAACGAGGCCCAGTAGATTTGATTCTACCGTTAAACATTGGTGAACGATCAAAACCTTCACGAAGTAAATCGTGTACTTCAGTATTAGTATAAGTTAGAAAACAAGAACGTTGTTCAGTTAAAGGTTTCGTAATTGGTAAATACGAGAATTTTTCAGGATTATCGTCACCAGGTTGTTCGGTCATTTTTGTGTAATCTAACGAACGACCATCAACTCTTGGAGGAGTACCTGTTTTCATTCTTCCTGCTTCAAAACCTTTAGCTACTAAATCTTCAGTAATTCCTGTTGAAGCTCCTTCTCCTGCTCTTCCTCCACCAAAAGTTTTTTCACCAATATGAATTAATCCGTTTAAAAAAGTACCTGCGGTTACGATTACTGTTTTAGCTTTAATTTCTAACCCCAAAGCAGTTTTTACCCCAGTGATTGTATCATTCTCAAACAATAATCCGTTAACAGAATCTTGATAAAAATCTAAGTTTTCAGTTTGCTCTAATATGGTTCTCCAGGACTCTGCAAATTGCATCCTATCTGATTGTGCTCTTGGACTCCACATTGCAGGTCCTTTTGACTTATTTAACATTTTAAATTGAATAGCAGTCTTATCGGTAACAATTCCACTATAACCACCTAAAGCATCAATTTCACGAACTATTTGTCCTTTTGCAATCCCGCCCATAGCAGGATTACAACTCATTTGAGCTATGTTTTGTAAGTTCATTGTAATTAACAAAGTGTGTGCTCCCATGTTTGCACTTGCTGCTGCTGCTTCGCTACCAGCATGTCCACCTCCTACTACAATTACATCGTATGTTGTATTAAATAAACTCATTTTTTATATTCAGTTCCACGTGGAACGCTTTTAATTTTTATCTAAAATTTGTAAACATTCATTCTCTTTAGAACGCATGAGTTGTTTCTCTTCTTCGGTCTTATCCTTGTACTTCATGTAGTGTAAAACACCATGAATAATTACGCGATGCAATTCGTTTTCAAAAGAAACATTAAACTCTTTAGCATTCTCTTCTACCCTTTCTACAGAAATAAAAATATCGCCTCCCACAAGTTTACCTAAAGTATAATCGAAACTGATAATATCGGTTAAGGTATCGTGTTGTAAAAACTCAATATTTATTTTATGTAAATAAGCATCATCACAAAAAATATAGTTGATTTCTCCTAGTTCAAAACCTTCATTTTCTAGACAGGATTCAATCCATTTTGAAGTATTTTCTTCATTACTTAATTGAAAATCGGTTTCGTAATTAAATGCAATCATCTTTTATTAAATACTATAATTTTTAATCTTACAAACCATTAAAAAGGAATAGTACTTAATGCAGCGCTATGAAGCTTTTTAATGCGTTATTTTTTATCTTTAGGAAGGCTAAAATACTCTTGTACCTTCTTTTTGTAATTTTGGCGCAAAGGTAGTGATTGTCTGTTTAATATCTCTGTTTGATTATAAAACAACTTTTTAAATTGAAGTTCTTTTGAATTATTGTTATTAAATTCTTGTAAATTGGTGTTAGATTTACGTTGCTTTTCTCTGTTTTGTTCAAATGTAGCTTTGTCTAATTTTAATAATTCATAGTTTAATTGTTGCATTCTGTTAATGCTTTCTTGTGTAAAACCTTTCTCTAAAATATCGTTTTCTAACTGTTCCATTTTCTTTAATGCTTTTTTTGCATCACCGTTACCATCATTTCCTTCTTTAATAGCATTTTCTAACTGTTCTCTTAACTGAGATTGCTCTTTGTAAATTTGATATAATTCACCATCTAAATCATCATTTTGTCCTCCTTCTCCTCCTTGTTTTTCACCATCTTTTCCGTCTTTAGGTTTGCCTTGATTTTGTTTTTGCATCCCTTGTTTCATCTTATCCATCAATTCATTTTGCTGCTGAATAATGTCTGGTAAACTAAACGATTTGCCTTTTCCCTTTCCTTTTCCACTACCAGGTTTTGGATTCTGCATAGCATCTAAAGTATTGCTAAGCATATCCGCCAAAGTATTTGCCGAGGTCATTACATATTGCTGATTAGAAATACCATTTCTGAATTGATTATCTGCTAGGTTTTCTAACGACTGATCTAAGTTATAATGCGCTTGAGCTAAATGATCTTGTACTTTTGATGAAATGCTTGGTACACGCATTGAAAGCACAAATAAACTATCATCAATATGTTCAAAATAAGTTTTTAATTGATGTTGTTTTTGAAGGTTTTTACCAAAGTTTGGATGCTCAGAGTTTGTGGATGAAAATACATTCATCAATGCTTCTTGATCGAAAGAAAAGGTAATTAAATTTTCTAAAATTTGACGCAAACCTTCCATATTCTCCTCTTCCATTTCCATGCTCATTGATTGTATTGTTTGTTGCATCTTCTGACTCATTTGTTGCATTTTCTCAGATGCTTTTTTCTGGTTTTTCTTAGCATCTTGTTGTTTGTTATTTTCTAAATTTTCATCAGCCTTATTGAGTTCTTCTTGAGCTTGCTTTTCTAAATTTTCCATAGAAGGAATTTCCATGGGTTCCTTCAGTTTTTCATTGTCTTTTTTAAGTTCATCAAGCTCTTTTTTTGTTTCTTGAAAAGCGTTGTTTAGTTCTTTTTGCTCTTCTTTAGTAGCATCTTTAGTGCTTAATTCTTCTTGTTTTTTAGCTAAATCTTCTAGTTTACTGGCTAATTGATTCATTTTTTGCTCAACGTAAAAATGTTTGGTCATTTCTAAAATACGCTCTAAACTACGTTCTTGTTGTTTGTTTTGTTCAGCAAACTCTTTAGTTTTTTTAATTAAATCTTCCTTGTTTAATTTATCTGCTAGCTTCATTAATTCATCTAACAGTTTTTGTTGTTTTTCTAATTTTTTAAGTTCTTCTATACGTTTTTGTAGGTTTTCTTTTTTCTCTTGTAATGTTTCGTTTTCTTCTTTTTTCTCATAAAAATTCTCTTGAAGTTTTTGAGTTTGACGTTGCATCATTTGCTTATATTGCTCTTGACGCTTCACTAAATTTTGAATCTTCTTTTGATCGTTCCAGTTTACATTCTTTTTATTCTGTAAATCAAACTGAATTTTTTCTAATTCTTTTTTACTTTTTTGTTGTTGATCTAGTGAGTTTGTGATGTTCTCTATATAGTTCTTTTGCTCTTCTAAAAGCTCTTTTTCTACTTCCTGCTCCGATTTTTGACGGTAACTAAATTTTTTACTGATGGCTTTTTTACTACCATTTACAAGGTCGTTATCATATACCTGAAAGTATAATTCGTAGTTTATACCTTCTTGTAAATTTAAATTGCCTGGAAACTCGAAATAAAACGATTGAATATTTTCTTTATTTAATGTAAGTTGTTGTTTTTCAGTGTTTTGAATATTGTTTTTATCATAATAAACTACTTCTAATTTTTTAAAACCATAATCATCAGCTATTTGTCCAATAAATTGAGCATTTCCACGAGAAATACTATCAATATTAGAATTTACCGAAATAGTTGGGTATTCATCTTTAATTACATCAATAGAAAATTGTAACTGCTCGTAATCTTTTAGGTTGTTATTAGTGGTTGTAATTTGATACTGTAAACTTTGGTTGAGTTGTTTTTTAAACTCAAAAAAATCATTTTCTTTAAGTGAAAAAATTTCTCTTTTTTTATTATGAATAAAAGTAACTGTATCAGTTTCAGAAGTTTTGATGTTCCATGTAACAATTGTTCCTTGTGGAACATTCAAGTTACCAGTATTACTAATGGTTTCGCTTGCTTTATGAATGTATGAAGGATATTTTAGGTGTAATGATATATTTTGAATTGAAGGCGTATTGATTATCGATACTTTATATTCTTGAGAATTTATTCCGTTGGCATTCGCATAAAAAGTGATAGGATTTTGTACTTCAGAAAATGTGTACGAAAACAATCCATTTCCTTCATTTTCTAAAAAATATTGCTGATTATTAAAATGAATTTTTGCTTCTTGCGGAATAACTTCACCTTTGGTTTGTACATATACCGTGATATCTTTTCCTTTTATTACGTTTAAATTTTTTGCTGTTAATTCAAAGTAAAACGGAGCAGGGGGATTATAAGCAACCGAATGATTTACCACACGATTAAAACTCTGTGATAGCTTTTCAGAAGTTCCTGTTAGCAAAGTAATCATCCAAATAAAAACAGGAATTAATACGTATTTCAAATACTTTTTATTTCCGCTAAAATCAACCGCTTTGTTAAAAGAAATAGGTTGAAGTTCTTTCGATTTTTGCTCTATGCTAGCTAGTAATAAATCCGATTGGTGTGCAGATTGTTGTAACTGCAATACATTTAAAAGCTTGTCTTGTACTTCAGGAAAATGATTTCCAATAATTTTTGAAGCCTCTTCAAATGAAATACCCTTTTGTAACCCTATAATTTTAAAAATAGGGAAACATATAAAACGGAAGAGTAAAAACAATTCAACAATGATAAACAACCAAAATAAAAAGGTTCTTGCAGTTGGTTGTAACCATAAAAAATATTCTATAAATAACGTGAAAAGCAAGTATATCAACCCTAATGAAACAAATAAAATGCTTCCTCGTATCAGCTCATTAGTGTAGTATTTTTTGCTAAAAAGCTGTAATTTTTGCTGTATTTTGTTAAAACCTCCCATATTGAAATATAAAAATACAGCTTTTATGAGTAATTATTTGTTAAAGCTTTATGTAAGTATCTTAATTTTATGACAACTAATTAGAGAATTATAATAAAAATTAAAGCTTCTTCCTATGAAAAAATTAGTTTTAGTTACCCTATTTCTTGTATCGATAAGCGTTTATTCTCAAAGCCCATGGACAAAAAAGAAAAACGAAGGATATCTTCAATTATCATATACTACCATTGGAAGTTATGATAAAATTTATGGAAATCCAGATTATACTCCTCAACGAAAAATAACGGATAACACACTACAATTGTACGGTGAGTTTGGATTAACTGATAAAACTACCATCTTTTCAAACATCCCTTTAAAAATGATAAAGACGGGAGATTTCACTCAAGATATGTCCTTAATTTTTCCATCATTTACGATTGATGAAGCTTCAGAAACCTTACTCGGAAATGTTCAATTAGGAGTTAAGCACAATTTCTATAATAAAAAATGGTTGATTTCTGGTCAACTTTCTATAGAAGCAAACACAAGCAGTTATAGAGAAAATTCTGGAATTAGAAGCGGGTATGATTCATGGACTTTCACACCTTTATTTTTAACAGGAAGAGGTCATGATTCATGGTATATACAAGCATTTACAGGTTTTGATATTCGCACTAATGGTTACAGTTCTAATTACAAATTAGGAGGTGAAGTAGGTTTTAAAACTACTAGTTGGTTGTGGATTGCAGGGTTTTTAGATGGCGTTGCTTCCTTAAAAAACGGAAATGTAAACCTACCACAAGAAAATATAAATACTGGTTTGTATGTAAACGATCAAGAGTATGCAGCGTTTGGATTGAAATTTATAGGTGAATTCAATGATAATTCCGGAATTAATGTTGGTTTAGGTGGTGCTTTTTATGGAAATAATGTAGCTAAAGCACCTGCGTTAAGTTTTGGTTTGTACCATAAGTTTTAAAAAAGGAAAAACGATTCTTTTCTAATCTTTTCTTTTCACGTAACATAAACTATCTTTGCGCTTTCAAATTTGATTTAAAAAATGACTGAGAACGTAAGAGTACGCTTTGCTCCGAGTCCTACCGGACCTTTACATATGGGTGGTGTAAGAACTGCATTATTCAATTATTTATTTGCAAAAAAATACAACGGAACTTTTGTTTTACGTATCGAAGATACCGACCAAACTCGTTACGTTGCTAATGCAGAACAATACATTATCGATTCGTTAGAATGGTGTAATATTCCGTTTGATGAAGGACCAGGAAAAAACGAAAAATTCGGACCCTATCGTCAGTCAGAACGTAAAGACTTGTACAAGCAATACGCTGATCAGTTGATTGAAAATGGTTGGGCATATTATGCATTCGATACAGCTGAAGACCTAGATGCACATCGTAAAGATCATGAAGAAAAAGGGAAAACCTTTATTTATAATTGGCACAATCGTGAAAAAGGTAGACTGGTAAATTCGTTAGTATTATCTAAAGAAGAAGTTGAAGCAAAAATCAATGCAGGAGAAAAATATGTGGTACGTTTTAAAACGCCACAAGATGAAACGTTGATTTTACAAGACGAAATACGTGGAACAATTAAGGTTGAAACTAACACATTAGATGATAAAGTATTGTTTAAGTCAGATGGGATGCCAACCTATCACTTAGCCAATATTGTTGACGATCATTTAATGGAAATTTCGCACGTAATTCGTGGTGAAGAGTGGTTGCCTTCTCTCCCACTTCACGAATTATTATACCGTGCATTTGGTTGGCAAGCGCCAAAATTTGCACACTTACCCCTAATTTTAAAACCTGTTGGAAAAGGAAAATTAAGTAAGCGTGACGGAGATAAATTAGGGTTCCCAGTATTTCCTTTAGAATATACAAACGAAGAAACAGGAGATGTTTCACGTGGATACAAAGAAGACGGATATTTTGCTGATGCTTTTATTAACATGTTAGCTTTCTTAGGATGGAACCCAGGAACAGAACAAGAAATGTTTAGTTTAGAAGAATTGGTAGAAGCGTTTGATTTAAGCAGAGTAAGCAAGTCAGGAGCTAAGTTTAGTCCAGATAAAACAAAATGGTTCAACCAACAGTATTTACAGTTAAAATCTGAAAATGAGTTAGCCGCTTTATATACCTCTATTTTAAAAGAAAAAGGAATCATAGCCGAAGAAGCTTATATTCAAAAAGTAGTAGGTTTAATTAAAGAACGTGCCACGTTTGTAGCTGATTTTTGGGAGTTATCTAACTTCTTCTTTGAAAATCCATCAACTTATGATGAAAAAGCTGCTAAAAAACAATGGAAACCAGAAACTGGTGCGTTAATGCAAGAGTTGGTAGAAGTTATTTCTAACATTGAAGACTTTTCAATAGAAAATAGTCAAAACGAAATTAAAGGGTGGATTACCTCCAAAGAAATAGGTTTTGGTAAAGTAATGCAACCATTACGTTTAAGTTTGGTTGGTAAACTTGCAGGACCAGATTTGTTTGAAATCATGACCATGATTGGAAAAGAAACCACCATTACAAGAATACAAAATGCGATAAACGCATTATCATAACATAAAAAATCCGCTTACTAAGCGGATTTTTTTATGTGTATATTGAGGTTTTACATACAACCTCCAATAGATCTAGCAATACTGCTTCCACTACCACGAGAACTATTACTCCAATTTAATTTGAATACGATACCTAAAGTTCCTTGTATATGAGAACGCATGCTTTCATACGCTTCAAAAGAGTGTTTGTAATACAATTGCGGATTGATACCTACTTTATCACTAACCCAATATATTCCTCCTGCTCCAATGTTTAAAGTTGGAGTCATTTTTCGGTCAGAATCTACGACACTACCTCCTACAAAAACATAAGGAGCTAATTTGTTTAAAACAGCATCAAAATTGTAACGTAAAGATCCATCTATAGAAAAATACTTTGCTGTATTTTCAATAAAACCAACATCATCAATAGTATTGAATGATATAGCTCCATCTAAAGATAAACGCTTACCAACAGGCATTGTTAAACTTAATACAGGTACTTGAAATTGATGTTTGTCACCAATAAATTCAACATCATCGGCACCAAAACGTGTAATTCCTACACCTACTCCTATTTGCCAAGAGTCGTTTAAATTTTGTGAAAAGATAGATGTTGTTAAACAAGTAAATATTGCTATAAATGCTATTTTATGTTTCATCGGGAGAGTTTTGTTTAAAAGTAATAACTAGTTTATGGGGGTTTTAGTATAATTTACAACTATTCTGCGTTTACATTTTTTATGGCTGCAGTAAAATCATCTAAATCATTGTCGTTTAAAACTAAATGGATGGCTTCGTCGCAAACCTTTTCAGCATTATCGGCAGAAAAGTGCAAAGCTACAGCAATTTTACGAAGAATACCAACCTCTTCTTTAGCCACGTCTTCATCAGCAAAAATCATTTTTGTTAATAAATACAAACGCTCAATTCGTTCGTCGTAACTTACAGGTGGATTTACAGGAAATTTTTCAGGACTTTTTAAAATTACTGAATACTCCTCTTCATTTATGTTTAATTTTTTTGCTGCGCGATCTAATAACAATTGTTCTCCTTCTGAAATTATTCCGTCGGTTTTAGCAATTTTTATAATGCTAGCGAAATGACCAATTTCTTGTTTGTGTTTTCCTCTTGAATATAAATCTGATATTGACATGTTTTTTTGATTTTTTGTTTTTAAAAATAGTTACTTCTTATTTAGAAGCATAGTTTTAAAAAAGTCACATTAAACTTTTTTTGAAAGTTAATAATTCTACCAAAAAACAAGGTATTATTTTTTCTTATGGTAATTGTTATAAATATAAAAAGTAATAATAAAATCAACTGTTTTTAAGGCGTCTTTAAACGATTTTAAAAACTAGACAAATAGATTCGTTGTTTTAAAAAAGAAAGCTACTGTAAACCGATTTAAAATAAGTTTTCGTCATTGCGAGCGAAGCGAAGCAATTTTTCAATCATGAGTTTTCAACTAACAGATTACTTCAGTCGTAAACTTCTTCGTAATGACGTTGGATTTATTGTTTATTTAGATATTATTAAGCTCGTAATTGCGAGTGCTAACGAAGCAATCTTTAAATCGTGTGTTTTCCACTAACAGATTACTTCGTCGTATACTCCTCGTAATGATGTTGGATTTATTGTTTATTTAGATATTATTAAGCTCGTCATTGCGAGCGAAGCGAAGCAATCTTTAATTTGTGTGTTCTCCACTAGCAGATTACTTCAGTCGTAAACTCCTTCGTAATGACGTTGGATTTATTGTTTATTTAGATATTATTAAGCTCGTCATTGCGAGCGAAGCGAAGCAATCTTTAATTCGTGTGTTCTCAACTAACAGATTACTTCGGTCGTAAATTCCCTCGTAATGACGAAATATTTTAAAAATCAAATATCCAATTCTCAGCTAAATCTTCCCAATCAGGATTTTCAAGATTAATTAAAGCTTCTTTTCTTTTTCTATTACCAGCTTTTAATTGCTTTTCTCTAGCAATAGCTTCATCCATGGTAGAAAATTGTTTGAAATATATTAGTTTATCACAATTATACCGATGTGTAAAACCTTTATACTTTCCAGATTTATGCTCATAAATCCGTTTGATAATATTAGAAGTAGCACCAATGTAAATTACCGTATTGTTTTTGTTGGTTAAAAAGTAAACACAAGGCTTTTTCATCATGTTAATTTACAAAAATATTATTTCGTCATTGCTTTTGATTTCGTCATTGCGAGCGAAGCGAAGCAATCTTTAAATCGTGTGTTTTCCACTAACAGATTACTTCGTCGTATACTCCTCGTAATGACGCTAATTTGTGTTGAGTTTTATTATTAGATACCGTCATTGCGAGTACTAACGAAGCAATCTTTAAACCGTGTATTCTCAACTGGCAGATTACTTCGGTCATAACTTCCCTCGTAATGACGATAGGGTTATTAATTTTTGTCTTACTCGTCATTGCGAGTGAAGCGAAGCAATCTTTCAATCATGAGTTCTCCACTAACAGATTACTTCAGTCATAAACTCCTTCGTAATGACGTTGGATTTATTGTTTATTTAGATATTATTAAGCTCGTTATTGCGAGCGAAGCGAAGCAATCTTTAAACCGTATGTTCTCCACTAACAGATTACTTCAATTGTAAACTCCTTCGTAATGACGTTGATGTTGTTTTTTAACGTCATTGCGAACATAGTGAAGCAATCTTTACATTGTGAGTTCTCAAACTCCCATGTAATGACGAAAAAAACACTTGCCTCCCTCCTCTTTTTTTACTATGTTTAACACGCTAAAAAAGTAAAAAGTAGTACTACCCCTTATCTCAACTATTTTTTATAAACAACAAGTAACAACAAACACTTCTTTATGGGTTACCTTAATGAATAGTGGTTGTATAGATTTAATTTAGTAAAAAAAAAAGAAACATAAAATACGTTTTATATAACTATTACGGAAGTATAATGATGTGTTTTATACAGATATAAACAAGTTAGCAAAAATTGGGTAAAATGATTGAAACAAGAGAAATTAATGATGACCAAAGAGATAAGATATTTGGAGTAGTTGAAAATCATTTTAATGATTTAAAATCAAAAGAAATTGCACCTGCGAAATTAACACGCACCCTTTCAGCTTTTGCAAATTCTGTTGGTGGAGACATGTATGTTGGCATACGAGAAAATGATAATAACGGAGTACTAGATAGGCAATGGATTGGGTTTACAGATGAAGAAGAGGCAAATGGGCATATACAGGCATTTGAAGAGTTATTCCCATTAGGTGACCAGTATTCTTATACTTTTCTTTCACACCCTAATGAAAATGGACTCGTTTTGCATATTGCAGTCAAAAAGAACTTAGCCATTGTTAAGGCCTCTAATGGAACCGTATACAAAAGAAGGTCTGCTCAAAATATTCCAGTAACAACTGAAGATGCTTTAAAAAGACTAGAGCTTGATAAAGGAATTTCTTCTTTTGAAGATAACACAGTCAACGTTCCACTTGATTTCGTAACGGACTCTTATTCTATTTTCGAATTTATGGCAGAGGTGATTCCTACTTCTGAACCTGAGCCTTGGTTACGTAAGCAATTACTTATTCGTAATAATCTTCCTACAGTAGCTTCTGTGATGCTTTATTCAGACACGCCACAAGCAGCCCTTCCAAAGCAAAGTGGGATAAAAATTTATAGATATAAAACCAAAGAAGAAGAAGGAACCAGAGAAACTCTTGATTTTGTTCCTATCTCAATAGAAGGTCCAGCATACACACAAGTTTATAGAGCAGTTGAAAAGACAAAGGAAATAATTGAGAATGGGAAAGTTTTAAAAGAAACGGGATTGGAGGATTTGGAATATCCGGAAAAGGCACTCCATGAAATTATTACTAATGCTGTACTTCATAGGGATTACAGTATTGCATCTGACATACATATAAGAATATTTGATAACAGGGTAGAGGTATTAAGTCCAGGTTCTTTGCCTGGGCATGTAACGATTGCTAACATTCTCGAAGAACAATTTGCAAGAAATGGAAATATGGTTAGACTCATTAATAAGTTTCCTAACCCTCCTAATCAGGATGTTGGAGAAGGTTTAAATACTGCTTTTAATGAGATTGCAGAACTAAGACTTAAAAAACCAGAAATAATTGAATTAGATCATTCCGTTTTGGTAATCATAAAACATGAATCCCTAGCTTCTCCGGAAAAGATGATAATGGATTACTTGTCCAAAAATGAAGAAATACATAATAGTACTGCTCGAGAATTAACGGGTGTTAAATCCGCTGATATTATAAAAACTCATTTCTATAGATTAAGAGAAAAAGGGTTGATTGAAAAGAATCCAGACCCAAAAAAACGTGGAAGAAACACCACATGGATTTTAAAAAAGTAAAACTTTTACTAACACTGTATAAAAAATCATAGCCACCCTTCGGGATAGTTACGCTTCTTATACTAAACGTTAAAAACAAACTTTCCCACACAAAAAATAATTCCTCGTACATTTGCGTAAAATATTTGTACGTTGAGCAAGCAAGCAATTGTAAACCAATACCAACAATCTGAGAATGTAAAACAGATTGTACATCAGCTTCAACAAGAACACAACCATTTTCAAATCACGAATTTGGTCGGTTCTTCGTTGTCTTTTGTCATTTCCGAAACTTTTAAACAAGCCGATAAACCTTACTTGTTAATTTGTAACGATAAGGAAGAAGCTGCGTATTATCTAAACGATTTAGAGCAGTTATTGGGCGATAAAAACGTGTTGTTTTATCCGGGTTCGTATCGCAGACCGTATCAGATTGAAGAAACTGACAATGCCAATGTACTGCTGCGTTCAGAAGTGTTAAACCGTATCAATTCTCGTAAAAAACCTGCGATTATTGTTACCTACCCTACTGCGCTGTTCGAAAAAGTAGTGACGAAAAAAGAGTTAGAAAAAAATACGCTAAAAGTGGTGGTGGGTGAGCAAGTATCACTCGATTTTGTCAATGAAGTGCTGTTCGAATATCTTTTTAAACGTGTCGATTTTGTTACCGAACCAGGTGAATTTTCGGTACGTGGTGGAATTATCGATGTGTTTTCGTTTTCTCACGACGAACCGTATCGTATCGAGTTTTTTGGTGATGAGGTAGACAGCATCCGAACCTTTGATGTAGAAACGCAACTTTCTAAAGAAAAACTGAAGAAAGTAAGCATTATGCCCAATGTAGAAAACAAAACCCTACAAGAAAGCAGAGAAAGTTTTTTAAAGTACATCTGGTCTAAAACGGCGGTTTTTGTAAAAAATATTGACTTGTTAAGCGATTCGTTAGACAAGTTTTACCGAAAAGCAGAACTGTCGTTCAACGAACTTTCTACCGAAATAAAACACGCAAAACCCGAAGAATTGTTTTGCAACGGCGAGTTGATTAGAAGTCAGTTGCAAGAGTTTACCTTGGCTCATTTACTTAACCGAACGGAGCTAAAAGGTCTTCCAGAAATTAGTTTCGACACCCATCCTCAACCGTCATTCAACAAAAAATTCGACCTGCTAATTCAGAATTTCAACGAATTTTCAGCCAAAGGATTTACCAATTATATTTTATGTTCTAACGAGCAGCAAGCACAACGTTTCCACGATATTTTTAAAGATCAGGAAGAAGATGTTTCTTATGAAACTATTGTGTTTCCGTTGTATCAAGGGTTTGTAGATTTAGATAGTAAAATTGTTTGTTATACCGACCATCAAATCTTTGAGCGTTATTATAAATTCCGATTAAAAAACGGATATGCTAAAAAGCAATCCATCACCCTACAAGAACTAACCAAATTAGAAGTGGGCGATTATGTAACGCATATCGATCACGGAATTGGAAAGTTTGGTGGACTTCAAAAAATTGATGTTGAAGGCAAAAAACAAGAAGCCATTAAGTTAGTGTATGGCGATCGCGATATTTTATACGTGAGTATTCACTCGCTACACAAAATTTCGAAATTCAACGGAAAAGACGGTAAACCACCGAAAGTATATAAACTAGGGTCAAACGCTTGGAAAAAAGTCAAGCAAAAAACCAAAACGCGCGTTAAAGAAATTGCGTTCAACTTAATTCAACTATACGCAAAACGAAAATTACAAAAAGGATTTGCTTTCGGACCCGATACCCACATGCAACACGAGTTGGAAGCAAGTTTCTTATACGAAGACACACCCGATCAGTTTTCTTCTACTCAAGAAGTAAAATCCGATATGGAAAAAGAACAACCGATGGATCGTTTGGTGTGTGGTGATGTTGGTTTTGGAAAAACAGAAATTGCCATAAGAGCGGCGTTTAAAGCAGTAGATAATGGAAAACAAGTTGCAGTGCTCGTACCAACCACGGTTTTGGCGTTTCAGCACTTTAAAACCTTTTCTAAGCGATTAAAAGACTTTCCGGTTACAATTGACTACCTAAATCGTTTTAGGACCGCAAAACAGCGAAAAGGTGTGTTAGAAGGAGTTGCTGATGGAAGTGTGGATATTGTAATAGGAACGCATCAATTAACCAATAAAGCAGTTCAGTTTAAAGATTTAGGCTTATTGATTATTGATGAGGAACAAAAATTTGGGGTAGCAGTAAAAGACAAACTGAAAACCATTAAAGAAAATGTAGATACCTTAACCTTAACAGCAACACCAATACCACGTACCTTACAGTTTAGTTTGATGGCGGCGAGAGATTTATCGGTAATTAAAACGCCACCACCTAACCGTCACCCGATAGAAACCAATGTAATTCGCTTTAGCGAAGAAACCATTCGCGATGCGATTTCGTATGAGATTTCTCGTGGAGGACAAGTGTTTTTTATTCATAATCGAATAGAAAACATCAAAGAAGTAGCAGGATTGTTACAACGTTTGGTACCAAGCGCTAAAATCGGGATTGGTCACGGGCAAATGGAAGGTAAAAAGTTAGAAGAACTCATGCTTGGTTTTATGAGTAATGAGTTTGATGTGTTGGTGTCGACTACTATAGTTGAAAGTGGATTGGACGTACCGAATGCGAACACGATTTTCATCAACAATGCCAATAACTTCGGACTGTCAGACTTACACCAAATGCGTGGTCGTGTAGGGCGTTCGAACAAAAAAGCGTTCTGTTATTTTATCACACCACCGTATCATCATATGACCGATGATGCTCGTAAACGAATTCAGGCGTTAGAATTGTTTTCTGATTTAGGAAGCGGATTAAACATCGCCATGAAAGATTTAGAAATTCGTGGTGCTGGAGATTTGTTAGGAGGTGAACAAAGCGGATTTATCAACGATATTGGTTTTGACACCTATCAGAAAATCTTACAAGAAGCGATTGAGGAACTGAAAGAAAACGAATTTAAAGAGTTGTATCCTACAGATGAAAATGCACCAAAAGAGTTTGTAAAAGAGGTACAGATTGATACTGATTTTGAAATTCTGTTTCCAGATGATTATGTAAACTCAGTAACCGAACGTTTGAGTTTGTACAACCATTTATCTAACATAACAACCGAAGAAGAATTGCTGACTTTTGAGAGTAATATTACCGATCGTTTTGGGGAATATCCATCGCAAGTTGCCGATTTATTTGATAGTGTTCGCATTAAATGGTTAGCGAAAGAACTTGGTTTAGAAAAGGTGATTTTAAAACAAAAACGCATGATTGGTTATTTTGTATCCGATCAACAAAGTGCTTTCTATCAAACCGAAGCATTTACGAAGATGTTGAGGTATGTGCAACAAAATCCGAAAAGTTGTGTAATGAAAGAAAAGAACACCAAAAACGGATTGCGTTTACTCATCACGTTTATAAAAATTGATAGTGTGCACAAGGCTTTAGAAACATTACGAAAAGTATAAAACGTCATCGCGAGCGAGGAACGAGCGAAGCAATCTGTTTGTTGAAAATTTATGATTTAGAGATTGCTTCACTTTGTTCGCAATGACGAAAAAAAGTGTCATTACGAGGAGAAGGCGACGAAGTAATCTGTTTTTTCAAAACTCTCAAGAGAAAGATTACTTCACTTTGTTCACAATGACATATATGATGATTAATATATAACTCATGCAAAACAACCACATCAAAAACCTTTCAGGGTTACTATTAGCAACGTTGTTCATCAGTACTTCTGGAGTATTAGGTAAATATATTGCAATGCCTTCTGAGGTTATTGTTTGGTTTCGTTCGGCATTTGCTATGATTTTTTTGTATGTGTTTTGCCGATTTAAAAAGATTGATTTAAGCATACAATCTAGAAGACATTTGTTTCCTTTTTTAGTTGGTGGTGTTTTTATGGCAGCACATTGGATTACTTATTTCTACGCTTTAAAACTATCAAACGTAGCTATTGGAATGTTGTCGTTGTATACATTTCCGGTAATGATTGCGTTCTTAGAACCCTTGTTTTTAAAAATAAAGTTCAATCCTATTCACTTAGTTTTAGGATTGCTAGTTTTAGTAGGTTTATACATTTTAGCCCCCGATTTTAATATTCAAAACACACAGGTTCAAGGTGTATTATTTGGCTTACTTTCAGCATTGTGTTATTCCATCAGAATTTTAATTTTAAAGCAATATGTGCAACAATATAACGGAGTAATGTTGATGTTTTATCAAGTAGTTGTCATCACCATAGTCTTAGTTCCTGTATTGTTTTTTATGGATGTTTCTGGAGTTCAAGAGCAACTACCCTACTTGCTTTTATTAGCGTTGTTAACCACGGCAATTGGGCACAGTTTAATGGTACATTCACTACAGTATTTTTCAGCTTCTACAGCTAGTATTATCAGTAGTATTCAACCAATTTTCGGAATTATTTTAGCATTTCTTTTTTTAAAAGAAGTTCCCACATGGAACACTTTTTTTGGCGGGAGTTTAATTTTAGCAACGGTAGTTATAGAAAGTATCCGTAGTAGAAAAAATTAATACAGTTTTTGCTGCTGTTGAATAATAGTTTTCATACTTACATCCTCGTAGTTTCTACGAACAAAAGTTAGTGCACTATCTAGCACCTCACCCATTCCGTCGCTATCTCTAAAGTTGATATCACCCGTAAATTCAAAAATTTCAGTTTTTAATTGATTGATGTTTTTAGGGATAGAAATCGTGTCTGATTTCATTGCTTTTAACAAGCGATTTAAGCGTGTTCGAGATCCTAAAATCCTCTTAGCAACAATCGATCTTTCTTCAAGTTTATATTGTTCTATAGATTCTGAAGTAAGCTTATTTCCTACTAACTGTACCATTTTTAAATTTTCTTTAAAAAACTGCGGATAATATACTTTAAACTTCCCTTCGTAACATTGCTGGTCAAAATCTATAGGGCGAATTTTATACACCACGTTTTCAAAATCGTGGGTAGGTACCACAACGTAATTATAAGAACGCATGTCGCCTAACAAGCGAATCATACAACGTTCGTTAAACTTTACAAATTCTTTAGCAATCTGAGCTTTTTCAATATCCAAACAATCTTCTAAATACTCATTGATGAAAATATCTCCAGGGATACCAGAAATATGCTCTTCAATTAAAGTGTCTTCATACACCAAAAAGTTGAGGTTGTAAGGCGATAGGATATCTTCTAATTCTAAACCATAAATACGTGAAGCATCGGTTTTTTTAACGTAAAAATAGGTGTAGTTATCGTTTAAAATATTTCGAACTTTTACCCGAAAAGGTTGCGAATTTCCGAAGGTACAGAAATCTACAGCATCAATATTTAAGTGCTTAATACTAGCATCTGAACCATTTGAGTGCAGGATGTTGTATATTTTTTTAAGACTTAAATCTATTTCTTCTCGTTCAAACTCATTGTAATAAACACGCACCCAAAGCGTGTCGTTATCGTGTTTATCATATACCGCAATCGACCCTTGAAAACGCAACAAATCATCATAAAAAATAGGAATTTGAATCGTACGATTATGTCTTTTCAGGTAATTTCCTAGTTTTTTATTAACAGGATATGCTGGTTTTTTTTGTGATATGAGTTTGTTTTCTGGCATTTTTCAAAGGTACTAAACTTCAAACAACTTACCGGGTAAAGGTTTGACAACACCTTTCAGTTCCATTTGTAGTAACAATGATGAAAGCTGATATACAGGAATTTCACAAGTTAGCGCTATAGTATCAAGATGTTGTTTGCCGTTTTGTTGCAGGTAGTCATAGATTTTTTGCTCTATTTCATCCAGGTTAACAAACAGTTCTTTTTGCTTGGGTGTCGAAGTTTTCGACAAATCCCAATTGAGCATTTTTACAATGTCTTCTGCAGAAGTAAGTATGTGTGCTTGATTATTTTTAATGAGGTTATTACACCCTTTGCTATACACGTCTGTTGCTCTACCCGATAAGGCAAAGACATCACGATTGTAAGAATTTGCAATATCAGCAGTAACTAGTGACCCCCCTTTTTCAGCAGATTCGATAATAATAGTTGCTTTTGAGAGTCCAGCAACAATACGATTCCGTTTTAAAAAATTTTCGCGCAACGGAGTTTCGTTATGCCAAAACTCAGTGATAAATCCACCATTTTTGTTTACTTCGTGAATGTATTTTTTATGTGTTTTAGGATAAATATCTTCCAAACCATGCGCTAAAACAGCAATAGTTTGTAAGTTGTTTTTTATGGCAGCTTTGTGCGCACAAATATCCACTCCGTACGCAAAACCACTAACAATTATTGGATTATGAGAGTGCAACTCTTCAACTAATTGGTTGCAAAAATCACGTCCGTATGAGCTTATGTTTCTGGTTCCAACAATTGAAATAACTTTATCAGAATTTAGGTTGATGTTTCCATCTTTAAAAATCAAGATAGGAGCATCGATACAATGCTTAAGATTTTGCGGATAATCGTCGTCTAAAAAATAAGAAAAAGCAATATTGTTTTGTTGAATATATTTGAACTCCTCCTCTGCTCTTTTTAAATTACTTTCGTCAAAAAGATGTTGAGTTGTATGTGTGCCAATTCCGTTAATTTTATGCAAAATGTGAGGCTTTTCTTTAAACACATTTTCAACTCCGCCAACAGCAGTAATTAACTTTTTTGCTAAAATATCACCTATGTTTTTGGTAGCTTGTAACCTGAGAATAGCCAGCAGTTTTTCAGAATTCATACAGCAATAATTTGATTATCAATATACAAAAAACTGTTAATAAAAATTGTATAATCACTTGAAACTAATTAGTTAAAAAACTATATTTGTTCTTATGACATTAGCCAACTACATTAACGATTTATTATATAGATACGACTGCGTAATTGTTCCTAATTTTGGAGGATTTGTAACCAATACCATTGGTGCAAGAGTAAATACGACTACTCATACGTTTTATCCGCCCAAAAAACAATTAACATTTAATGCGTATTTACAGCATAATGATGGTTTATTGGCTAATTATATTGCTTCCACTAAAAATATTTCTTTTGAAGAAGCAACAAGTTTTATTAGCGAAGAAGTTGCTAGATGGAATGAAGAATTAAAATCTGCATCTGTTGAAGTTGCTTCAGTAGGTAGTTTATCTTTAAACGAAGCAAATCAAGTAGTTTTTGAACCAAATCCTACCAGTAATTTCTTAACATCTTCT
This sequence comes from Tenacibaculum crassostreae, assembly GCF_964512405.1. Taxonomy (NCBI): domain Bacteria; kingdom Pseudomonadati; phylum Bacteroidota; class Flavobacteriia; order Flavobacteriales; family Flavobacteriaceae; genus Tenacibaculum; species Tenacibaculum crassostreae. Next base: position 26,066 of record NZ_CAZELE010000001.1, read on the forward strand.
TACGGATTAGAAGAGGTTTCAACACCTTCGGTAACAAGAGTAAAAGAAGTTAGCATAAAACCATTGCCTGTAGTTTCTGAAGAAAAAAACAGCACAATTCCGTTATATATCAAAAGAGCTGCAGCTGCTGCAGTTTTTGTAGGAGTTGCTTATGTTGGTTGGAATGGTATTCAAAACCAACAACAAAAAGAACTGTTAGCTGATCAAAAAGAAGCGGTAGAAAAGAAAATACAATCAGCAACTTTTGTAATTGATAATCCGTTACCAACGATTAACTTAAATGTTACCAAAGAAGCTAAAAATTTCCATATTATTGCGGGTGCTTTTCAAGAAGTTACCAATGCAGAAAATAAACTAGCTGAGTTAAAACAGTTAGGTTATGATGCAACTATTGTAGGGAAAAATAACTTCGGATTAACACAAGTAGCCTTTGCTAGTTATACTACAAAAGAAGACGCTAGAAAAGCTCTTGAAACGATTAAAGAATCGGTTAGTGAAGACGCTTGGTTATTAGCTAAGTAATCCTTTTAAATTTTTAAACACTACATTCTATTCCGTAAATTATTGGAGTAAAACTGCTACTTTTTATTTTGTAATTTTAATCAAGAACTAGTATAGGTTTTTTTCTTACTGTATCTTTGCGCCAAACTATAATTGATGAAAGCAAAGACACCTAAAGAATCGTTAACGACACTTACAGACCTAGTTTTACCAGGAGAAACTAACTATTTAGACAACCTTTTTGGAGGTGAGCTATTAGCTCGTATGGATAGAGCTTGTAGTATTGCTGCGCGTCGCCATTCCAGAAGGATTGTAGTTACAGCGTCGGTAAACCACGTAGCGTTTACTAAATCGGTTCCTGTAGGAAGTGTAGTTTCGTTAGAAGCAAAGGTTTCACGTGCGTTTAAATCGTCTATGGAGGTTTTTGTTGATGTTTGGATAGAAGACCGTCAATCTGGTGAAAGAACAAAAGTAAATGAAGGAATTTATACGTTTGTAGCTGTTGATGAAACTGGAAAACCAGTGCCAATTCCTCAAATTGAACCAGAAACAGAATTAGAAAAGCAACGTTATGATGCAGCTTTGCGTAGAAAACAATTAAGCTTGGTTTTAGCGGGTAAAATGGATCCTAAGGACGCCAACGAGCTAAAAGCACTTTTTTTAGATTAAAAAAGTTTATATATCATCTACATTGCCACTTTCAGATAAGAGAATGGCAATGTTTTTTGTGTTTTCAAACTGTGAAAAGATAATAATCATAATTACGGTAATAGGTACTGAAAGTATCATTCCTGTAATTCCCCAAATTTCTCCCCAAACAGCTAGTGAAAGTATGGTTACTAGCGGACTTAAGTTCAGTGATTTTCCAAAAACTTTAGGTTCAACAACGTTTCCAACAATCACCTGAATAGCACCTACTGCAAACAACACGATTAAAAAGGGTGTAAATTCTCCAAATTGTATCAAACTAAAGATAGCGGGAAATACTGTAGCTACTAATGAACCTATGGTTGGTATATAATTCAGTAAAAAGATTAAAAATGCCCAAAACGGAGCCCCATCTACTCCAACCATCAACAAAACAACATAACTTAAAATACCTGTAAGTAAACTTACATAGGTTTTTAAACGCAAATAGTTTGAAATTGAGTTTTCAACCTTCTTTAAAATAGATTGAAAGCTTTTAGAGTTTCCGTCTTTATTGGTGAATAATTGTTGGAGTTTCTTTTTAAAATTACTCTCTTCTAAGAAGATAAATAAGGCATAAATAATAATCATAAAGGTATCACCCAACAAACTGCTTATTCCGTTTGCGATATTGCCTAAAACCGAACCGTAATCAAAATCACCAACAACCGATTTAACTGAAGTTATAATATCAATATGAAAATACGCATTGAGTCGCTTAATAATAGCATCTATATTCGGTTCATAGTTCGAATAGGATGTTGTTAAATTCGAAATACTGTTGGTAATAATTTCTGAAACAAAACCAAACCCTAATACAATAAATGTAAACACAAAAACATTGCTTAACCAATACGGAATAAACTTTTTTGCAAAAGGAAGTTTGTATATGGTTTTTCTAATTTCACGTGTTAAAAACCAAAAAATAAGTGCAAAAATAAACGGAATTAAAATCCCTTTACCAATTACTAATGTGGCAATAATTGCAATAGTTACAATGATGAAATTAGCTGCTTTTGTCATAGTTTTTTTATGAGCGAATCCAGTGCGAAGGATTCAATCTGTCTTTGTTTTTATAGAGCATAAAACTAAGTTGAGATTTACCAGTAACTTTATCGGTAAAAACCTTCCCTAGCGTATCACCTGTTTTAACAGTATCTCCTTTATTTACATGCACTTCTTTTAGTTTATTGTAGGCAGAAATGTAATTACCATGCTGTACTAATACCGATTTTCTTCCGTCAGAATGTAATTGAATCACCAAAACCTTACCATTAAAAATACTTTTTACATCGGTGTTTGCTTTGGTTGCAATATACAATCCGTGACTATTGATGCTAATTCCTGGAAAGGTTGGATGCGGTTGTACACCGTATTTTCTAGTGATTATTCCGGTAACAGGCCAAGGCAAACGACCTTTGTTTTGCTCAAAGTTTGCAAGTAAGGCTTTTTCTTCGGCATTTAAAATAAACCCTGAACTGCTGGATTTACCTTTATCGGTTTTCTTTCCTTTATTCGCTTTAGCAATGGCGTCTCTAATTAACTTATCAATCTTAGCAGCAATTCTTTTTTCTTCTTTTTGTTTTTTCTGTAATTCGCTTTTATATTTTTTTTCTTGTTTCTTAATTTTTGAAACTAGTTTTTCTTGATCTTTTTTATCTCCTTCAATCTCTTTTTTCTGGTTTTTTTCAGCAGCTAATAATACTTCTTTCGACTTTTTTCTTGCTGTTAACGAATCGTTTAGTTGCTCTATTTCTTTAGTTTTTACAACAATTTCTTCACCTTGCTTGCGTCTAAAATCACTGTATTGTTGCATATATTTTAAACGTTTGTATGCCTGATAAAAGCTTTCAGACGATAGTAAAAACATGGTTTTACTCTGTTGAGATTTACTCTTGTACGATCTTACTACCATATCAGCATAATCGGCTTTTAATTTTGCCAATTGATCGTTGTATTTTTTTAATTCTTTTTCGTTCGATTTTATTTCTAACGACAATGCTTTTGCTTCTAACTCAATTGTTTCAATTAAACGTTCTCTTACTGTAATTTTTTGAGTTAAATCTTTTAAGTCATCTAAAGCATTACTTTTCTTTTTGTTTGTTTTTATTATAAGACTGTTTACCTGTTTTATTTCATTTTGAAGCTTTTTTCGTCTATTTTCAAGTTCTTTTCTATTTTGAGCAAAAGAAGAAAACCCAACAAAAAACAGGCATAAAAAGGAGATGTAAAAAACAGTACTTTTCATTTATAATTGAATTTCTTTATATCCGCTAGGAATGTTAAAATCTAAATTTAGTTTGGTGTTAAACTCAACCGATCGTGCGTTTATATTAATAATTGTAAACTTGTCTTTATCATTTGCTTTGATATTGAGTTTTTCAGGAAAATACGTCTTGTTTTTTTTATGATATTTCGGATAAGAAACTTCTAAATATTGGTTTTTTACCGAGTTAACAATCAACTGTTTATCAAGCTTAAAATGCTGCGGATTTACATAAAAAAACAAATCATATAAAGTAGGTTGGTTTTTTGGAGATAGTTGATAAGAAGCATCCTTAATTTCTACTTCTTGACGTTCAGACTTTACGTTTACCACAGCTTCACCCAACAACATGCTTTGTAGTTGCTGAAAGTTAATATCAACACCAAGTAATTCTTTAAGCATAGCAAAATCACCATCAAAATAATTCTTTTTGTAGGGTGAGTAAAACTGCACTTTGGTCGGAGTAATTTTTGCTTTAAAAACAGTAATTATTTTAGTTCCTTTTAACCAAATAACTTCATCTTTTTTAATTTTCATTCTAACTGAAAACCCAACCTCATCTTTATTACTTTTATAGTTCACTTTTAAACGAGAATCAACAGTTTCTTTATCAAAACTTGCAGCAATATGTTTTTTGGCTACTTTTCTAGCAGAAAGCTCTTTAATAGCTGTACTTTCAGTGATTTTTTTGGTTGATTTACATGAAGTAAACCCTAAGAAAACTATAAGTAATAGCGTGATGTATCTCATAAATTTAATGCTATAAACGAGGTTACTTTAAAAGTTTTGTTGCTTTGTCTTTGTAAGAATTCGATTTTTTTACATCGTTTAATCCAAGATAAGCTGTAGACATTTCTAAGTAAAACTTCGCTTCTATTTCGTTGTTGTCAATCACAAAATCAATGCCGTTTTGTAAGCTTTCCAACGCTTTTTTGTACTTTTTGTTATTATTAAGTGCTTTACCATTCATTAAATAAACAAAGGGTTGTGCAGGAAACAAACTTAATCCTTGCTCACTGTATTTGAGTAAATCTGCATCGTTTTCCACAGCTAACTTTTCTAACAGCATTTTTAAACTGATGTAAGATTTTTCTTTTTCAAAAAGTGATTTCGCATCTAAATTAGCCTCTGTTTCTTTTGGTTGAGGTTGACTTGTTGTGTTTGCTTTTGATGCCGTTAATCGCTCTTCAATTTTACGCAAGCGAGCATTTAAAAGTTTCGCTTCTTTTAATTCTGCCAATACTTTTTTAGCAGCTTCAACATTTTTATTTTGAAGATGTAAAAAAACTAAGAGTTGCTTTTTTTTAGGATGCGTTTCAGCTATTTTTTGCTGAGTTAGAATTGCCTTATCAAAATCAGCAAGTTTTCTTAAAATAGTGACTTTGTGTTCTAACATCCACAAATTACTAGACTCATTATTTAAGGCTAAATCAATATAATTTAATGCCTCAGGATTTCTTCCAAGTTTTTCGTAATTCTTAGAAAGTTCAAATAAAACAGCAGTATTATTCGGAATAACCTCGTTACATTTTTCTAAACTTTCTATGGCATTTTTATAATTGAAAATGGCTTTTTCTGAAAGTGCTTTAAAAAAATGTTGTTGAAAAATAAAGTTATTAGCTTCGTTTGTATCAACAGCAGAAGGAATGCTGTCTTGAGCATTTATAAAAGAAGAAAAAAGAAGAAAGAAAAAAGATATTATCAAGGTATTCTTTCTTCTCTTTTCTATTAGTTTTTTATGTAAGTTCTGTATAATCACCTATACTTACCGATGTATAATTTGCGTTGTATTTTGCATGATTACCAATCATGGCATTGTCTAAATTAGCATTTAAAATATGCACATTTGTTTGAATTAATGAGTTGGTAATTGTTGAGTTTTCAACCACACTATTTTCACCAATTGAAACATAAGGACCAATTTTAGTGTTTTTCAACACTACGTTTTTACCCACATAACAAGGTTGGATAATTTCAGCGTTCTTTAATACAACGTCATCAGATACTAAATTGTTGCCATCAGCCTGCTCAAAACCTAATACTTGTTTGTTGGTATCTACTGTTGGATCTTTTTTACCGCAATCCATCCATGTAGAAACTTTACCTGGTATAAATTTAGCTCCTTTTTGCTTTAAAGCTTCTAAAGCTTCTGTTAATTGATACTCACCAGATGGTCTGATGTCATTATCGATTAAGTATTTGATTTCTTCTAATAACTTATCAGCATCTTTAAAGTAGTAAATACCAATAATAGCTAGGTCTGAAACAAATTCTTTTGGCTTTTCAACGAAATCAGTAATAAACCCATCTTTCATTTTTACTACACCAAAAGCGCTAGGATCTTCAACTTGTTTTACCCAAATAGCACCGTCAGCATTTGCATCTAAGGTGAAATCAGCCTTGAATAAAGTATCAGCAAAAGCCACTACACAAGAACCTCCTAACGATTCTTTTGCACAATAAATAGCATGGGCAGTTCCTAAAGCTTCTTCTTGAACGTATACTGAACCTTTAGCCCCTAAACTTTCTGCGATTTTAATTAATTTATCTTCAGTGTCAGCAGGAAACCCTTTAGCCGCAGGACCAATAATAAAAGCAATTTCTTCTATTGGTTGGTTTACAACCGAAGTAATATCTTCAACTAAACGTTGCACAATTGGTTTACCAGCTATAACGGTTAATGGCTTAGGAGTTGTTAATGTATGAGGTCTTAAACGAGACCCAATTCCTGCCATTGGTACTATAATCTTCATAAATTTTCTTTTCGTTTTTAACGGTGCAATATACCACTAATAACGCAGTGAAAAAAGTTATAAACCTTTTGGTATGGCATCAATTAGTGTTTTGGTATAGGTTGTCTTCGGATGTTGGTAGATTTCATCGGCATCAGCAATCTCTTCTACCCTACCTTTGTTCATTACTACAAGTTGATCTGCCATGTATTTTACTACTGATAAATCATGTGAAATAAAAATATATGTAAAGTTGAATTCCGTTTTTAGTTGATTCAATAAATTCAATACTTGTGCTTGTACTGAAACATCTAAAGCAGAAACCGATTCGTCGCAAATAATTAATTTTGGTTGTAATGCGATAGCACGAGCAATCCCAATACGTTGACGTTGTCCGCCTGAAAATTCATGTGGATAACGATTAAAATGAGTTGCATCTAATCCTACTTTTTCAAGTAAATTATATACATATTCTTTTCGTTCGTTGTTAGAACTTAAAACATTGTGAACTTTCATAGGTTCTAGGATAGCATTTCCAACTGTAATTCTAGGATTCAATGAAGAAAAAGGATCCTGAAAAATAATTTGAATCTCCTTCCGTAGTTTTTTAAATTCAACTTTAGAAAGCTTGGTAATGTCAATTCCGGTGTAAAAAATATTTCCAGATGTAGCTTTTTCTAACTGTAAAATAGTTCTGCTCAAGGTGGTTTTTCCGCAACCACTCTCTCCTACTAACCCTAATGTTTCACCTTCGTAAATTTTAAAAGACACATCATTCACTGCTTTTACAACAGTTGGTTTTGAAAACCAAGAAGCATTACTGATAAAATCTTTATGTAGGTTGACAATTTCTAACAACGGAGGCTTACTGTATATTTTTTGATGAAAAGCAGCACGTTCTTCATTAGTGTATATCTCAGAACTAACAGTTTCGTTGATGAAATCGCTTACCGTAGGTAGGGTTTTAAGACGTTTTTTTGTGTTGGGCTTCGAGTTAATTAATGCTTTTGTATAACTTTCTTTCGGATGTAAAAAAACATGATTAGCACTGCCTTTTTCTACAATTGTTCCTTTATGCATAACCACAACATCATCAGCAATTTCGGAAACGAGTGCTAAATCGTGAGAAATAAAAATAATCCCCATTCCAAATTCTTGCTGTAACTCTTTTAGTAACGAAATAATTTCTTTTTGTACGGTTACGTCTAACGCAGTAGTAGGCTCATCGGCAATTAATAGTTGAGGTTTACAAGCAATAGCCATAGCAATCATTACTCGCTGTTTTTGTCCACCACTTATTTGATGAGGGTAAGAATCGTAAATAGCTTCGGGTCTTGGAAGTTTTACTTTTGAAAACAATGAAAGAACTTCCTTTTTAATTTCTTTTGATGAAAGCTGGGTGTGTTGTTGTAAAATTTCGGCAACTTGAAGACCGCAAGTCAACGTTGGATTTAAAGAACTCATCGGCTCTTGAAAAATCATGGCAATTTGATTTCCTCTAATTTTTTGAAAATCATTTTCGCTAAAATCCAGTAAATTTTGTTGATTGAAATACAATTCACCTTTTATAGCAGCTGTTTTAGGGAGTAAACCCAAAATAGCCAAAGAACTTATCGATTTTCCACTACCACTCTCCCCAACAATTCCCAGCGTTTTGTTTTTCTCTACTTCAAAAGAGATTTCTTTAACAACAGAAGGTGCGTTTTTAAAAGAGATTTCTAAATTTTTTACAAAAAGCATGTATTTAAAATTTCACTAAAAGTACAACTAAATTTTTTCAATATTCTAAAGTAAATTAAGAACAAATGTTAAATGATTGAAAAAGAGTTTTAAAAATTTTAAATAAATTAAAAATAACAAAAAACTCAATGTTTAAGCTATCTACAAAGGTGTGAAACTAGTTAAAGTGAATAAAAACAGGTTGTTAATTGTTTATTTTTTATAAAACTTCATGTTTTTTTATATATTTGCGAATGTTTTAACAAAAAGTTAAGAGTTATTTTCAAGTGAAATGCTTGCGAGTCTCTGTTTTTTTAACCAATTAACCCTTCAAAAATGAAAAAAACAATTACTCTAGCACTTTCGTGCTTCTTCACGGTGGTTGCTGCCTTTTCTCAGCAAGAACGTACATGTCATGCCGACGTGGTTATGAAACAAAAATTTGCTAAAAATCCTAATGCAGAAAGATTAATGCATCAAATGGAGACCTATACTCAACAAAAAATTGAGGAAATGGCTAGCAGACAAAGTAAAATTTCAGGAGATGTTTATCAAATTCCTGTGGTAGTTCACGTTTTATACACGAATTCATCAAACAACATTAGTAACGCACAAATTCAATCACAATTAGATGTGTTGAATGCAGATTTCCGTAGAACAAACTCAGATAGAACTAATAAATGGTCTCAAGCTGCAGATACTAAAATTGAGTTTTATTTAGCAAAAGTTGACCCTAATGGAAATGCTACTACTGGTATTACTAGAAAATCGGTTAGTAAATCTACTTGGGCTACAGATGATTCTATGAAAAAAGCTTCTTCAGGAGGAGTTAGTCCATGGAATACTGCTGAGTATTTAAACATGTGGATTGTAGATAATTTAAGTAGTGGTGGAAGAACAATTTTAGGATATGCTCAATTCCCTTGGGATACTGATAAGTCTACTGATGGGGTAGTAATGGCAGATCAATATTTTGGTACAACTGGTACAGCTCAATCTCCTTTTGACGGAGGAAGAACTACAACTCACGAGGTTGGTCACTTCTTCGGATTACGTCACATTTGGGGTGATGGTGCTTGTGGTACTGACGATTTTGTTGCTGATACTCCAGAGTCTGATGCAGCTAACTATAACTGTGCTACTGGTCATGTTTCTTGTGGTTCAGAAGATATGGTACAAAACTATATGGATTATTCAGATGATTCATGTATGAACTTATTTACTGCAGGACAAAGAGATAGAATGCATACGTATTTAGCTTCAGGAGGAGCAAGACGTGCATTAGCATTATCTGATAAATCAGGAACTCCAGTGTCTTGTACAGCTACTGTACCAACAGGTGTAGCAACTTCTTCAGTTACAGCTACAGGAGCAACTGTTTCTTGGACAGCTGTTTCAGGAGCAACGTATGATGTAAGATACAAGGCAACATCAAGTGCTTCTTGGACAACTGTTGCGGCTTCTTCAAACTCTATCGCTTTAAGCGGATTATCTGCTACAACTCAATATGAGGTTCAAGTACGTAGTAAGTGTACTTCTGCAAATTCTAACTATAGTGCTTCAGTAAACTTTACAACTCCAGCGGTCGTAATTTCTTACTGTACATCAAGCGGAAACACTTCTTATGCTACAGGAATTACAAGAGTTCAGTTTGGATCTATTGATAAAGCTGATGGGCCTTCAAAAGATAAAGGATACGAAAACTTTACTAACTTAAGTACAACAGTATCTCAATCATCGTCTACAAACTTAACAGTTTCAGTAAATACTGACGGAAACTATAGAGTTGATGCTTTCGCTTGGATTGACTGGAACCAAGATGGAGATTTTGCTGATAGTGGAGAATCTTACGATTTAGGAAATATTAGTAACGTTTCAAACGGGGCTTTACCAGCTAAGGCAATTGCTGTTCCAGCAGGAGCAAAATTAGGAAGCACTCGAATGAGAGTTTCAGCAAAATATAATTCTGACCCTACTTCTTGTGCAACAAACTTTGACGGAGAAGTAGAAGATTATACAGTGGTAGTTGGTACTGCACAAGCAGATACTCAAGCACCAACAGCACCAACAAGCTTAGCAGCTTCAAGCGTAGCGCAAACTTCTTTAACATTAAACTGGACAGCTTCAACTGATAATGTTGGTGTAACAGGTTATGATGTTTACCAAGGAGCTTCTAAAATTGGTTCAGTAACAGGAACAACTACAAACGTTACAGGATTAACAGCAGCTACTGCTTATACATTTTCGGTAAAAGCTAAAGATGCAGCAGGAAACGTTTCTGCATCAAGTAATACAGTAAATGTAACTACATTATCTAACACAGTATCATACTGTGCTTCTAAAGGAAGCAACTCTTCTTACGAGTGGATTGATAACGTACAATTAGGAGGAATGAGTAATGCTACTGGTGATAATGGTGGGTATGCTGATTTTACTTCTAAAGTAGCAACATTAGCTCAAGGAAGTTCTAACCAAATGATAGTAAGTGCAGGATTTAAGAGTTCATCTTATACAGAGCACTGGGCAGTTTGGATTGACTTTAACCAAAACGGAACATTTGAAACTTCTGAAAAAGTAGTTTCAGGGTCATCATCAAGTGCAAACAATTTAACAGCTACAGTTGCTGTACCTTCAGGAGCAACATTAGGAGCTACAAGAATGCGTGTATCTATGAAGTATAATTCGGCACAAACAGCTTGTGAAACATTTAGCTATGGTGAGGTTGAAGATTATACTGTAAATATTGTTTCTAGCGCAAGACAAGATAACTACATGAGTGCAGAGAGATTAGGAAATGAGAATAACGCAGCTGTTATGGCTTATCCAAACCCAACTGCAGATTTTGTACAAGTTAAATTAGCTTCTTTAGCAAAAGGAATGGAGTACAGAATTGTAAGCCCAAGAGGTGTAGTAGTTAAGTCTGGAAACTTAGATGCTTCAAGTATTGATGTTTCAAACTTAAAAACAGGAATGTATATCATTGAAGTTAATGATGGCCAAAAGCTATTAAGAACTAAATTAATGAAGAAATAAAATAGCATGTAAGCTATACAAATAAATGAAATCCGAGTTTTAGAAATATTACTCGGATTTTTTCATTGAGACTAAAATTAATCAACTAAACCCTTCAAAAATGAAAAGTAATTTCAAACTTTTAGTAGGTGGTTTGTCTCTGGCTGTAGCCTCAACTTTAGGTTACAAAGAGTATCAATCTTTTAAAGCTCAAAAAGAGGTTGAAAACAAAAGACAAATTCACGCAGAATTTTTAAAAAAGAGTCCTTACAAAGAGACTTTACAATGGGACAAAAAAACCCGAAAAAACAAAGGCCTTCCTCCAAACAGGTATTTTGAGCAAATGGCAGAATTAACCATGAACCCTGCAACTGGAGAATTAGAACAAGAAAATGTCGTAAAACTACGTCAAGAATTAGTTTCTAGAAGACAAGCACAAAAAACTCCTGGTGATGCTACGAACGCTTGGGAAGAAAGAGGTCCTAATAATGTTGGAGGTAGAACAAGAGTAATTATGTTCGATCCTAACGATGCAACGAACAACAAAGTTTATGCTGGTGGTGTTAGTGGTGGATTATGGGTAAATAACAACATTACCGATGCTAATTCACAATGGCAAAGAGTACAAAATGTACCAGGTAACTTAGCGGTAACGTCAATAACTGTAGACCCAAGAAACTCTAATATTTGGTATGTAGGAACAGGTGAGCAATATACCGCAGGAGATGTTGTAGGTAATGGTGTTTATAAAACAGTTGATGGGGGTACAACTTGGACAGCTGTTAACATTCCTGCTGCAGGTGGAGGTATAATTAATCACAATTCTTCTAATGTTTTCTTATCAGGAATTCATTATGTAAATGATGTTTTAGCGTGGAATAATGGTACATCTACCGAGCTATTTGTAGCTGTAGGAGCTCATGTGTATGGAGCTTCTGCTACTCCAAGAAACTGGTTAGGGTTACAATCAGCAGGTTTATACCGTTCAACAGATGGTGGTGCTAACTGGTCAAGAATTGAGTCAGCTAACATGAAGTATGATTTTAGCGGAAATAGTTATTACTACATTCCAAATGATTTAGAAGTAGGAGCTAATAATAGAATTTGGATGGGTACTATCGGTTCTGCTTTAGGACAAGGAGGAGGAAGAGTATTCAGTTCAACAAATGGTGGTACATGGACAGAAGCTGCAGCTTCTCCATTAACAGAATCTAATAGAGTTGAAATTGAACCTTCTGCTTCAGATGCTAATAAATTATATGTTTTAGCGCAAGGAACAACTTCTACAACACCAGTACGTATTTTTAAAACAACAAATGCTTTTTCTTCTGTTTCAACAGTGAGTTTACCAAACGATGCTGATACACAAATTGCAGCAAATGATTTTTGTCGTGGGCAAGCATTTTACGATTTAGTAATTGAAGCAGATCCAAGTAATGATAATATAGTTTACGTTGGTGGTATTGATTTGTTTAAAACCACTAACGGAGGTAGTTCTTGGAGTCAATTATCTCACTGGTATGGTGGGTTTGGAGTTTCAAACAATGTTCATGCAGATCAACACTCTATAGCTTTTGGAAACAGTTCATCAACTAAAATGTTATTTGGTAACGATGGAGGTATTTATTATTCTGGAAATGCAGGAAGCACAATTAACGTAAGAAACAAAGGGTACAACGTTACTCAATTTGTAAAAGCAGCCATTGGTCCTGATGGATCAGGAGATATCAATGGTATTTTTAGTGCAGGAGCGCAAGACAACGGAACGCAAGCGTTTAGAAACGCTTCAGCAGGAATAAACAGTTCTACTGAATTAAGTGATGGAGATGGTTTTTATACTTTTGTTGATAAAGATGGTCAATACATGATTGCAACTTATGTAAAGAATGTAATTTATCGTTTTAGCTTACCTTGGAATGGCCAAGGAAGAAGACAAGGTGGCGCAACTACTTTATCAAGTGATCAAAACACTGGGGATTTCGTTAACCAAATGGGATTTGATAGTGACGCTAATCGTTTATTAGCTAACAATTCAACATCTTCAGCAAATTCTATTTTAAGCATTAATGTAGCTTCAAATAGTAAAGGAACGTTATCTAACGCTTTATTAGATGCAAAACCAACTGCATTTAGAGCTTCACCTTTTACAGCAAATCGTTGGTTTGTAGGATTAGCAAATGGTAAACTTTTAAAGTTATCAAGTGTTACGAATTCGAGCGCAACATTTACTAGTGTTACTACTCCTTTTGTAGGATCTGTTTCTTCGGTAAGATTTGGTGCTACTGAAAATGATATTTTCGTAACAATGCATAACTACGGAGTTACTAGCGTATGGGCAACTTCAGATGGTGGTGCTAACTGGGTAAATAAAGAAGGAAACTTACCTAACATCCCTGTTAGAGATTTCTTACAGAATCCGTTAGATAGAAATGAAGCGATTGTTGCTACACAATTAGGAGTTTGGTCTACTTCAAACTTTAACGCAGCCACTCCTTCTTGGACACAATCATACAACGGTATGAGTGATGTTAGTGTTACTTCTTTTGATTATTGGAATGTTAACGGAACAAATACTCAAAATAAAATAATCGCTTCTACGTATGGTAGAGGGGTGTTTACAGGATCTTTTACAGCAAATACAGCTCCAGATACGCAAGCACCAACAGTACCAACAAGCTTAGCAGCATCTAGTGTTACAGCAACATCATTAACATTAAATTGGACTGCTGCTACTGATAATATTGGAGTAAGTGGTTATGATGTTTACCAAGGAGCGACTAAAATAGGAACTTCAACAAGTACATCTTTTAATGTTACAGGATTAACAGCGAGCACTGCTTATACGTTTACTGTAAAAGCAAAAGATGCGGCAGGTAATGAGTCTGCAGCAAGTAATGCAGTTAATGTTACTACACCAGCGGTTACAATTTCTTTCTGTACATCAAGTGGAAATACTTCTTATGCTACAGGAATTACAAGAGTTCAGTTTGGATCTATTGATAAAGCTGATGGACCAGCAAAAGATAAAGGGTATGAAGATTTTACAAATTTAAGTACAACAGTAGCTCAATCATCATCTACAAACTTAACAGTTTCAGTAAATACAGATGGAAACTATAGAGTTGATGCTTTCGCTTGGATCGACTGGAACCAAGATGGAGATTTTGCTGACAGCGGAGAATCTTATGATTTAGGAAATATCAGTAATGTTTCAAACGGAGCATTACCTGTAAAAGCAATTGCTGTTCCTTCTGGAGCAAAATTAGGAAGTACTCGAATGAGAATTTCAGCTAAATATAATTCAGATCCTACATCTTGTGCTACAAATTTTGACGGAGAAGTAGAAGATTATACAGTAGTAGTTGGAGAAGCACAAGCAGATACACAGGCGCCAACAGCACCAGGAAGTTTTGCTGCTTCAAGTGTTACTCAAACTTCATTAACATTAGGTTGGGTAGCTTCAACTGATAATGTTGGTGTAGCGGGTTATGATGTTTATCAAGGAGCTACTAAATTAGCTACAGTAACTACAACTACTTACAATGTTACAGGTTTAACAGCAGCTACTGCTTACACATTCTCAGTAAAAGCAAAAGATGCTGCAGGAAACGAATCTGCTGCTAGTACAGTAAATGTAACTACGCAAGATAACACACCAACACCTGTTAACTATTGTACTTCGAAAGGAAATAGAAATAGTTATGAATGGATTGATAAAGTTGTAATTGGAGGAATATCTAACGTAACAGGTGCAGGTGCTACAGGATATTCTGATTTCACATCACAAGTAGGAACTTTAGTTAGAGGTACTACAAATTCAATAACGTTAAGCGCAGGATTTAGAAGTTCTTCTTACACTGAATTTTGGGGAGTTTGGATAGACTTTAATCAAAATGGAGTTTTTGAAGATAGTGAAAGAGTAACATCAGGTTCTTCATCAAGTTCTGGAGATATTGTAGATAGTACAGTAATAGTTCCTTCTAACGCAGTTTTAGGAAATACGCGTATGAGAGTATCTATGAAATATAACTCAAACCAAACAGCTTGTGAAACTTTTGCAGATGGAGAAGTTGAAGATTACACAATAAATATTGTTGCTACATCTAGTGCAGGATTTAATGTATCTTCAATAGGAAATTTTAACGCTGAAGAGTTAGGAAATGAGGCTAGTTCAAACATTATGGCTTACCCTAACCCAGCGGTAGATTTTGTACAGCTTAAATTAGCATCTAAAACTAAAAACATGACTTATAGAATCGTAAATTCTAAAGGACGTGTTTTAAAAGCAGGTCGTTTAAGCGGTGAAAATATTGATGTTTCTAACTTAAATACAGGTATTTATATTGTCGAAGTTAACGACGGTCAAAAACTATTAAGAACCAAGTTAATGAAGAAATAATTAAATACTCTTTTAATTATCAAAACCCGAGCAATTGCTCGGGTTTTTTGTTTCTTTGCATAAAATTTTAGAGGATGAATTACCTATCAGTAGAAAATATAGCAAAATCGTATGGTGAAAAGGTCTTGTTTGAAGATATTTCCTTCGGAATTAATAAAGACCAAAAGATTGCGTTTGTTGCAAAAAACGGTAGCGGAAAAACCTCTATTTTAAATATTATTGCAGGAAAAGATACTCCTGATGATGGTCAGGTTATAAGCCGTAAAGGAATTAACATTGCTTATTTAGCCCAAGACGATAATTTGAATCCTGAGTTAACGATAGAAGAAACTATTTTTTCTACTGAAAGCACGATTCTTCCAATCATTCAGCAATACGAAAAAGCATTGCAAAACCCTGACGATGCCGAAACCTATCAAAAAGCATTTGAGTTGATGGAGCAGCACAATGCTTGGGATTTTGAAACGCAATACAAACAAATACTTTCTAAGTTAAAGCTAGACGATTTATCACAAAAAGTTGGAAGACTTTCTGGAGGTCAAAAAAAGCGTTTATCCTTAGCAATTATCTTAATAAACAAGCCTGATTTATTAATTCTTGATGAGCCAACAAACCATTTAGATTTAGAAATGATCGAGTGGCTTGAAGCCTTTTTCGCTAAAGAAAAAATCACCTTGTTTATGGTTACACACGACCGTTATTTTTTAGAGCGTGTGTGTAATGAAATTATCGAGTTAGACAACGGAAAATTATATAAATATAAAGGAAATTATTCTTATTACCTTCAAAATAAAGAAGAACGATTGGCTTTAGAAGCCACCAATTTAAGCAAAGCAAAAAGTTTGTTTAAAAAGGAATTAGATTGGATGCGTCGTCAACCGAAAGCCCGTACCACCAAATCAAAATCTCGTATTGATGATTTCTTTGAAATAAAGGCAAAAGCAAAGCAACGCAGACAAGAACATGAAGTTCAGTTAGAAATTAACATGGAGCGTTTAGGAAGTAAAATTGTTGAGCTTCATAAACTAAAAAAGAGCTTTGGGGACAAGGTTATTTTAGATGGATTTGAGTATGTTTTTAAACGAGGAGAGCGTATTGGAATCATCGGTAAAAACGGTACGGGAAAATCATCATTCTTAAATATATTAACAGGTAAAATTCCTGTTGATGGCGGTAAGGTAATTGTTGGTGAAACCGTAAAATTTGGATACTACACCCAAAAAGGAATTCAAATAAAAGAAGGTCAGAAAGTAATTGAAGTTATTAAAGAGTTTGGAGAAGAAATTCCGTTAACGAAAGGAAGAAGAATTTCTGCAGCCCAATTATTAGAACGTTTTTTATTCGACCGAAAAAAGCAACACGATTTTGTTGAAAAATTAAGTGGAGGAGAGCAGAAGCGATTGTATTTATGTGCAGTGTTAATTCAAAATCCGAACTTCTTAATTTTAGATGAGCCAACCAACGATTTAGATGTGGTAACACTAAACGTTTTAGAAAGTTTTTTACTCGATTATCCAGGAAATTTAATGGTGGTATCGCACGACCGTTATTTTATGGATAAAATTGTTGACGGATTGTTTGTTTTCAAAGGAGAAGGAGAAGTTGAGAATTTCCCTGGAAATTACTCAGATTACAGAGCGTATGAGAGTTCGTTACCACCAGAACCTAAAGAAGAGAAGAAAGTAGCTGAAAAGCAAGAAAAAACACCTCAGAAAGGAAAGTTAAGTTATAACGAAAAACGAGAGTTTGGTCAACTAGAGGTTGATATTGAAAGGTTACAAAAGAAGAAATTAAAATTAGAAGCGCAATTCACCAACGGAGAAATAGCGATGGATGATATCAATGAAAAATCTTTAGAGCTACAAGAAATTATAGAAAGTTTAGAAGAAAAAGAAGAGCGTTGGTTTGAACTTTCAATGAAATTGGAAGGAGAATAGTTTAATATTACACTTTTATAATATCAATTTCATCAACCAAAGGTTTATTTAAAAAGCGTAATAACAACTGAGCTACCGCTACGGTATCTCGTTCGCAATACTCAACAATACGAGATAGGTTTTTCTCTTGGTAATAAACATTAGCAACCTCACTTCCATCAATATCTTGTTTGGGTGATGGAATCCCTAAAATAGAGGTAAGTAACTTTAAAGAAGTATAGTGTTTATAGTCGCCAAATTTCCATAGGTCTAAAGTATCTAAATGCGGAACTTCCCATGGTTTTTTTCCAAATAAATTGAGTTTTTTAGGTAATTCAATTTGATTGATAATCATGCGTCGTGCTATATACGGGAAATCGAACTCTTTACCATTATGTGCGCACAACAAATGATTGGGATGGTTGAAATGTGTATTTAATAAGTTTTTAAAGTCGAGTAGGAGCTTATGCTCATTATCACCATAAAAAGAAGTAACTCTTAGTTGATTTATACCTTTTCGCTCTACAAAATATCCAACCGAAATACAGATTATCTTGCCAAATTCAGCCCATATACCTGCACGGTGATAAAACTCTTCAGGAGTAAATTCATCCTTACGTTGATACTGTGTTTTTAACGCATACAATTCTTGCATTTCAGGAGATAAATCTGCAAACAGTTCTACTTCAGGAACAGTTTCAATATCTAAAAACAAGATGTTTTGTAAGTTGAGTTTATTCAGCATTTTTTTCTTTTATTAAAGCATACACACTAACGTTTGACAATGTTTTTTCTGTTTCCGTATCATTGTCTCTATTTAAATTTACGTTTAGAAAAATAAGCTTAACATTCAAATTATTAAAGCTTTCTTCAAGAGTCATAAAATCAGGATTAATGTTATATGTTTTTCCATGATTTTTAAGATTCTGAATCATTTTTGAACAATCTATCTCACCAACAAGTGTATCATTTTTTATTACTTTAATGCTACTTGATTTTTTACCCAAACTAAAATGATAACCATTAATCGAATTTCTCTTTTCACGTCTATTGATATACAATCTCTTTAAAATATCATAATCTTTAACGTTGATTATCATGTTGTTTTCATTAATATTAAAATAATGATTTTCGTATGGATCATTAATTTTATCGGTTACTTTAATATGTAAAGTATCCATCAACTTATTTTGTAATTGCCAATGACTTTCGGTTTTAAACGAAGCTTTTGGGTTGTAACCTAAGATACTTTCTAATTTATCTAAATCGTTTTTGTCATTTAAATATCCTACAATAGAACGTAATTGATTTTTCTTCTCAAAAGTAGTGGCGAAATCTGAGTTTTTAATATCGGTATATACTTTTTCAAATCGACGAACTTGACTGTTAGTTGATATGGTAAAAACTCCCCAAAACCCGAAAGAAACGACCATTGCTATAATAGCCAAACTAAACGGAAATACCTTTATTTTCTTTTTTTTACTAAAAAGCATGTACAAAGTCATGGCTAAAATCCATAACGCTAACGCGAATACGAAATAACGATTTTCGGTGATTCCATATTCGTTAATTCGTCTAAAAATAGCCACAAATAACAATCCGATTAGCGGTAATAATAAGTAATAAAACCAAGGATAAAATCTTTTAATAGTACGAGATGCTATTGTTTTTTGAATAGGATTGATAAGTATTTGAATACTAAATCCTAAAAACGATAAAGCAACGACTAAATAAGAAACCCATCCTTTAGGTAAACTCCAATTGATTACAATTTTTAAACTATACGCATATAAAATGATGAGGTATAAAATTACTAACGGAATTAAAATATATTTTACTAAAACTTCTAGTGCTTTTGTATAATCAATAATTGTTTGATTGTGCACGTCTTTTGGAAAATCAGAAAGGTAAATCCACGTATTTACAATCCCCATAGAAATCACAAAAATTTGAAAGAAGCGATCACCTTTAAAATCAACATTAAATAAGTGTTTTATAGCTAATAACGCTAAAACAACTCCTAAATATAGGATTAGTGAAAAGAAAAGACTTCTAATAATTGCAACAAAAACAGCTTTTAAATAATTGAAATATGCAGATTTATGCCAGCGTAAAATAAAGGGAGCTACCATTATTAATAAATGACCAGCAATGAAGTAAAGTATAAATCGAATTATTGAGTTTTGATCTATCCGGTTATTTTCAATAGAAATACTAAAATAAAATCCAACTAAAAACCCAAAGGTTATTAAAAACAACCAAGTTTTGTTTTTTTTGAACTGTTCTTCAAAAAACCGAGTAGTTATTAACCAGCTAATACCTAAAGTAAAAATCAAGATAATTCTTCCGGTAAAAGAATTGTCGAAAGTATCATTTTCAATGGCAAATAAAGTAAAAAACGAACCAATTATTGCCCATAAAAGTGTAATTGGAAAACGTTTAAAGGTATCTTTAGTTTTAGAGGTTATTTCACCAAAGGAAGGTATAAATTTCATAGAAATTCTTTTTATAAATATACAAAAACCAAAAACACCTCAAAGCGAAAAGATTTATAAAGCAGTTGTTATGTTTAATGAAAAGTACCGAAAAGATTAAATCAACGTTAAGTTAAAAGCAAAAGCTAGTGATTTGTAATTTTATGATTACTTTTGAATAACACAATTACAAAAAACATGAATACTAGCGATATTAAAATTCTACTAGTTGATGATGAACCAGATATTTTAGAAATTGTTGGCTACAATTTAAAATCAGAAGGATATCAGGTGTTTACTGCCAATAACGGGGCAGAAGCTTTAAAAACTGCTAAAAAAGTACTTCCGCATTTAATTTTATTAGACATCATGATGCCTGAAATGGATGGTATCGAAGCATGTGAAAAAATTAGGAATATTAAGGCTCTTGAAGATGTTTTAATTTCTTTCTTAACTGCTAGAGGAGAAGACTATTCACAAGTTGCTGGATTTGATGCTGGAGCTGATGATTACATTACAAAACCCGTAAAACCAAAGGTTTTAGTTAGTAAAGTAAAATCATTGTTACGTCGATTAAAAACTGAAGAAAAAGCTGAATCTACAACTCAAATAGGAGATATCTTAATTAACAGAGATGAATATGTAGTTTTTAAAGGAGAAGAAAGAATCGCCTTACCGAGAAAAGAATTTGAGTTATTTTCTTTGTTAACCTCAAAACCAGGAAAAGTATTTAAAAGAGAAGTTATTTTAGATAGCGTTTGGGGAAATGAAGTTGTTGTTGGCGGTAGAACAATTGATGTTCATATTCGCAAACTACGTGAAAAAATAGGAGATGATTATTTTAAAACAGTTAAAGGCGTAGGCTACAAATTTGTTTTAGAAGATACAGAGAAATAATTTTTAAAACCTAAAAATTAATAAGTAGATTGCTAAGGCAATCTATTTTTTTATCTATGGTAAAAATAAAAAAAACATACAGATACGCTCTTTGGTCGGCATTGTATTCAACACTTTTGTCAGTAATAATAGCAATATTATCGTATTTACTTTTAGTAAATAGTTTAGGGTTTGGTGCGGTAATAATTTTTGGTGTAGCCATGTTTATTGTGTCCTTTTTTGTAATACAATACAGAGCAGAACATTTTATTTATCAACGTGTAAAAAAGATGTACGAAGACATTTCAATTTTAGATGTTAACGATTTAAAGCGAAAAAAAGTAACTACCGATATTGAAGAGCTTACTAAAAGTGTACAGGAATATGTAGAGGGAAAAAGTGAAGAAATAGCGCATTTAACACAACGAGATTCTTTTCGTAGAGATTTCTTAGGAAACGTAGCACACGAACTTAAAACACCTTTGTTTACAGTTCAAGGGTACATTCTAACACTGATTGAAGGAGCTGCTGATGATAAAGAAATCCTTGAAAAATATTTAGAAAGAGCCAACAAAGGAGTGGAAAGATTAACGTCTATTGTGAAAGACTTAGACATGATTGCTAAGTTAGAAACAGAAGGAATGAAGATGAATATCGAAACATTCAATATCATTGAGTTAATTCAAAATGTATTTGATTTATTTGAAATGAAGGCTAAGAAAAGAAACATCATGTTGCGTTTCGATAGAGTCTACGATTTCCCTCATTTTGTTAAAGGCGATGTAGAAAGAATAGAACAAGTACTTATAAACTTAGTAGTAAATTCTATCAAATACGGTAGAGTAGGAGGTGTAACCACTGTGAGTGTAGAGGCGTATAATCAAAACAAATTTGTTGTTAAAATAAAAGATAATGGAGAAGGAATTAAGCAAGAACACTTATCGCGTTTGTTTGAACGTTTTTATCGTGTAGACCAAAGTAGATCACGAGAACAAGGAGGTTCTGGACTAGGACTTTCTATTGTAAAACACATTATTGAAGCGCATAACGAAACCATTCTTTTAAAGAGTAAATATGGTGAAGGATCGGAGTTTTCGTTTACTTTACCAAAAGCGATGAAAAAATAAAAAAAGGAGTTGATTTTTCAACTCCTTTTTTGTTATAATTATTTTAAATCGAAACCAATATCTCTTCGATAATTCATTTTATCAAAGGTTATTTTATCGATGCTTTTGTAGGATTTTTCTAAGGCTTCTTCTATCGAATTTCCAAAAGAAGTAATTGCCATTACTCGACCACCATTGGTAACTACTTTTCCTTCATTTAAAGTAGTTCCTGCATGAAAAACAATAGAGTCTTCTACCGAGTCAAAACCTGTAATTTCTTTTCCTTTTCCGTAAGCTTCAGGATACCCTCCAGAAACTAACATTACAGTTGTTGCTGTTTGAGGTGTTACTTCGTACGATTTTTCTCCTAAAGTTTGTGTTGCAACCCCTTCAAATAACTCTAGTAAGTCTGATTGAATACGAGGTAATACAACTTCTGTTTCAGGATCACCCATACGAACGTTGTATTCAACTACAGACGGATTTCCGTTATCATTCATCAATCCTATGAAAATAAATCCACGGTAATCAATTCCGTCTTTTTGTAAACCGTTAATCGTTGGTTTAACGATTAATTCTTCAACTTTCGTTAAAAAATCATCAGTAGCAAAAGGAACAGGAGAAATTGCACCCATACCACCTGTATTTAGTCCTGTATCACCTTCTCCGATACGTTTGTAATCTTTAGCAGAAGGTAAAATTTTATAATTTTTTCCGTCAGTTAATACGAAAACAGATAGTTCAATTCCTTTTAAAAACTCTTCTATAACAACAGTTGATGAAGCATTTCCAAATTTTTGGTTGGAAAGCATTTCTTCTAATTCAGCTTTAGCTTCTTCTAAATCGTTTAAAATTAAAACTCCTTTTCCTGCTGCTAATCCGTCTGCTTTTAATACATACGGGGCATCAAGCGTTTCTAAGAATTTTTTCCCTTCAGCTAAGGTTTCAGTAGTAAAAGATTGGTAACGAGCAGTAGGAATGTTGTGTTTTTCCATGAATTGCTTCGAAAAATCTTTACTTCCTTCTAACAAAGCACCATCTTTTTTAGGTCCGATAACAGGTATGTTTTTCAAGTCTTCATCGGCTAAGAAAAAGTCGTGAACTCCTTCAACTAAAGGAGCTTCAGGACCTACAACGACCATGTTAATATCGTGTTGTAAAACGGTTTTTTTTACCTGAGGAAAATCAGTTGGATTAATAGCAATATTAGTAGCTATAGCACTAGTTCCTGCATTACCAGGAGCCACATAAAGATTGTTGATTTTAGCGCTTTCTGAAAGCTTTTTAGCAAAGGCGTGCTCTCGTCCGCCCGATCCTAAAATTAGAATGTTCATTTTTGTGTGTTGTTGTGTTGTGAGTGCAAATATAAAATAAGAAAAAGAGGAGGGCTAAAAAAGATTGAAAATTCGTCATTGCGAGTGAAACGAGGCAATCTTTAAGTAGTATACTTTTGATAGATTACTTCACTTCGTTCGCAATGACGTACAGTTTCTCTAGAATATTTGTTCTAGTATTTTTTGTGTAATAGCATATGTAGGTGTTACTCCGCTCATACCAAGACCACCAGAAGCAAGTGTAGCACCGGTTTCTAATGGGTTATCTGATGCGTAGTATGCATAACGCACTTTTACATTTTCAGAAATATTTCCTCTAATTCTTGAAGCAGATTGAATTGCTTTTTGGTAGTGCGCTCCTTCCATTTCTAATCCGATTACATTCCAAGTAGAATCGTGGAAGAATTTTAATAAATCTTTGTTTTGTAACGAGGTTCCTAATACACTCACCATAGCTCCATCAAAAACTTTTACTCCAAAACCTTCTAAATCTTCTTTTGAAAGCTCGTTTTTAAACGGATAATTATCTGCTGTTCCTTCAAAAATATGTGAAGAAGGAATCATAATATCTCCTTTTCCGCCTTCTAAAATACCAGCTTTACCCATGATAGAAATCGATTGTACATCTAAATGAATGGTTTTACTACCAGTTTTGTATGGTTTTAAAAGCTCATCCATGGTTTCGTACGCTTGTTCACCAAAGGCATAATCCATCACAACAATTACAGGTTTTTCTCCAACAGAATTTACTTTGCTAAATGTATTGGTATCGAAATTGATTTTATCAGTATCAATTATTTGTACATTAATGTTGGTTCCTGATGTATCTTTAATGTATATCAATCCATTTTCTGAAGCATGGTTTTTTACAGCCGATTGTAATGCTGTGCTATTACTGTTACTTAGCACTTCAAAAAGTTGGAAACCATTATGTTTTTTAGCTTCTTTTGGTAAGGCGTTTTGCGCATAAATACTATTCATTACACTGTGCATGTTCGCACTAATAATGTGTATAGGTCGCTGGATTAATCCGTTTTCTAACAATACTTTTTTAATATTGTTTGCCCAAATTTCACCGTAAATATGATGCCCAATTTCTTCAATTAATACCGAACTGAATTTAACCGAACGCTTTTGATCGTATAAAGTTTCGTTAATAGCTAATTTACCTAACCAGTAGATTAAGTGGAAAAATCTATTTGGATTGTCTTCGGTAGCAAAAGTGTTGTAAGCGTCGTACACTTCATCGTAGGTTCTACCTAAAATATTCCCTAAATGCACCACAATTACATCCTTCTCTTCATCGGTAAGTGTTTTGTTGTGAAGTACGATATCTTCTAACAACAACCATTCACGAATAAAGTTTTCGCTGTTATCAATTACAACACGATCTTTTATTTTATGCGATTCGATGAATAGGAAAGTTAAGTGTGTAAGAATGTCGTAAATTTCTGAACGACCACGCGTAATTTCGATATTCATTTGATCTTTATCTATTCGATAACAATTTCTCCTTCTTTTTGGCGGAACAATTGCTTTGAATTTTGAATTGCGATAACCTTCATCTGCAGTTAAATAGATAAACTGACATTCTTCAATTCCTTCTGGTAAACGTTCTATAATGTATACTAATCCGTTTAACTCGGTTTTATCTTCTGCGATAGACCCATAAATTTCTGGGCGCAATAATAAAAGTGATTTTCGTAAGGTTTCGCCAGAAACTCCCATTGGTTTATAAAAACCGCGACTAAATAGGTGTCGCATCGAAATGTATAAACGTTCAATAGCATTTGTAGATTCTTGTGCTCTTGTACGTTCTTTTTGGATAGATTTTGACATATGTTTTTAAAGTACAAATATACAAATTATGCTTTATAAGCTATTTGTTTAAAATTTGGTTGTATTTTTTTGGGTTGTTTAACAAGGTAACAGCATTTTTAATAGTGAGGTCATTTTTAAATAAATGCTTATACATTCCTTGTTTGTAAGCGTAACGCTCTACAATTTCGTTTTCAATTTCTTTAGAAATTACATCTTTGTTAGCGGTAATTTTTGCAACTTTCACCGCCTTTAATTGCTGAATAATAGTATTGTATTCAGGAGTGATTATTTTGTTGTTTTCTACTGATTTGTATGCTTTTTTGAATAATTTTTCTTCTTCTGACACAAAAGCGGTGTCTTTACGAAGTAAGTATTCTTTAAATTTAGGAAAGTCGTTAAACGTATAGTTTTCAGCAGTTATATTCGGGTTTTGATTTGTAAAATCAGTAACAAAATTAAAAATAGCTTTAGAATCTAACAACTCACTAGTTTCTTCTGATTTCTTAGAAAAAGGACTTAAAACATCTGGTGTAACACCACCACCATCAAAAACTTTTCTACCATTTTGAGTAGTAAATTCATTAATTGTTCCTTCTGAAAACTTTGGAACTTTTCCTGTTTTAGAATCTCTGTTTGCGTAATCTAATTCCTGAATACAACGACCACTAGGAGTGTAGTATTTAGAAATGGTTATTTTCATTTGGGTTCCGTAACTTAAATCAAAATAACGTTGTACCAATCCTTTTCCGAAAGAACGTTCGCCCATAATTACAGCTCTGTCGTAATCTTGCAATGCACCAGAAACAATTTCAGAAGCAGAAGCTGAACGACCGTTGATTAACACAACCACAGGAATTTCAGTGTCTAAAGGAATTTTGTTGGTTTTGTAAGTTCTACTATTTTTTGGAGTTTTACCGCGTGTATCTACCACTTTTAATCCTTTAGGAATAAATAAATTGGTAATATTTACAGCATCAAATAAAGAACCTCCAGGGTTGTAACGTAAATCGAAGACTAGTTTTTTCATCCCTCGTTCTTTCAAATCACTAAAAGCATTAACCACACTTTCTGTAGCTTTTTGACTGATAAAACGAGTTAAAACGATATAGCCTGTTTCAGCATCAATCATGTCATAAAAAGGAACAGGATCTAAAACAACTTTGTCTAAATGTAAGTTTACGTTTTTTGTTTGTCCGTTTCTTTCAACTTTTAAAGCAAGCTCTTTCCCAGGAACACCTTTAAGCATTTGAGAAAATTGACTTTTATCGAAAGTAGCCAATTCTTGTTCGTTTACGTTGGTGATAATATCTCCAGCTTTTAGTCCAGCTTTATCGGCAGAAAAACCTTTATAAACTTCAGAAATAACAATTCCTTTATTAATATAAAAAGTAGAAATACCTATACCACCATATTCTCCTTCTCGACGAATACGAGCATCTTCAACATCTTGTTCGTTAAAAAAATTAGTGTATGGATCTAAGTTTTTTAAGGTGTTTTTTATGGCTTTATCGGTTAAATCTCCAGGATTAATTTCATCAATATAATTGATGTTTAATTCTTTAAAAAGGTTGTTGTAAATTTCAATTTGTTTGGCAATCTCAAAAAAACGAGATTGAAAAGAAAATAAAAGAGAGATGATAATGAGGGAACCAAAAATAAGTACTGTTCTATTTTTCATCTTGAGTAATTTCTGTGATAAACTGTGTTAATAATTTCTTCATTTTATGCTCAATATCAGCATATTTCCATTCATCTTTTGCAAGATAAGAAATCATAAACACATATGGTTTATCTACAGCCTCATAAATTGTATGTTTCTCTTTTCGGTAAGTTTCTCTTAGTAAACGCTTAATTCGATTTCGATCTACCGCTTTTTTAAAGTTTCTTTTTGGTACAGAAACTCCTATTTGTGCAGGAAATTTTGAGGTATGTTCGGCTTGTACATATACCATTCGAAGCGGAAAAACTTTAATTGTTTTTCCTTCTTCGTAAAGCTTGCCAATTAGCTTTTTACTTTTCAAACGTTCCTCTTTTCCTAAAGTAAATCTCATCGGTACAAACATACGGAAACCCTAGAAAAAAAACATTTTTTTAATTACATTTGAAGGAATTCTAAAACTCAAACAACTATGGATTTATTTCAATCCCCAGATTATTATAATATTGATGATTTATTAACTGAAGAGCATAAGTTAGTTAGAGACGCTTCAAGAGAATGGGTAAAAAGAGAAGTTTCACCTATTATTGAAGAGTACGCACAACGTGCAGAATTTCCAAATCAAATTATTGGAGGTTTAGCAGAAATTGGTGCTTTCGGTCCATATATTCCAGAAGAGTACGGAGGAGCAGGATTAGACCAAATATCTTACGGTTTAATTATGCAAGAAATAGAAAGAGGAGATTCTGGTGTGCGTTCTACAGCATCGGTACAATCGTCATTAGTTATGTACCCTATTTACAAATACGGAAACGAAGAACAACGTAAAAAATACTTGCCAAAATTAGCTTCTGGTGAATGGATTGGATGTTTCGGTTTAACAGAACCAAACCACGGAAGTAACCCTGGAGGAATGGAAACGAAGTTTAAAGATATGGGCGACCATTATTTATTAAACGGAGCTAAAATGTGGATTTCTAACGCACCTTTTGCTCAAATAGCAGTGGTGTGGGCTAAAAATGAAGAAGGTCGTATTCATGGGTTAATCGTTGAGCGTGGTATGGAAGGATTTTCGACTCCTGAAACACATAACAAATGGTCGTTACGAGCATCAGCAACTGGTGAGTTAATTTTTGACAATGTTAAAGTTCCGAAGGAAAATTTATTACCAAATAAATCAGGATTAGGAGCTCCGTTAGGATGTTTAGATTCTGCTCGTTACGGAATTGCTTGGGGTGCTATTGGTGCTGCGATGGATTGTTACGATACAGCATTGCGTTATTCAAAAGAACGTACACAATTTGGCAAACCGATTGCTCAATTTCAATTACAACAAAAGAAGTTAGCAGAAATGATTACTGAAATTACAAAAGCTCAATTATTAGCTTGGAGGTTAGGAGTATTACGTAATGAAGGTAGAGCAACATCTGCACAAATTTCTATGGCGAAGCGTAACAATGTAGATATGGCAATTAACATTGCTCGAGAAGCGCGTCAAATGTTAGGAGGAATGGGTATTACAGGAGAATACTCTATTATGCGTCATTCGATGAATTTAGAAAGTGTAATTACGTATGAAGGAACACACGACATCCACTTATTAATTACAGGTTTAGATATTACAGGATTAAACGCATTTAAATAAAAAAGAAGAAGAAGCACTCAAACGTTAAACCACTAACACATTATATAAAGAGTGCTTCTTCAATCAACTATTAAAACTAAAATTTACTAACTGTTGTAAGATGTAAGCTATAAACTTTCTTATAGCTTAACTACCTTTTTTTCTTGCCACCATTTACAAGAATTAACAAAGTAGCTACCAACCCTACACAAACCAAACCAAAAATTACCATCATAATGGTACCGTTTGTCCAAGATACCATGGGTATGTTTATTAATTGTACCATTTCATACGCTTTAGTATTCAAATGTACAAGGTTAGCTTAGCTTAAAACATGATTTTTGTCAGGGTTTTAAAAAAGAATTGAAGAATAATTATTCTTTTAATAAAGTGTTAAGTCCGTCTATACTGGTTTGATTTCTGTCTTTCCAATATTGTTCAATGCCTTCCTCACCTTTTTCAATTGCCCAATCAATTAATTGATTTCGCTCTCCTTGATATTCATAAAAAGGGATTGACATTCCGCAAGAAGTTTGCACACTCTCAATAGTTACAATAAAGATTTGCCGCGTACCAGGAAGTTTAGGGAAATGCTCTGCATAAGTTTCCCAATTGTTATTTGTAGGTAAAATTTCTTTTGCTTTTCCATACAAACGAAGAATGTTTGGAGCGCCTTCAAAAGCACAAAACATTATGGTAATTCTATTATCGTTTAATAAATGTGCTGAGGTTTCATTTCCGCTTCCAGTAACACTTAACCAAGCTATGGTATTTTCGTCGAGTATTCGAAAAGAATCCATTCCTTTAGGCGAAAGATTTATTCTTCCTTCTTTAGCTGCTGTAGCTACAAAAAACACTTTTTGTTTTTTGATAAACTCCTGCATTCGAGGAGGAATTTTATCGTAGAATTTAGCCATAAATATTAGTTTTTAATCAATCCAATCTTTGGTTCGTTCAACAGCTTTTTGCCATTTTTTATAAAGTTTTTCTCTTTTTTCTATATTAAAAGAAGGTGTAAAGGTTTTATCAATTTTTCTTTTGGTTACAATATCTTCCTGTTTCCAAAAACCCACACAAATTCCCGCTAAATAGGCAGCACCTAAAACAGTTGTTTCAATTTCTTTAGGACGCTCAACAGCTACATTTAAAATATCTGCTTGAAATTGCATTAATAGGTTGTTAGCGCAAGCGCCGCCATCTACTTTTAAAGAAGTAAGTTTAAGTGCACTGTCTTTCTGCATTACATCTAAAATATCTTTGGTTTGATATGCTAGTGAATCTAAAGTAGCTTTGATTAAATGATTTTTTCCGGTATCACGCGTTAATCCGAATACAGCTCCACGAGCATACATATCCCAATACGGAGCTCCCAAACCAGCAAAGGCGGGAACCACATAAACAGGGTTTTCTCCTTCAACTTTTTTGGCAAACTGTTCACTTTCTTCAGCATTGTTAATGATTTGCAATCCGTCTCGTAACCACTGAATTGCTGAACCCGCCACAAAAACACTTCCTTCAAGTGCATAATACACCTTGTCGTTAATTCCCCAAGCGATGGTAGAGATCAATCCGTTTTCTGAATATTCTAAATTTTCGCCAGTATTTAACAGCATAAAACAACCTGTACCGTATGTGTTTTTTGCTTCACCTTTGTTAAAACAAGCTTGACCAAATAAAGCAGATTGTTGGTCGCCAGCAATACCCGCAATCGGAATTTCTATTCCATC
Source organism: Tenacibaculum crassostreae (assembly GCF_964512405.1). Lineage (NCBI taxonomy): Bacteria > Pseudomonadati > Bacteroidota > Flavobacteriia > Flavobacteriales > Flavobacteriaceae > Tenacibaculum > Tenacibaculum crassostreae. The sequence goes on from NZ_CAZELE010000001.1 coordinate 55,917, forward strand.
TAACGTATAACTTCCGAAGTTATAGGAAGAAGGTTTTACCTCGGGTAACATAGAAGTCGGAATTTTTAGTTCGTTTAGCAAAGTAGTATCCCAGCACAAATTTTTAATATCATACAACATAGTACGAGAAGCGTTGCTATAATCGGTAGCATGTACGTTATCATTGGTTAAATTCCAAAGTAGCCAAGTATCAATAGTTCCGAATAATAGATTTCCTTTTTCAGCTTCTTCTTGTGCTCCTTCAACATGTGTAAGAATCCAGTGAATTTTTGTTGCAGAAAAGTAACTATCAATAACCAACCCTGTTGTTTTTCGTACATAATTTTCAAGACCAGTCTCTTTAAGCTTTTCGCAAATATTAGCAGTACGTTTATCTTGCCAAACAATTGCATTGTATATAGGTTTTCCGGTGTTTTTGTTCCAAACAACAGTGGTTTCTCGTTGATTGGTAATTCCGATTCCTGCAATTTCAGAAGCTGAAATATTTGCTTGTTTTATAGCTTTATTTAGGGTGTGTAGTTGTGTTTGTAAAATCTCGGTTGCATCGTGTTCTACCCAACCAGATTGTGGAAATATTTGTTGAAATTCTTGTTGAGCTTTTGCCACAATTTTTTCTTCTTTATTAAGAATTACAGTACGGCAACTCGTAGTTCCTTGGTCTAAAGCAATAATATATTTTTGAGACATTTAGTTGTAAAATGATTAAAGGACTAATTTACAACTTTACTTATGGTAACAAAAAAACCTTCTAGAAATTCTAGAAGGTTTTACACTTTTAGTTTGGTTAGTAAACTTTTAGTGTCTCAAAGCATATCCAGCCCCTTCACCGAATTTAGTTAATACTGTTAAAAAAGTAGTTAACCCTTTGCTTGTTTTGTTAAGTAGTAATTTCCCCATTTTTAAAAATTTAATTAATTCCCCTTTAATTAATTGTCATTAAATAATGAACACTACAAATGTATGTTGTTAGATCGTTGTATAAAAAGTGATTTCCGCAAGTTGAAATGTGTATTTCCGAAAAGTGCATAAAAAAACCTTCTAGAATTTCTAGAAGGTTAATTTTTCCCCTTAAATGTCTTTTTCTCAAGTAATCTTGAAAAGAAGATGTTACAAATATATACTCCTTGTTTGTTGTGTGGAATGTGATTTCCGCAAAAATGAATGCGGATTTCTGCAATGAGTTTTTTTGAATAGATTTAAAAAGAAAAAGCTACTAGATAAAACTAGTAGCTTTTGATATTTTCTCTCTTTTTCAAGATTCTTCCCAACAAAATTTGAATTCTTTTGCAAAGATATTTGCTGGTGTTTTGAGTAGAAAGAGGAATTCCGAAAAAAGAAATGTGGTTTTCCGCAAGAAACTAATCTATAATTCCTAATTCTTTAGCTTTTAGCACTAAATCAGTATTGTTATTAGCTTGTAAATCGGTTCTTAATTTAGAGAGCTTACTTTCAATAGATCGAACTTTAAGCTCTGATCCGTCACTTTTTTTAATCAATCCTTCTAAGTTTGCTATTTTGGCATGCTTAGGAAGTTCTTTTAAAATTTGAACAGCAACATCATCCATTTGAATTTCAATTAAGGCTCTTTTTAACAGCTTTTGATGAATTTCATGTGTATAGTATACCTCGTCTTTTAACATTTTTTGAATAGCGAAGGTTAACTCATCTGTGTTGCATTTTCCTTTTAATATGTAGGCTGATGGGTTTAAATTGTGAATTACATTAAAAACTCTGTTGGTTTCAGAATGACCTGTAATAACACCAACTTTAATAGGAATTTCTTCTTTTTGAATTGCTTTTATCAACGATTCTCCACCATCCAACACCACATTTTGAGTTTGATTGTCAAAACTTAAATCGGTAAAAACAATTTGAAAAGGGTTGGTATGAACACTTGTTTTTATTTTTGAAAAAGCTTCATCGCAAGAATTAGCAGTTTCAATTTCTAAACCATCAATATCTTTTAAATAAGAGAGAATCCCCTCAAGAATTAACTGATGGTCATCTACTAATAGAATTTTTGTTTGTTCAGGCATTTAAGGGTATTTGGATATGGGTTTGGGTTCCTTTGCCTACTTCGCTTGTAATGGTTAAGGTTCCGCTTAACTCTTCTACGCGTTCTTGTAGGTTTTGTAAACCAATTCCTTTTTTACTAACACTAGTATCAAAACCAATACCGTTATCAGTAATATCCAAATGTACATATTTTTTGTGTACCGAAAAATTGATAGTTATTGTGCTTGCTTTAGCATATTTTTTACAGTTTTGTATGCTTTCGCGAGTACTTAAATACAACAATCGTTTTATCGAGTTGTCAATTGTTGTCCAATCGTATTCTTGTAATCCGTTAACTTTAATTCTAAAATCAAGTTCGAAATAATCGCTTACTAAATTGATAATTTGGTTTTTAAAAGAGACTTTGTCAAAACTCACACTACTTAATTGATGTGATAAATTTCGCACGTTTTCTTTTACAGCATCCAATTTTTGAGCTTCTTCTACTAAGTTTGATTTTTCTAACTTTTGATGTAATAAACGCAAATCGCCCGCAACTTCGTCGTGTAACGATTTTGCAATTTGTTGACGCTCGTGCTCTCTAGCTTCTACTTTTTGTAGTTGTGCTTGATACAATAATTTTCTTCTATGCTGAAAATAAAACATAACACTTACACCAAATAGTAAAAGACCACTAGCGGCAGCTAACCAACCAATAGTTTTTTGTTGTTTTTGGTAGGTGATTTCTGCTTGTTTTTGTTGGTTTTCTGTTTTTAAAACAACATTTTCTTTTTCTTTTTTGTCGGTTTCGTATCTAATTTTTGCAAATTGATTTTTTAACTGTCGTTCTTTTTGAAACAGACTGTCATTTAAGGTAATGTATTCTCGTAAATATTGTTTTGATTCTTCTCCTTTTGTAAGCTCAGAAAGCTTTTTTAATGCTTCTAACCAACGTTTGTTATTATGTGTTTGTTTCGCATGTTTTAAAGCTTCGTTAGAGTGAAGCAATGCTTTCTTATTTTGATTTAAACTTTTATAATAATCAGAAAGATTAATATGGGTTGTACTTAACCCTTTAAAATCGTTTAAACTATCCCTAATATTAAGAACTTCATTGTACTGTTGTAATACATTTTTTTTGTTTCCTAATAAAAAATTACTTGCAGCTAAGTTTTCTAATAATAAAGCATACTGTATTGGATGATTTATTTTGAGGCCATCAAATGACAGACCTTTTTTAAAATAAGTAATTGCTTTTTCGTGCTGATTAAAACATTGATATAATAGCCCTTTATTGTTAATAATATATAAGTATAAATCTAAGTGTTGTATTGAGTCTTTTTGTAACTCTTTTAAACTTAAATTGTAATACTTTAATGCATCTTTTAAGTTGTTTCTTTGTTGGGCAATAAGCCCAAGATTGTTATATAAACTTTGTCTAGATTGGTTTAAGGATGAGTTTTCAATATATCCTAAAGCTTTAATTGATGTTATTTCACTTCCAAGATAATCATAAGTTTCTCTTTGAATATTTGCCATGTTTAACATTCTTCGAGTAGCTTTAACACTATCTTTTAATTTTAGTAAAATAGTTTTAGATTGGTTATAATGATAATAAGCACTATCAGGCTGTTCGGTATATTTATAGTAAGTAGCTTTGTAAAAATGTGTCTTTTGTAATTGCTCTTCTGTTTGAACAATTTGATATGCTTTCCAACTATGTTTTTTGAATGAATCAAGTTGTCTTTTTCTAAAAAAAGACAAGGCTTTTTTTGTTATACTATCAAAGACAATAGAGTCTTGCTTTGAAGTAATGTTTATAGGTTTTTTTTGACAAAACAAAAAAAATGAAGCAAAGAAAAAAACAAGAAATAATAAGGGCCTCATAGTAGTAAAACCATCACAGAGTGATGGTTTTAGTTAATTCATTAAGTTTTGGGTAAATCATTTTGGATCATCACCAGTATTACCTCCATCACCACCAGTATCTGTACCAGTTCCTCCACCGCCAACGGTTGGTCTGTCTGTATCAGGACTTAAATTCATTGTTCTTTCATGTAATGCATTTTTCATACGTTAATTTTTTAAGTTAATAAATGAGTAAATTAACTTTATAGGGGGGTAAAAGTTGAGCTAAAAATAGACGTTAATTCTACAAAAACCAAAAATTAACGGGTTTTTAACGTAACACATTAAAATAGTATTACTTATTGCTAATTTTTATTTTGCTAAATAAATCCCATAATACTACACCACAACTTACAGAGATATTTAAAGAGTGTTTAGTCCCTAATTGCGGAATTTCAATACAGATATCAGAAGTAGAAACTACTTCTTGTTGCACCCCTTTAACCTCATTACCGAATACAACGGCATATTTTTGGTTAATTTCTGGCGTAAAAGTATTTAACATGGTGCTGTTTTCAGCTTGCTCTATACTTAACACTTTTACATTGTCGGTTTGCAGTTTTTTTACCAACTCAATAGTGTCTGCAACATATTCCCAGTCAACCGATTCTGTTGCGCCTAAAGCTGTTTTATGAATTTCTTTATTAGGGGGCGTTGCAGTAATGCCACACAAGTAAATTTTTTCAATTAAAAAAGCATCCGAAGTTCTAAAAACAGATCCAACATTATTTAAACTACGAATATTATCTAACACTACTATAATAGGGGTTTTATCCGTTTGTTTAAATTCCTCAACTGTTTTTCTACCGAGTTCGCTGTTTTTTAATTTTCTCATATTTAATCCTTTTTCGTCATTGCGAATGAAACAAAGTGAAAAGAAGCAATCTTTTTAACAGTAATATGCCCACGTTGTTGTCACTTCTCGTTATGATATTTCTTTAATATCTAATCTTTGGTGTATAGCTAAAAGCTAAATGCTTAAGACTTTTTTATATCTTCGCAAAACTAACCAAAAAACCCATAAACTTGGCAAAAACAAAGGCAAAAAAGGTAACTCCATTAATGCAACAGTACAACGGAATTAAGGCTAAATACCCTGATGCAATGTTGCTTTTTAGAGTAGGAGATTTTTACGAAACCTTTGGTGAAGATGCTGTAAAAGCTTCTGAAGTTTTAGGAATTATTTTAACCAAAAGAGGAAGTGGTAGCGAAAGTGAAACCGCGTTAGCTGGTTTTCCGCATCACTCGTTAAACACCTACTTACCTAAACTGGTAAAATCTGGGTTACGTGTGGCGATTTGCGATCAGTTGGAAGATCCAAAAATGACCAAAACAATTGTAAAAAGAGGAGTTACAGAGCTGGTTACACCAGGTGTTGCCTTAAATGATGAGGTATTACAATCAAAATCGAATAATTTTTTAGCAGCAGTTCATTTTGGTAAAAAATTACTAGGAATTTCTTTTTTAGATGTTTCTACGGGTGAGTTTCTTATCGCTCAAGGAAATGAGGAATATATAGATAAACTCTTGCAAAACTTTACACCTAGTGAGGTGTTGGTTGAAAAGAAACACAAACAACGATTTTTAGAAGTTTTTACCAATCGTTTTCATACGTTTTATTTAGAGGATTGGGTGTTTCAAAAAGAGTATGGTGACGAATTATTGAGAAATCATTTTAAAGTCAAAAATTTAAAAGGATTCGGCGTTCACGAGTTAGAATACGGAATTGTAGCAGGTGGTGCAGCAATGTATTATCTGTCAGAAACACAGCATAACAAAATAGAGCACATACAGTCTATCGGTAGAATTGCTGAAGACAAGTATGTTTGGATGGATCGTTTTACCGTTAAAAACTTAGAGTTATACGGTGGAAACTCCATCAACTCGGTTTCGTTGTTAGATGTGATTGACAAAACCATTTCTCCTATGGGAGGTCGTTTGTTGAAACGTTGGTTGGCACTTCCGTTAAAAGATTTAGAGCAGATTCAGCAACGACACGAATTGGTAAAATATCTTATTGATAACGATGCCTTTTTTGAAACGGTTAGCTATCAACTAAAACAAATTTCTGATATCGAACGATTGATATCGAAAGTTGCTACAGGAAAAGTGTCTCCAAGAGAAGTAATCTTGTTGAAAAACTCGCTAAAAGCGATTCTTCCTATAAAAACTTCCGCAGAAAGTAGCAAAAACGCTGCTGTTAAATTATTGGGAGAACAGATTCATACATGTGAGGTATTAATTGCTAAAATTACAGAAACTGTTTTAGAAGAAGCACCCGTAAATATTAATAAAGGAAATGCAATTGCAAGTGGAGTTTCTGAAGAGTTAGATGAGTTAAGAAGCGTTTCTAACTCGGGGAAAGAGTACCTAGATAATATGCTGACTCGCGAAACAGAGCGAACAGGAATTCCGAGTTTGAAAATAGCGTTTAATAACGTTTTTGGTTATTACATTGAAGTTAGAAATACACATAAGGATAAAGTTCCTGAAGAGTGGATTCGTAAGCAAACTTTGGTAAATGCAGAACGTTATATTACTGAGGAGTTAAAAGAATACGAGGTAAAAATTTTAGGTGCAGAAGAGAAAATTCAGCAGTTAGAAACTGAGATTTTCGCGAAATTGGTTCAATATATAATTGGTTTTGTACAACCTGTTCAACAGAACGCACAAAGCATTGCCAAAATTGATGCACTGTTGTCGTTTGCTACCTTGGCAATGGAGAATAATTATGTGCGTCCGATGTTGGATGAAAGTACCGATATTGAAATAAAAAATGGACGTCATCCTGTAATTGAAAAACAATTACCAATAGGAGAAGAATATATTGCGAATGATGTGGTGTTGAATTGTAATCAACAGCAAATAATCATGATCACAGGTCCGAATATGTCGGGTAAATCGGCAATTTTGCGTCAAACAGCTTTGATTGTTTTGTTGGCTCAAATGGGAAGTTATGTGCCTGCACAAAATGCTCGAATAGGCATTGTAGATAAAATTTTTACTAGAGTCGGAGCAAGTGATAACATTTCGATGGGAGAATCGACCTTTATGGTAGAAATGAACGAAACAGCATCCATCTTAAATAATATTTCTAACCGAAGTTTGGTATTGTTAGATGAAATTGGACGAGGAACATCCACTTACGACGGAATATCTATTGCTTGGGCAATTGCTGAGTATTTACACGAACATCCGTCAAAAGCAAAAACCTTATTTGCGACACACTATCACGAATTGAATGAAATGACCACGACTTTCGAGCGTATCAAGAATTTTAACGTGTCGGTAAAAGAGTTAGATAACAGTATTATTTTCTTGCGTAAACTTGTTGCCGGAGGTAGTAATCATAGTTTTGGTATTCACGTAGCAAAGCTAGCAGGTATGCCCAATATGGTCATTCATAGAGCGCAAAAAACACTAAAAGAATTAGAAGCAAGTCACAAACATCAAGAGGTTAAAGAAACATTGAAAGAAGCACAGCATCAAGACATGCAAATGAGCTTTTTTCAGTTAGATGATCCGTTGTTAGAGGATATTCGAGAAGAAATTTTAACTACGAATATAGATACCTTAACACCTATTGAAGCTTTAATGAAACTCAATGAAATTAAACGAATGTTGACGAAGAAGTAGATTGTTATTGCGAGCACAATGAAGCAATCTTCCTATGTTTTATGAAACCTTAAAAGAGAGATTACTTCGTCGTTTTTCTGATTAAAACCAACTATGCAACACGACATTAGTTTTAAACACATCAATAAACTAGCATTTCCTGCTTTGGTGGCAGGAGTTGCTGAACCATTGCTTTCTACAACCGATTTAGCTATTGTGGGTAATATTGAAACTAATGCTACCGAAAGTATTGCGGCGATTGGTATAGTTGGTGCGTTTTTATCGATGTTGATTTGGGTTTTCGGGCAAACACGTAGCGGAATTTCTTCCATAGTTTCTCAATATTTAGGCGCTAATAAATTGGATGAGATTAAAAATTTACCAGCTCAGGCTATTGTTATTGTATTGGGAGTAAGCGCGCTTATTTTAGGACTGAGTTATCCGTTTGCTAAAGAAATTTTTGAGTTGTACAATGCCTCAGGTACTATTTTAGATTATTCGGTCGAGTATTACAAAATCCGTGTATTTGGTTTTCCATTTACGCTTTTTACGATTGCTGTTTTTGGTACATTTCGAGGTTTACAAAATACCTATTACCCGATGGTAATCGCTTTGGCAGGAACGTTTATCAATATAACGTTGGATGTTGTGTTGGTGTACGGAATAGAAGGGATTATTCCTGCAATGCACATTCAAGGAGCAGCCTATGCAAGTGTAGTCGCACAAGTTAGTATGGCGATAATTTCAGCAATATTGTTGCTACAAAAAACAGATATTCCACTAAAACTCAGTTTACCGTTTAACGATGAAATTCCGAAGTTTATTACAATGGTGTTGAATCTTTTTATTCGAACAATAGCGTTGAATGTTGCTTTATACTTCGGAACCTCCTACGCGACCGATTATGGCGATGCCTTTATTGCTGCCTACACTATTGGGTTTAATTTGTGGCTCATGGGAGCTTTTATGATTGATGGCTATTCTTCCGCAGGAAATATTTTATCAGGGAAGCTTTTAGGAGCAAAAGCCTATAAAACATTGGTCGTTTTAGGAAACCGTTTAATACTATATGGATTTTTCTTCGGATTGTTTTTAGCACTTGTCGGATTTGTTTTGTATCCGTTTATCGGAAGAATTTTTACCAAAGAGCCGGAGGTTTTAAAACAATTCTATAACACATTTTGGATTATTTTACTCATGCAGCCTATTTGTGCAATCGCTTTTATTTATGACGGTATGTTTAAAGGAATGGGAGAAATGAAATATCTGCGAAATGTGTTATTACTAGCAACAGGATTGGTATTTATTCCGATATTATTGTTTTTCGATTCATTAGAATATAAATTGTACGCAATTTGGATTGCTTTTTTCGGATGGATGATTGCCAGAGCAGTTCCGTTAATTATAAAATTTAGAAAGAAGTTTTTACCCTTAGCAGAAGAACACTAAATATTTTTTTCGAAAATAATCTTTGTTTGTTGGCTTTTATTCGTATAAACACTTACAATATCAAAGTTGTTTTTAAGATTTAAAATCAACATAGGTTTGTATTGATTCATAGATTTAGTTCTTAGTTTACAATATCCCTTTTCTTTTGCCCAATTTTCTTGTAATAAAGCCAAGGTTTTTGCAATTCCTTTTTTTCTGTAGTTTTCAAGTACTCCGCCAACCCAACTATAAAAAGTAGTTTCGTTGTATTGGTAACCTATTTTAAATCCGATAGGAACTTTATTTTGATAAGCAACCAGACTAAGTAAGTCTTCTTTTGATTTAATTCTCTCAATAAAAAAGCCAGGTTTTGCATCTTGAAAAATGCTAGAATATAAATACAACAGTTCTTCTAGTTGTTGTTTGTTCGGAACACCTTCAATGGTAAAATATTGTATTTGATCTTTCATAATTTCTCAAAAACTAAAATTAAGATTATTTTTGAACAAATAATTATACAAATGACCACAACTAGAGAAAACGGAAGTTTATACACCAAAATAGAAAATAAAATTGCGACGGTAGAATTTGGGCATCCAGCGAGTAATTCTTTTCCAAGTGTATTGTTAGAACGTTTAACCAACGAACTTGATAAACTGTCAACCAATGATGAGGTTTCGGTAATTGTATTAAAATCTGAAGGAGAACGTGCTTTTTGTGCAGGAGCTTCTTTTGATGAATTAGTAGCGATTGATAATTTAGAAGAAGGAAAAGCATTCTTCTCTGGTTTTGCGAATGTAATTAATGCGATGCGTCGTTGTTCAAAATTAATTATTGGTAGAATTCAAGGAAAAACTGTTGGTGGTGGAGTTGGTTTAGCTGCGGCTTGCGATTATGTATTGGCAACTGAGGCTGCTTCTATTAAACTTTCAGAATTTACCATAGGTATTGGTCCGTTTGTAATTGCACCAGCTGTAGAACGTAAAATAAACGTTAGTGGGTTAGCAGAATTAACTTTAGATGCAACCAATTGGAAAAACGCGTATTGGGCCAAAGAGAAAGGTTTGTATGCTCGTGTTTTCGAATCGCAAGCTGAATTAGATTCTGAAGTAGAAATCTTATCTGAAAAGCTAGCTTCTTACAACCCAGAAGCATTAGCAGAAATGAAAAAAGCTTTGTGGAAAGGAACCGAACATTGGGAAGAATTATTAATAGAACGTGCAGAAACTTCAGGAAAGCTGGTCTTGTCTGATTTCACAAAAAATGCATTAGCAAAATTCAAGAAATAATGATGTTTTTAATTCAAGAAAAGAGTACATCTCCAGCTTATAAAGCAGGATATGAAGTAGGACAATGGATTGCTCACAATCCTATAGTAGCAGTGTTACTTGGTGTGGTAATTTCAGTAGGTTTTGTGTGGTTATTTACAAAAGTTGTAAAACAAATTCGTACTTTCGGCGAATAAAAACAGATTATTATGGGTGGAGATTATTTATTTGCCATTTTAGCAGCTGGTGTAGCTGTAGTGTATTTCTTTAACAAATACAGAGCAAACAAGAAGTTTAAAAGATAAAAAAGCGTCATTGAGAGGAGCGAAGCAACCTTTTCTTTAAAGAAACATTGATGTAGTATGAGCAAAATTAGAATTACAAAGCAGTTTAATTTTGAAACTGGGCATGCGTTGTATGGTTATGACGGAAAGTGTAAAAATGTTCACGGACATAGTTACAAACTTTCAGTAACTGTTATTGGGCAACCAATTAGTGATACTTCTAATGTTAAATACGGAATGGTTATCGATTTTGGAGATCTTAAAAAGATTGTAAAAGAAGATATTGTTGATGTATTTGACCATGCTACAGTGTTTAACAAAAACACTCCTCATATAGAGCTAGCAAAAGAACTAAAAGATCGTGGGCATCATGTAATTTTAGTAGATTATCAACCAACAAGCGAAATGATGGTGATAGATTTTGCTAAGAAAATAAAAGCTCGTTTACCAGAAAATATTGAGTTACACTCAATAAAACTACAAGAAACAGAAACTAGTTTCGCTGAGTGGTATGCTTCGGATAATTAAAAAGTGTCATTCCACAGAAAATGTAGAATGGAAAACCAGTTTACTTCCCATTAAATTCATTCATTGTATTGGCTAAACCTGCATTGATAAATGAGGTAACAGCATTTACGGAGGTTGGTATACGCTCAATCATAGCACTTTCTTCATCAGCAGACCACTTTCCTAAAACGTAATCAACTTGTCTTCCTTTAGAATAGTCAGCACCCACACCAAAACGAAAACGTGGATACGCGCCTGTATTGAATTTATCTTGAATATCTTTTAATCCGTTATGACCACCAGAGCTTCCTTTTCCTTTAACACGAAGTTTACCGAAGTCGATATTTAAATCATCGGTAATTACAAGTAAATTTTCAACCTGAATATTTTCTTTCTGCATCCAGTATTTAACCGCCTTTCCACTTAAATTCATGTAAGTGTTAGGTTTTAAAACGATAACAGTTTTTCCTTTTATTTTAAGTTTAGCAATATCGCCTAGTTTTTCGGTTTCAAAAGAGCCTTCATGTTCTTTTACAAAAGCATCTACAATTCTAAACCCAATATTATGACGTGTGTTATGATACTTTTCACCAATATTACCTAAACCTACAATTAAAAATTTCTTCATGGTATCTGTTTCTATTTCTGTTTTATATGAAAACGAAAATAACTTCTTTAAAAAATTAAAAATATTCATGATATAAAACTAAAAAAGCGCTACACAAAGTAACGCTTTTTACAAACTTAGTTAAATAAGTTTTATTTTTTCTCAGCTTCAGCTGCTGCTTTTGCCGCGTTACGAGACATACGAACTTGAGCAACAACAGTGTTGTCTGGGTGTAAAATAGTATAGTTATCGTTTTGTAACTTAGTTACATATAACTTATTACCAATTTCTAACTCAGTAATATCAGCTTCGATAAAATCTGGTAAGTTAGCTGGTAATGCTTTTACTTTTAATTTACGTAAGTTGTGACGTAAAGCACCCCCTACCATAACACCTTTAGAAGACCCTACTAAACGTACAGGAATTTCCATAGTTACCGCTTTATCTTCAAATAATTGATAGAAGTCGATGTGTAAAATGTTATCGTTTACTGGGTGAAACTGAATATCTTGTAATACAGCGCTATAAGTAGCACCATCTAATTCAATCGTAGCAGTAAATACTTCTGGAGTATAGATTAACGATTTGAACGCTTTTTCATCTGCTGAAAAGTGAACAGGCTTGTCTCCTCCGTATAATACGCAAGGAACCTTTCCAGCATTACGTAAGGCTTTTGTTGCTTTTTTACCTACGCTTTCTCTTTGAGATCCTTTGATTGTAATTGATTTCATTACTTTGTTTATTAAATTTATTTACATTAAAAATTGATCGCTAATAGATGTATTATCTTGAACTTTATGCATCACATCAGCGAATAAAGCGGCGCAAGATACAACTTTTATTTTAGATATGTTCTTTTTTAAAGGAATTGTATCTGAAACGATTAGCTCTGTTAATTGTGAGTTTTGAATTTTTTCGTAAGCATTACCAGATAATATTGGGTGTGTACAAATTGCTCGCACACTTTTTGCTCCACGCTCCATCATTAAATCGGCTGCTTTGGTAAGTGTCCCTCCTGTATCAATCATATCATCTACAAGAATTACGTTTTTACCTTTTACTTCACCAATTAACTCCATGTGCGAAATTACATTGGCTTTTTGACGTTGCTTATAACAAATTACCACATCACTTTCTAAGTATTTTGAATAAGCATAAGCTCTTTTTGACCCTCCCATATCAGGTGAAGCAATGGTAAGATTGTCTAAACCTAAACTTTTAACATACGGTAAAAAGATTGTTGACGCGAATAAATGGTCTACTGGTTTTTCGAAGAACCCTTGAATTTGATCAGCATGCAAATCCATAGTCATAATTCTTGTTGCTCCAGCAGCTTCCAAAAGCTTAGCGACTAATTTAGCACCAATTGCTACACGAGGTTTGTCTTTTCTGTCTTGACGTGCCCATCCAAAATAGGGCATTACAGCGGTAATGTGTCTAGCAGATGCTCGTTTTGCAGCATCACACATTAATAACATTTCCATTAAATTATCAGCTGAAGGAAAAGTAGAACCAATGATAAAAACTCTACGACCTCTTACAGATTCTTCGAAAGCAGGTTGAAACTCACCGTCGCTAAAATGCGTAGTGATTACATTACCAAGTTCAACTCCGTATGCTCTAGCAATTTCTTCTGCTAATTCGATACTTTGTGAACAAGCGAAAAACTTAGGGCTTAATTGATTTGTAGCCATTTAGAAAAGAATATTTTAGTTAGTGTTGTTGTTGCGACAAAAATAAAACTATTTTAAGAGTTTAAAAGATATTTTAAATGAAATATTTTATAGATTTGCAGTCATCAAAAAAGCCAAAGTGGTGGAATTGGTAGACACGTCGGATTCAAAATCCGATGTTCGCAAGAACGTGTGGGTTCGAGTCCCACCTTTGGTACAAAAAAGCACTTGGTTTTTCAAGTGCTTTTTTTATGAGGTTATCTCTTTTTTTGCTTCTTCGAACTCTTCTAGAGTATTGATATTTCGAATCAGATCATCATCAATCTCAACAATTTCAACATCTGAATTAATAAGCATTTTTCTCGGACAAGAATATCCTTGTGCTAAATACTGAAGTAACTTTCCGTAGGTTTTTGGTTCGTATATGGTAATTAAAGGTTCAGGAAATTCTTTATTTTTTCCTTTAATAGCGGTTGCAACTTTACTCGGATTTCTGTTTTGTAAAAGTAGATTAATAACTTCTTCATTTACAAAAGGGACATCAGTTGCTAAGACTAACCAAGCTGAATTTGGGTCATTCTGAAAAGCAGAACAAATTCCTCCAAACGGACCTAAATTTAAAAATGTATCATGAATTTCATCAGAGTTATTGTTGTTTTGACTAACTGAATAATAGGTTTCTAAAGAACAGTTTTCTAATAACTCTTTTACATGTTGTTTTTGAGGTTTTCCGAAGTAATTTAACTCAGATTTATCAGTACCCATACGAGTACTTTTACCACCTATTAGCACCAATCCTTTTAGAGGAGCAATCGTTTCTTGAATTAGGTTATGAATATGGTTAGTGATTTTATCAATCTCATTAATTGAATAACTTGTGATGTTTTCAATAGTTGGAAATTTCTCCTTTAAACAATCAAAATAAGGAGTGTTTTCATTTAATTTAATTACAAATTGAATATTCGTAATTTGATCGATTCTTTTTTTAATTGAAGCTTCTTTTTCCGAATCTAAAATCAAAATTTGTTTTGATCCTTGGTAATGATTTCCGTTAATAAATAGCAAGTCATGATTATAAAACTGTAAACGTTGCTCGTATTTATTTACAGCTGAAGAAGTGCTTGTTTGTAAATTTCCTTCGTGATGAAAAGTGTATTCACTTATCGTATTTTGTTCAACATCTTTTGCATGAGAAGCATCAAAATATCCTAAATTATACTTTGGTAATCTTTTTGATACTTGATGAACTAAACCTGCGATAACACCACATTTAGTTCCTAAAATAGAAACTTCATTAGGAGCAAAAGTATCGTTATGTTTTTTAGCTAATTTACTATGTTTTTGATGTGCCATTTATAAAGTGTCAATTTTGTTTTGAGAAGCTAAAATACCCTGAACAATTGCAGAACTAAATCCTTCTTGTTCCATTTTATTGAGTCCAGTAATAGTAATTCCTTGCGGTGTGGTTACTTTATCGATTTCACTTTCAGGATGATTTCCGTGTTGTAAAATTAGTTCAGCAGCTCCTTTTATGGTTTGAGCTGATATTTTCTGCGCAATTTCAGAGCTGAACCCAATCTCAATACCACCTTGCATTGCAGCACGAATATAACGAAGCGCAAAAGCGATTCCGCTTGCGGCTAAAACAGTTGCAGAAGCCATCAATTCATCATCAATAAATAACGTTTCGCCTAAGCTTTTAAAAATGGTTTCAACTTGTTTTTGTTCTTCTTCAGAACTATTAATGGTTGAAATACAAGTCATCGATTGTTTTATAGCAGCTGCGGTATTAGGCATTGTTCTGAATAATGAAATCTCTTTATTTGGAACTAAAGCTTGTAACTCTGAAAGTTTAACTCCAGTTACAGTTGAAATTACTATCTGATTTGTTAATTCTTGGGAAATTTCATTAATGACATCAGCTATTTTTTGTGGTTTTACACATAGTAACACTATGTCAGCAAATTTTACAGCTTCAATATTATTGCTATTTACCATCACACCAGATTCAGCATACTTTTTTAGAGTAGTAACTTTTCTTCTAGTTAAGTATAGGTTTGAAGCTTGCATTCCAGTTTCTAATAAACCGTTTGCAATAGCACAACCTAGTTTTCCTGCTCCTATTATGGCAATTTTAGTCATTTTTTATATCGGATTTTCCGCCTGTTTTTTCTACTAATTTAATTTCTTGTATCACCATTTTTTGACTGATGGCTTTACACATGTCATAAATGGTTAAGCAGGTTGCAGAAGCACCCGTTAGGGCTTCCATTTCTACACCTGTTTTTCCTTCGATAGTTACTTTACAAAACACCTCAATATGTTCGTTATCTGTAATTTTTATATCGATATCCACTCCGTTAATTAATAGCGGGTGACACATAGGAATGATATCTGATGTTTTTTTAACCGTTTGAATACCTGCAATGATGGCTGTTTGAAAAACAGGACCTTTTTTAGTAATCAGCTCATCGTTGTTAAAATGACTTATAATTTCTGAACCTAAAAACATGCTAGCTTTAGCAATAGCTGTACGTTTCGTAATTTTTTTATCAGAAACATTTACCATTTTAGGTTGATTTTGTTCGTTTATATGGGTGAAATGGCTCATTTTAGTTTAATAGTTTACTGTCATTAAAAACATCAATAATTATTTGTTTAACTTCATTAGTTAGCTCACCTAGCCCTAAATTTATAAGTTTACCTTTTAAGACTTCTTTCCAGTTCTTTTTTTTAAGGGTTTTTAATAATTCTTTTAACTCTTCATTTTCTTTACTCAAATCATCGTAAATAATTAGTTGACCTAATTGAATTTCTTCAATTTTCGAAAAAAAGATATCAAGTCTTTTAATAATTTCTTTTTTTTCACCTTTTGAAAAGTAATCGATTTCTTTTTCAAAATTATCTCCTTCAATAAATTCAATTCCCTCAGCAATAATTTTTAAGAAAACTGCATCTTTGGTGTTTATCATTTTTACATATCCCTTTTTTTCAAGAGATATTGCTAATTCGTATGCTTCGTCTGGAGCTACATCGATATCTTTTAATAATTTCACTGTATCAGAATAGCCTCCTTGAAATTTATTTCTATAAAGAAGTTGTAATAAATAGATTTTCTTTTCTTTGAATGTCATTGAGTTAATGATGTTAATTATCTATATCTAATTATCGGAAAAATACTTCCTTTTTTAAACGTTGTTTCTGCTGTTTTTGGAAGTTCAATAAAACCATCAGCTTCTACTAAACTAGCTAAATCTCCTGAGCCATTTCCTTTTATGGGTGTAGCTAATAATTGTCCGTTTTCTGATTGCAGTTTTACTTGTAAAAAGTACGTTAAATCAGGTTTGAAACTTACATTTTCAGTAAGAATTGCTGTTTGAGCTTGCTGTTCAAATCCAACCGATTTTTTATACCACGGATAAAAATACACCAAACAATTCACGAATGTAGAAACCGGATTCCCTGGAAATGCGAAGACTAATTTTTGAATTGTTTTTTCATTTCGCCCACTCATACCTAAAGCATCTGCAATGCCCATCCAAAAAGGTTTTCCTGGTCGTTGAGCTACTTTATGAAATAGTTTTTTAACTCCTAACTCCTCTAAAACTTCAGGAAGAAAATCAAACTTCCCTTTACTAACCGCACCGCTGAACAGTAAAACATCATATTCCTCTAAATACGAAGCGATGCTCTCTTTTAAAACTGATTTTTCATCAGTAATATGAGCAGTTTCCGAAGGAATTTTTAATTCATTTAATAATGAAACTAGTGTATATACATTACTTCTACGAATTTGGTGGTCTAGCGGATTTTCGTGTACATCAACCAATTCATCACCTGTAGAAACAATCATCACTTTAGGTTGTTTGGCTACTTTTACCATAGCTTTACCTACAGTAGCTAAAACTCCTATTTCAGCAGCAGAAATTACCGTGTTTTTTTTAATTAAAACATCACCATTCGATTTGTCTGAACCTTGCGTATGAATATTTTGCCCTTCGTTGATATGGTCAACATTTACGGTAGCCATTAGCGTGTTAATACTAACATCTTCATACCGAATAACTGTATCGCAATTGTTGGGTAAGCTAGCACCAGTCATAACTTCGTAGCAATGCGCAGCATTATCCATGGTTTTTTGAGGTGCTCCTGCAGGTTGAATACCTTCAATTTTAAAATCTCGAACACCATATTCAAAAAAGCGATGGTTAATGGCGATGCCATCCATCGCAACTCTGTTAAATGGAGGAAAATCTCTATCGGCAACGACATTTTCTTTCAATACTCTTCCAAGAGCTTCTAAAAACGGAATTTCTTCAACTCCGAAATCTTGTGCGTTTTGTAAAATTATATGTTTTGCTTCTTGTACTGTAATCATTTTTAATTTGTCATTCCAGCGGAGGCAGGAATCTATTTTTTGATTTTTGTGATGAGATTCCGTATCAAGTACGGAATGACAGAAGGAGTCTTATCCTCCTATTGTACTCATACTCTCTGAAATATTTCCTTGTTTACGGTTGGCTTCGGCCACAAAACCATTTTCAGGTTTTTCTTTTATGAGTGATAAAAACAAGGTTTTTAAATCTTCATTACTGGCACCGTTTCTTATAAAATCACGTAGGTTAAAAACACCATCATCAAACAAACAGTTTTTAAATGTTCCGGTTGAGGTAACTCTAATACGGTTACAATCGTTGCAAATCGTTCGGGTAAAAGAAGGAATGATTCCTACAGTTCCTTTGTGACCTTCAATAGAAAAATTTCGAGAGGTGGATGATTTTTCAGTGTTGAGTTGTGTAATACTATAACTCGATTGAATTTCGTTTAAAATCTTAGTGTAGTTCCATACTTCATCGGTATTTCTTTGTCCTTTTCCGTTAAAAGGCATTTCTTCAATAAAACGAACAGCAACATTTTTGTCTTTAGTTAATGCTACAAAATCGACTATTTCATCCGTATTAAAACCAGATTGTACTACGACATTTAGTTTTAAATTCAATCGGCTTTTTTCTAGTAATTCAAAAGTTTTATACACTTCAGGAAAAACATCACGACGTGTAATTTTCGCAAACTTATCGGAATACAAACTATCCATACTTAAATTGATAGTTTGTATTTTTTCTAGTCTTTCTAATTCTTTAATATGTTTAGAAACCAATGCACCATTGGTAGTAATGTTTATAGCGTCTAACAAATCGTTATACGACAACATTTCTAAAAACTGCATAAAATCTTTACGAGCAAAAGGTTCGCCTCCAGTAAGCCTAACTTTGTTCACTCCTAGTTCGGTAAGAACACGAATTATACGGTACATTTCTTTGTAGGTAAGCAGTTCTTTTCTCGGAACAATATCTATACCTTGAGCAGGCATACAATATTGGCAACGTAAGTTGCAACGATCGGTTACCGCTAACCGAACATAGCTAATTTGTCTCCCAAAACTATCTATAAGATTACCCATATTGTAAAGGTACTAAATCTAGTATTCATACCCTTTTAAAAGGCTAAAAAAATCGTATTTTCGTTGTATGTCAACAGCACTTGAACTTCAAATACAAACATTACCGAATTCACCCGGAGTTTATCAATATTTTGATAAAGAAGACGTGATTATTTATGTAGGAAAAGCGAAGAATTTAAAAAAACGTGTTTCGTCGTATTTCACAAAGAATCATGAAAACGGAAAGACACGTGTTTTGGTAAAAAAAATTGTTCGTATTGAACATGTGGTAGTTGATACAGAAACAGATGCATTGCTTCTTGAAAACAACTTGATAAAGAAATATCAACCCAGATATAATGTGCTTTTAAAAGATGACAAATCCTACCCTTGGATTTGTATTAAAAAAGAACGTTTTCCGCGGATATTTTCTACACGAAGAGTGATAAAAGACGGTTCGGAATATTTTGGTCCGTATACCAATATGCGAACGGTGCATGCATTGCTAGACTTAATTAAAGAACTTTATCCGTTACGAACGTGTAATTATGATTTAAGTCAAGATAAAATTGATACCGATAAATACAAGGTTTGCTTAGAATATCATTTAGGAAATTGTAAAGGTCCTTGTGAAGGCTATCAAACCGAAGAAGATTATTTAGAAGATGTACGAGCAATTCGAAACATTATTAAAGGAAACTTTAAAGAAAGTTTACAACAATTTGAAAAAATAATGCTCGATTTTGCAGCCGATATGCGTTTTGAAGAAGCGCAAAAGATTAAAGAAAAGTTAGCTTCTTTGCAGAATTATCAAGCAAAATCTACCATTGTAAATCCGTCAATTAACAATGTAGATGTATTTTCTATTATTTCTGATGATTCGCATGGATATGCAAACTTTTTTAAGGTGATGAACGGTTCTATAGTACAATCGTACACTACAGAAATCAAGAAAAAGTTAGATGAGACAGATAAAGAGCTTTTAGAGTTGTTTATTGTTGAAACTCGACAACGTTTTAATTCACTTTCAAGAGAAATATTTGTTCCTTTTAAAGTAAATGTTGGAAAAGATATTAAGGTAACGATACCAAAACTAGGAGATAAAAAAAGAATTGTAGAATTGTCGGAACGTAATGCAAAATTCTATCGTCAAGAACAGTTCAAACAAATAAAAATTGTAGATCCTGATCGTCATGTAAAAAGAATCATGACACAAATGCAAAAAGATTTACGATTAAGTAAAGAACCCCGACATATAGAGTGTTTTGATAATTCTAATATTCAAGGAACAAATCCTGTAGCTGCTTGTGTAGTTTTTAAAGATGGAAAACCAAGTAAAAAAGAGTATCGACATTTTAATATAAAAACAGTTGAAGGTCCAGATGATTTTGCGTCGATGGAAGAGGTTGTTTATAGAAGATATAAACGATTGTTAGACGAAGAACAATCGTTACCTCAGTTAATTGTTATTGATGGTGGAAAAGGACAGCTATCTTCAGCTTTAAAAAGTTTAGACTCTTTAAACTTACGTGGAAAAATAGCTATTATAGGAATTGCAAAACGTTTAGAAGAGATTTATTATCCAGGAGATCCCGTTCCTTTATACTTAGATAAAAAATCAGAAACGCTTAAAATAATTCAGTATTTACGTAACGAAGCGCACCGTTTCGGAATTACTTTTCACCGAAATAAACGAAGTAAAAGTGCTATTCAATCAGAGTTAGAACAAATACCTGATATTGGAAAACAAACAATCACCAACTTATTGCGTAAATTTAAATCAGCAAAACGAGTTAAAAGTGCTAGTTTAGACGAATTAAAAGAAGTTGTAGGGAACGCTAGAGCCCAAAAAATATATCAATACTATCAAAAAAAAGAAGAATGAAAAAGTTGCTAGTTTTACTGTTGTTTCCAGTAATGTTGTTGGCGCAAAATCAACCTAAAGTTGGTTTAGTACTTAGTGGAGGTGGCGCTAAAGGGTTTGCTCATATTGGAATTTTAAAAGAATTAGAAAAAGCGGGAGTTCAAATAGATTATGTTGGTGGAACTAGTATGGGAGCTGTTGTTGGTGGTTTGTTTGCTTCTGGTTACGATGCTAAACAGATAGAAGAAATCATCTTGAATACAGATTTCATGAAGCTGTTACAAGATGTAATTCCAAGAAAGGAAAAACCTTTTTTTAATAAAGCTTACGGAGAAAAATACGCAATTTCTTTACCAATTAAAAAAGACGGACTGGGTCTTCCTCTTGGTTTATCCAAAGGACAAAATGTGTTGAATTTTTTAACAGAGTTGCTTGCCCCTGTAGATGAGGTGACCAATTTTTCAAAATTACCCATCCCTTTTTATTGTGTAGCTACAAATATTGAAACTGGTGAAGAAGTAGTTTTGCAAGAAGGTTCGCTTCCACTCGCTCTAAGGGCTAGTGCTGCGTTTCCTTCCTTATTAAATCCTGTTGAGATTGATGGTAAATTATTGGTCGATGGTGGTGTAGTTAACAACTTTCCTGTTGATGTGATGAAAGAAAAAGGAGTTGATATTATCATCGGTGTTAGTGTACAAGGAGAGCTGTTAAAAAGAGGAGAATTATCTTCTATTGCATCGTTATTATCACAGATAATTAACTTTCAGATGTATGAAAAATCTGATGAGCAAATAAAATTATTAAACATTTATATCCGCCCAAATATTGTTGATTACAGCGTTATTTCGTTTGATGAAAAAGATGAAATTTTGGTTGAAGGTGAAAAAACTGCTAAAACATTCAGAGGTGTTTTTGATAGTGTTGCAAAGATGCAACCAATAAAAAAGAAGTTTCCAAAAATCGATTTAAAAGAAAAGAAATTTATCGTAGACAGAATCGTTATTAAAGGAAACAAAAACTACACAAATAATTATATTTTAGGAAAGTTACAACTTCAAGTAGGCGATAGTGTTTCTTATAAAGAGGTTTCAAAAAAGATAAACACCTTAACAGCATCAAAAAACTTTAACAGAATAGATTATCTTTTTGAAAAATCTTTTGAAGGGAAAAAACTTGAATTAACGGTTAAAGAAGAAGAAGTTAAATCGTATTTACGATTTGGACTACACTACGATTTGTTGTATAAATCGGCAGTTCTACTAAATTATAATCATAAAAAATTACTTTTTCAAAATGACGAACTTTCTTTAGATGTTGGGGTTGGAGATAAAATAAGATACAATGTTGAATATTTTATTGATAACGGATTGTTACCTAGTTACGGTTTCAGAACAAGGTACAATACTTTTAATAGTGATTTTTTGCATGAGACAGGCTTAATTAATGGCAAGTACACAGATTTTACTACATCATTTTACCTACAAACAACTTTCAATAAAAAATTTGCTTTTGGTATTGGTGCAGAACACAAGAATATAAATGTTACTACACAAAATTTATCAGTTAACGGATCTGAAGATTTTTTTGATAGAAGTAATTACTTAAATACCTATTCATACCTAAAAATAGACACGTACGACAAAGAAATGTTTCCAACCAAAGGGTTTTATACAGATATAGGTTTTAAGTGGTTTTTATGGTCTGATAGAAATGAAAGATTGCAAACTATGGTAGAAAATAGCGCGCCGTTTCAACAATTTTCACAAATAGGAGGAGAAATAGGTTTTGCGACTAGTTTTTTTAAAGACAGGTTTACTTTTCAGTACACTTCAGAAGCAGGATATACATTAGGAAAAAAAGCATCTCAAATATTTGATTATCGATTGGGAGGTTACAATCAAAACTACATAAATAATTTTGTAGCTTTTTATGGATATGACACTGGGAATTTAAACAATCAATCCTTTTTAAAATCGGAATTTAACTTACGTTATCAGGTTATGAATAAACACTATGCGACTTTTATAGCTAACTATGCTCGTATTGAAGAAGATATTTTTAAAAGTGTTGATTTGTTTGAAAACACAAAATCAGGATATGCAGTTGGGTATAGTGTAGAAACCTTTTTAGGTCCCATTGAATTAAAATACACGTGGTCTCCAGACCATAACGAAAACTACTGGTTGTTCAATCTAGGTTTTTGGTTTTAAGCATAAAAAAATCCCGTATCAATTTGATACGGGATTTTTATTTCATAATAAGATTGCCTTACTTACTTTTTTTCTTCTTTTTGAAGTAAAATTTATATTGTAAGTATTGGTAAGCATCTCTAGGTAATATTTTAATCCACTTTTTGTGTTGCACAAACCATTTAAAACGGATAGAATTTACGCCTTTGGTTAAATAGGCTGCAATAAAAGGATGAACGTTTAACGTTATTTCCTTATAATTTTTTTCGCTATTTATAATGCGTTCTAATTCTGCTTCAATTTTGTCTAATAAAACAATAGGAGCTTCTACTTCTCCGTTTTTATTAGGGTTTGGTTCACGTGTTTTTATCTCTAATTCAGGTCGTACACGTTGTCTTGTAATTTGTACTAAACCAAATTTACTTGGAGGTAAAATTTTATGTTTAGTACGGTCTAAAGCCATCGCATCTTTTAAGTGTTGATATAATTTTTGTCTGTTTTCGGCAGACTTCATATCAATAAAGTCAACAACTATAATTCCGCCCATATCTCGTAACTGTAACTGACGAGCTATTTCACTAGCGGCAATTAAATTGACTTCTAAAGCTGTTTCTTCTTGATTTAAAGATTTGTTTGAGCGGTTACCACTATTTACATCAATTACGTGTAAAGCTTCGGTGTGCTCTATAACTAAATAAGCTCCTTTACTCATTGAAACAGTTTTACCAAACGATGTTTTAATTTGACGTTCGATACCAAATTTTTCAAAAATTGGTACTTCAGAATTATAAAGCTTTACAATGTTTTCCTTTTCAGGATATATTTCTTGTAAATACTCTTTAATTTCAACTTTTAACGTTTCATCGTTGGTTACAATACTTGTAAAAGAATCGTTCATTACATCTCTTAAAATTGAAGACGCTCTGTTTAATTCACTCAATATTTTTGTTGGAGTGTTGTTGTTTGCAATGCGTTTACACATTGTTTTCCAACGATCAAGTGAGTTTTGTAAATCTTTGTCAAGTTCTGCTACCTTTTTACCTTCGGCAACAGTACGTAAAATAAGTCCAAACCCTTTTGGTCTGATACTTTTTGCTAATTTTTTTAAACGTTCCTTTTCTTTCGGATCTGCGATTTTTTGCGATACCGATATACGGTTAGAAAAAGGAACTAATACTAAAAATCTACCTGCAATAGAAAGTTCCGAACTAATACGCGGACCTTTGGTAGATATTGGTTCTTTTACAATTTGTACTAATAAATTTTGACCTGATTTTAGTACATCATTAATACCTCCGTCTTTGTTGATGTCTTCTTCAAAGCGAAAGTTTTTTAAAGTGAATTCTTTGTAATTACCCGTGCTTACTTTCTTAATGAATTTGTTTAAAGATTGTACTTGTGGTCCTAAATCATGATAGTGTAAAAAACCATCTTTAGGATAACCAACATTTACAAAAGCGGCATTTAAACCAGTCATTACTTTTCCTATTTTGGCAAGAAAAATATCACCGACTGAAAAGTTATTGTCGCTTGTTTCTTTGTTTAACTCAATAAGTTTACCATCTCTTAGTAAGGCGAAATCAATATCAGAAGAATTGGAACGAATTATTAATTCTGTTTTCATTCTGAAGTTGGTTTTGTGCCATCGTAAAAAATACGAAGACGGATTAAAATTTGTAAACAGGTATAATTTTATACCATTTTAAGGTGTTAAAACCTTAATGTCAATGAACGTAGCTTATAAAAGCAACGAAAAAGTAAGCTACTGCTTACTTTTTCTTCTTATGACGATTTGCTCTCGCTCTTTTCTTTCTTTTGTGTGTAGAGATCTTAGCTCTCTTTCTTTTTTTACCACTTGGCATAGTTAAAATGTTTTGTAAAGCTTTGTAAACAAAGGCTTTTGGTTAATACTTTTTTAATTATTTTACGCTTACTTTAGTTTTTACACCTTCGGTAAATACTTTAGAAGGTTTAAAAGCAGGTATATTGTGTGCAGGAATTTTGATAGTTGTATTCTTAGAAATGTTTCTACCAGTTTTTTCTGCTCTAGTTTTAATAATAAAACTACCGAAACCTCTTAAATATACATTATCTCCGTTCTCTAATGCATCTTTTACTTCGTCCATAAACGCTTCAACAGTCGCTAAAACATCTGCTTTTTCAATTCCACTCTTATCTGAAATTTTAGATACGATATCTGCTTTTGTCATTATTATATATTTTTTGAAATTACTTTTTGAATTTTTGAGGGTGCAAATATATGATAATTAATCTATTCCGAAAATAATAAGAATAAAAATATCTAAATAAAATACACTAATTTTGCCGGCACAATTTACATAAATGATTTTTGCTAAACAATTAATTTACTGGTATTTACAAAATAAAAGAGAGCTTCCGTGGCGAAAAACTAAAGATCCGTATCGTGTTTGGCTAAGTGAAATTATGTTGCAACAAACCCGCGTAGCACAAGGGTTGCCGTATTTTTTAACCTTTACTGAGTCTTTTCCAACAGTTTTTGATTTAGCTAAGGCAGATGAAGTTGAAGTGTTAAAATTATGGCAAGGGTTAGGGTATTATTCACGTGCTAGAAATTTACATTTTACAGCTAAATATGTTGCGGAAGAATTAAACGGAGTTTTTCCTAAAAACTATAAAGAATTATTACAATTAAAAGGGGTGGGTGATTATACCGCGTCTGCAATTGCTTCTATTTGTTATGATGAGGCTGTGGCTGTGGTTGATGGTAATGTATACAGGGTGCTGTCTCGTTATTTTGGAATAGCAACACCAATTAATTCAACAAAAGGAATTAAAGAGTTTAAAGAGTTGGCGAACACTTTAATTGATGCCTCACAACCTGGAGTATATAATCAAGCAATTATGGATTTTGGCGCATTACATTGTAAACCTCAAAATCCACTTTGTGATGAATGTCCGCTATCAACAAGTTGTATTGCTTTGGCTACAAACAAAGTAAAAGAGCTACCAGTTAAGGAAAAGAAGATTAAAATTAAGAAGCGTTATTTTAATTATTTGGTTCCTGTTACTCCCGATAATAAAACGGTGTTAGAAGAACGCACAGGAAAAGGTATTTGGCAAGGGTTATATCAATTCCCGCTTGTAGAGTCAAAAAAAGAAGCTAATGAAAAAGAATTGGTAGAAACAGAGTTGTTTTCAAAACTATTTCCTGAAGAAACGACAGTTTCGCTTTTTAACAAAGAAACTATTGTACACAAGTTATCACATCAGCATTTGATAACTAAGTTTTGGGTAGTAAAAACTACAAAGATTAACGAATTAACAATGAGTTGGAAAACAGTTAAAGAACAACCTGTACCAGTGTTGATAGATAAGTTTTTAAAGGAATATTTAAACGAGGAATCCTAATTTTTGTATATTTGATTTTACACTAAATTATAATGCTATGGCAGGAACAATAAACAAGGTTATTTTGATAGGACATTTAGGAGATGAAGTTAAAATGCACTATTTTGAAGGAGGTAATTCAATAGGTCGTTTTCCGCTAGCAACGAACGAAACTTATACCAACCGACAAACAGGAGAAAAAGTAACCAATGTTGAGTGGCACAACATAGTTGTTCGTAATAAGTTGGCTGAAATTTGTGAAAAATATTTAACCAAAGGAGATCGTGTGTATTGTGAGGGACGTATAAAAACGCGTCAATACGAAGTAGATGGTCAAAAAAGATATGCTACCGAAATTCATGTACAAGACATGACGTTTTTATCTACGAAAAAAGACCCGAATAGCATGCCTGCAAATGAAGGCGCTACACAAGGAAATTATACACCGCCGAGTGTAAGTTCAGAAGAAGATGACGATTTACCATTTTAGTTTAATTAAATTTTAAAAGTTGGATCCAGAACCCGAACCTTTATTTTTATTATTGTCAAGTTTTGATTGGTTAACTACCGTTAACTGTTTGCTTATACTTCTTTTATTAATTTGTTCTGCCCTAATTTCAGGAACAGAAGTAGCCTTTTTTTCGCTTTCTCAAACAGAGTTAGACGAGTTGTCATCAAACTCTAAAGAAGAAAATACTGTTGTAAAGTTGTTGAATGATCCTAAAAAACTATTAGGAACCATTTTAATAACCAACAACTTCATCAATATTCTTATTGTATTACTATTTGCGAGTGTCGGCAAAGTATTGTTTGTTGGATTAAATTATGAGCTAAACTTCTATTTCTTTAATGTTTCAGTACTTTTTTTAATTGAAATTGTACTCATCACTTTTTTAATTTTGTTGTTTGGAGAGGTGTTGCCTAAAGTATATGCTAGTCGAAAATCATTACAGTTTGCTGAAATGATGGCAAAACCAATTCAGGTTTTAAACACACTGTTAACACCGTTAAGTTCACCGCTTATCAAACTAACAAGTAGTATTGAAAACAGGTTAGGAAACAAAAACAACAATCTTTCTGTGGAGCGATTATCTCAGGCGTTAGAGTTAACTTCTGATGATGCAACCACCAAAGAAGAACAGAAAATTTTAGAAGGAATTGTAAGTTTTGGTAACACCGAAACCGTGCAAATAATGAAACCTCGAACCGATGTTTGCGCTATTGCAGAGGATGCTAGTTATGAAGAGGTTTTAGAAATGATTTTAAAAAACGGGTATTCAAGAAATCCTGTGTATCGTGAAAATATGGATACCATTATCGGGGTGTTGTATGCTAAAGATTTGTTAGAGCATTTAAATAAGAAAGTTTTTAAATGGCAAAAGCTGATGAGAGAACCTTTTTTTGTGCCTGAAAACAAAAAATTAGATGACTTATTAGCTGAATTTCAAGAAAAGAAAAAGCACCTAGCAATTGTGGTTGATGAATATGGTGGAACAAGTGGGATTGTAACTCTTGAAGATGTTATTGAAGAAATTGTAGGTGATATTAATGATGAGTTTGACGATGAAGATTTAACCTATTCTAAGCTTGATGAAAATAATTATATTTTTGAAGGAAAAATAACCATAAAAGATTTTTGCCGAGTTTTAGATGATGAAGACGAAGATAAGTTTGAAGAAGCTAAAGGAGAAAGTGAAACCTTAGCCGGCTTTATTTTAGAGGTGTCTGGAAAGTTTCCTAAAAAAGGCGAAAAAATAAACTTCAGTAATTATACGTTTACTATTGAAGCCTTGGCTAAAAAACGTATAAAACAAGTAAAAGTTACCCGAAATGCGTAAATTCTTTTTGCTGATTTCAGCAATATTATTAATAAGTTGTGGTGAAGAAACCTTACCAAAACCTAAAGGATATTTAAGTTTAGAATATCCTGATAAAGTGTATAAAAAAGGCGTTTTTTCTAAACCATATACATTTGAAACACTACAGATAACCGAATCTAAAAACTTACCAAAAAACTGGATAAAAGTTGAATATCCAACGTTAAAAGCATCCGTTGACATTACCTACCGACCAATTGAAGGAAATTTAAGAGAACTGCTAATAGAATCTGAAAAGTTGGTGTTTGAGCACGCTATTAAAGCAGACCAAATTACAGCTCCTGTTGAGTATGCGAATCCAAATACAAAAGTTTACGGAAGTTTATATCAAATTCTTGGTAATGCTGCTTCACAAGTGCAATTTCACGCAACAGATAGCTCTAAACACTTTTTAAAAGGATCTCTGTTTTTTTATACAAAGCCGAATTACGATTCCATTTTACCAGCAGTTGAATATATAAAAGAAGATATGATTCATATGATGGAAACTTTGGAATGGAAAAATTAAACTATTAAGTTATCTTTTTTTCCTACTCTGTAACCATAAATAAAACTGCAACCCAAATAAAACAGCTCCTGATAATAAGTGTACAGCTTGTGTTCCTAAAGGAAATTCAGCGTAGTACATTAAAATACCTGTAATCGTTTCTAAAAAGATTAAGAAAACAATCCAGTTTACTAGTTTGTAACCTAAGTTTTTTAGTTGGTTCAAATAAAATAATCCAAGATTAACCAATACAATTGCAATAGTAAACGAACGGTGGATGTAGAATTTAATGTTTGGATCCATCAAACTGTATTGCTTGTTTTCAAATCCGTTTAACTTAACTTGTTCATCAATAAATTGTCGCACCTGTGTTCCTAAAGCAATTTGAATTAATGAAAACACTGCAGAAAGAATTACTAGTTTACTAAATAAAGAGTTGAATTGAAATGTTGCTTTTTTACGGTCGTTAACAATGTATAGCAACCATAAAAGTAATGCGACAATTATTAAACCAGCTACCATATGAATGGTTATAATGGTAGGTTTTAAGTTAGAATCTACCACGGTTTTTCCTAACCAAGCTTCAAACAACATTAAAAAGAAAGCCCCAAAAGAAAGGAGTGTGATTTGCTTGTTTTCTCTCCAAAACTTAAGAGAGATAAAAATTAAAAACAAAAACGGAATTCCAGCTAATGCAGAACTTAATCGGTTAATATATTCTGTCCAAGTATGGTATTTATTAAACTTTGCGTAGTTGTGTTTAGTGTATTTTTCCCAGTTGTTAGCGTTAAACGCTTCAGTAGTTTTTATATCATGACCCGCAACAAAAAGAGCTTCGTCTTTAACGATAATCATTCCTTCTTTATACTTGGTGTTAGGTTGCCAAGTAATTTGCTCTTCTGAAGTTGGCGGAATGTAATACCCAAAGCACTTTGGCCAATCAGGACATCCCATTCCAGAACCTGTCATACGTACAACAGACCCTGCTAAAAATATAATATATACAGAAATTAACGAGATTTTTACAATGAGAGGAAAGTGTTTTTTCATCGGATGAATAAATTTACGCAAAGATACGATAAAGCCATAAAAAAAGCCCCTCAATTGAGGAGCTTCATAATTTGTTTTATGAAAGATTATGCTTCTTTAGTTTCAGCACAACATTCTTTTTTACAGTCTTCTGCACACGCTTTTTTATCTTCAGCCTTGTCTTCACAACATTTCATTTTGCAATCTGCTTTGCATGCTGCTTTTTCAGCTTCAGTTTTAGTAGCACAACAAGCCATTTTACAATCTTCTTTACATGTTTTTGCGCTAACTTCTGAAGTTTTATACATGTTTTCAGCAATACCATCAACAAAAGCCATTAATTCAGCTTTGTTCGTTTTAGTAGCGTCGAATTTTACAGTAGCAATACTATCAGCAAAAATAACTTTAGCATCAACAACACCTTCTTTTTTTGATAAATCTGAAGCAATTTTTTTAGCACAACCAATTTCGCATGTCATACCTGAGATAGCAAAACTAGCTTCCTGTACATTTGCAGCCACTTCTTCGGTTTTTGTAGCGTCATCTTTTTTAGCTTCATTTTTACAAGAAACCATAGCAGTACTAACTAAAGCTACCACTAAAAATATTTTAAAAAATTTCATCATTTTTGTTTATTAGGTTATTCGGCAAATTTATCAATAAAAACAAAATACTGAATAAAAATAGACGATTTTTGTGGTCAAAGAAACTGAAAATGAATAGTCAACAACAAAAATGGTTGTATTTAATTGTGCTTTCACTAGTTTGGGGAAGCTCTTTTATTTTGATGAAAAAAGCATTGATAGGCTTAACACCTATACAGGTTGGAGCATTACGAATGCTTATAACTGCTGTTTTTTTACTGTTAATAGGATTTAATAGTTTAAAAAGAATAGAAAAAAGGCATTGGAAGTATGTTGCTTACACCGCAGCATTAGGGACTTTTTTTCCAGCTTTTTTATTTGCTTTTGCAATTAGCGGAATAGATAGTTCGATTTCGGCAATATTGAATTCATTAACGCCTTTTAATACTTTTATTTTTGGAGCTTTGGTATTTGGTTTTGCTTTTAAAAAGAAACAGCTCTGGGGGATTTTAATAGGGTTAGTCGGTACATTAATCCTTATTTTAAAAGGAGCAGAATTGAACCCTAATCAAAATTATTGGTATGCTGTTTTAGTGCTAATCGCCTCTATCGGATATGCGTTTAATGTGAATATGATTAAGAAGTATCTGTCGGATTTAGATGCATTAGCTATTACCACAGGTAATTTTTTATTGTTAATTATACCCGCTTTGTTAGTGTTGGCGTTTTCAGGTTTTTTCTCAACTTTTCAAATAACTTCTGAAACCACAACAGCATTAGGTT
The DNA here is from genome assembly GCF_964512405.1 of Tenacibaculum crassostreae. Taxonomy (NCBI): domain Bacteria; kingdom Pseudomonadati; phylum Bacteroidota; class Flavobacteriia; order Flavobacteriales; family Flavobacteriaceae; genus Tenacibaculum; species Tenacibaculum crassostreae. The sequence continues at coordinate 86,824 of NZ_CAZELE010000001.1, forward strand.
ATATTACTGTTTTATCGGTTGTAGGAACAGGAATAGCTAAAGTGCTATTCAATAAAATGGTGCATATTTCATCACCTGTATTTGCAGCATCGGTAACCTATTTAATTCCGATTGTAGCTGTAATGTGGGGAATTGTTGATGGTGAACGTTTAAGTTTGGTTCAGTTATTGGCTGGAGGTTTAATTTTATTCGGAGTTTGGCTCGTAAATAAAGCAAAATAAAAAAGAGCCAAAACAAGTGTTTTGACTCTTTAAGTTAACTATTTAAGATTTCAATTTTTATTGAAAATCAGCATCAGAAACACCTTCGTTTACTTTAGCGTCTTTTAATATAAATTGTACTTTTTGTGAACCCATAGTTGCTGTTCTTTTTGAAGGAAACTTTACGCCACCAAAATCTTTATAATCACTAAAAAATGCTTCTTGGTTGTTAGTTCTTCCTCCCATGTTTATTGTTTTCACTTCTTTAACCTTTAACCCGCTATTAACATCATAGTAACTAGAAACTGAAACTATTTCACCTTTTTTAGAAACAACATAAACATCATTACCATCTAAAGACTCAATTCCTGTTAATTTAAAATCAGCGCTATTTAAGAAACCGAATTCTGGAAGTGTACCTAAAACTGAAGCCATTTCATTTGCCATTTTAGGAGGTAATGCTTGTCCGTTCATTTTTACAGCATTTTTATCCATTACAACCTTCATCATCACGTTTCCGTTCATCGCAGTTGTAGCAGAGAAATGAGTAGCGTTTCTTTTTTCGATAGTTTCAATTGGGGTTCCTTGCATTTCTGCACCGTAAACAATCATTGTTGTTTTTAAAGCTTTAAGCTTATCTGCGCCACCAATTGCATCGAAGTATTTGTTAATTACTGTTTCTTTTGTAACTCCTGCAGGAATTTCTTTTTTCATCGCTGGTTTATCGGTAGGGTTTCCGTCTTTATCAAAATAGTTGATTTTATAATCAGCTGTTTTTTCTAAATTGGTTAACACATCCATTCCTTTACCGGTAATTACAATACGAGCTTTATCTCCTCTAAAATATTTAATAGCTGCGTTTTGAACGTCATCTAAAGTAACAGCATTAATGTTTTTTAGATAGTTTTTGTAGTAATCTTCTGGTAAATCGTTTGTTAAAATATTTAACGCGTAAGAAGCTACTGTTTGAGGTTTTTCAACATTACGAACAAAGTTTCCGATGTATTTTGCTTTTGCAATATCTAACTCTTCTTGTGTAGCTTTTTGGAAACGGACTTTGTTAATTTCTTTCATAGCTTCTACCATAGCACTATCAGTAACCATATTTCTTACTGATGCTGATGCTTTGAAACGAGATGCATAACGACTAGAACCAATACCAGAATACGCTCCGTACGTATACCCTTTGTCTTCACGAAGGTTTTTGTACAATCTACCAGTACCACCACCACCAAGAATTTGGTTAGCTAACAAAGCAGCATAGTAGTCTTTGTCGTTCATTTTTAAATCTACTGCATTGATAATTGCTAATTCAGACTGAACAGCATTTGGCATATCAATAAAATTGATTTCAGTAGTTGAAGGGTTTTCAACTTTAGGTAATTGTTGTGCAACTAAATCTCCTTTTTTCCACTGGTTAAATAAACTCTCAACTTGAGGTTTTATTTCGTTTAACGTAACATCACCAATAATGATTAAATACGCATTGTTTGGCTTGTATGTTTTGTTGTAAAGATTCTTTACATCTTCTAAAGTTACATTCTTCAATGTAGCTTCAGAAGTAAATTCACCATAAGGGTGGTTTTTACCATAAGTTAAAGCGTTTTGAACTCTGTTTGCAATTGCAGCAACACTTTTCTCACTGTTTTTAATTCCATCTAGAGTTTGTTTCATTTGCTTGTCAAACTCTTCTTGAGTAAACACAGGGTTAAAAGCAGCATCAGCCATTAAACCTAACACTTTTGGAAAGTATTTTGATAAAGAGCTAGCTCTTGCACCTTCATCCCAAAAAGAGATGTTAGCACCTAAAAAGTCAACTTCCTCGTCAAATTTTGCCTTAGATGTGTTGGTAGACCCTGTTCCAAGCATACCGCTTAACATAGTTTCAACTCCTTTTTTATTACCGTAAGACATCGGAGGATTATCGATAGTTAAAGTAGCTGTTACTCTTGGTAATTTATGGTTTTCAACCACTAAAACTTGCAGTCCGTTAGGTAAAGAAAATTTCTTTGGAGTTCCTAAGTTAATTTTAGGAGCTGGACCTGGTTGAGGTTGTTTTGTTCTATCAATCTGCGCTGAAACAGTTAATGATAGAAATAATATGGTTACGATTGATAATATTTTCGCTTTCATTAAATTCAGTTTAGATGATTATTTCTTTTTTGGTAAATATTCGATAACAACACGACGGTTTTTAGCTAAGTATTTTTTAGCAACGTCTCTAATTTCTTCTTTGGTAATAGAATTGATGATTTCTAATTCTTTGTTAACCATGTTTGTATCTCCTACTAACATATAGTTGGTTGCCAAAGTACTTGCGATACCTTGTACGCTAGAGTTAGAGGCAACAAAGTTGTTTTCGAATTTATTACGAACTTTTTCTAAATCTCTGTCAGAAATTAATTCAGTTTGAAGCTTTTCAATTTCTTCATCCATTTCTTTAATTAAATCATCTAACGATGTTTTTCCTAAAGGGATTGCTCCGATATTGTAAACGCTATATTCTTCTAAGTTACGAGCAAAAGAAAATACTTGTAATGCTTTTTTCTTGTCATCAACTAATTTTTTGTATAAACGAGAGCTTTTCCCGTTGCTTAAAATTGTTGAGATTACATCTAACACTTTAGAATCTCTTTCTCTCATAGAAGGAGTTTTATGAGCTAATAAAATAGCTGGTAACTGAATGTTAGCATCGTATTCTTTTACTCTTTTTTCTTGCGTTCTTTCTGGTTCAACAATTTTATTTCTTGTTGGTAACGTTCTTGCAGGAATTGTCTCGAAATAATCTTTGATTAATTTTTTGGTGTTTTTAACATCGAAATCACCAGCAACTACTAATACAGCGTTGTTTGGCATGTACCATTTTTTGTAGAAATCTTGAAACTCAGTTAAGGTAGCTGCGTCTAAATCTTTAATGTAACCAATCATTGGTCTACCATAATTGTGCTTATCGAAAATATGGTTGTATACATCTCCGTATATAACTTTTCCGTAAGGGGCATTATCCATACGTTGGCGTTTTTCTTCTTTTACCACCTCGTTTTGAGTGTCTACCGCTTTTTGGTCGATAATTGGATGCAATAAACGCTCAGACTCCATCCATAAACCTAATTGTAAGTTGTTTGATGGAAATGTTTCGTAGTAATAGGTTCTGTCCCAGTTTGTATTTGCGTTTCCTGTTCCACCATTAGCTGCTTCAATTTTGTTCCACTCTCCACGACCGATGTTTTCAGTTCCGGTAAATAGTAAGTGCTCATAAAAATGCGCCATTCCTGTTTTTCCGTTTTCTTCATCTTTCGACCCTACGTGGTACATTACTCCAACAGTAACAACAGGAGCAGAATTGTCTTGATGCAAAATAATATGCATTCCATTGCTTAAATTGTACTCTTCAAATTCTACTTTCTGTGCATTAGCTGCAAAGCCTACTAACAGAGCAGAAGCTAGAGTGATAACTCTTTTTCTCATTGATTGAAATTTAATTTTTGAATTACTTTAACGTATGTGACGTGAAATTAGAGGTTTTGTTACATTTAAATAAAAATAAATTATGTTTTTTAGGGTTAAGAGAGTGATTTTTTGAATAATAGGTTGTTTGTTGGTGTAAAAAATGTATATTTGCACCCGCATTTTCAGTAAGAAAGTGTGTATTAAAGTATAAACGCAAAACAAATAGTATGTACGCAATCGTAGAGATAGCAGGGCAACAATTTAAAGTAGCAAAAGACCAAAAAGTATACGTACACCGTTTACAAGAGGCAGAAGGATCAAAAGTAACTTTTGATAAAGTAATGCTTGTTGAAGATAACGGAAACGTAACTATTGGCGCCCCAGCTATAGAAGGTGCAGGAGTAACTGCAAAAATTTTAGGTCACTTAAAAGGTGATAAAGTAATCGTTTTCAAAAAGAAAAGAAGAAAAGGTTACAAGAAGAAAAATGGACACAGACAGTATTTAACTGAGATCCAAATCGAAGGAATTGCTACTTCTGGAACTAAAAAGGCAGCAGCTAAAAAAGAAGCTCCTAAAGCAGAAGTAAAAGCTGAATCGAATGATGATTTAAGTTCTATGACTGTTGCAGAATTAAAAGCTTTAGCTAAAGAAAGAGGTATCTCAGGATACACTTCTTTAAAGAAAGCAGAATTAATTGAAGCATTAAGTAAATAATTAACTTTAAAAACTTACAAAGATGGCTCATAAGAAAGGTGTCGGTAGTTCGAAGAACGGTCGTGAATCAGAATCGAAACGATTAGGAGTAAAGATTTTTGGAGGACAAGCTGCAATTGCAGGTAACATTATTGTTCGTCAAAGAGGAACTCAACACAATCCAGGTGAAAACGTTTACATGGGTAAAGATCATACTTTACATGCTAAAGTTGATGGTGTTGTAAAATTCCAAAAGAAAAGAGATAATAAATCATATGTTTCTGTAACTCCATTCGAGGCTTAAGAAACTACCTGATTAGATAAGATAAGCTCAACTAGAAATAGTTGAGCTTTTTTGTTTTATAAAATTTTGTCAAAAAATATAAATCAAAAAAAACACCACTTAAAAAAGTGGTGCTTCTTAACTTAATATCATTATTGATTAATCCCCCAATTTATCAATATGATTCCCCTTGTGTATTACGAGACAAATATCAGGGTAAAAAAAGTGTTTTTAGGTTAGATATGTATAAATGGTCATTTTTTTTGTATAAATGGTAATTATATTATTATTATGAGGCTTTTTTAAGCAGTTTTTCGAGGTATAACAGGGATTTGCGATTTTATTTTTAAGATTTTATCTGTTACATTTGGAACAAAGAGAACTATATAAAATGTTAAAAGCTGTAATCGTAGACGACGAGCCAAAAGCTATACAAAGCCTCTCGTGGGAGTTATCAAACTTTGATGAAGATGTTGAAATAATTGAAACGTTCACTGAAGCAGAAATAGCAATTAACTATATTAATAAAACTGATATTGATTGCCTTTTCTTAGATATTGAGATGCCTACAATGGACGGTTTTCAGTTGTTAGAAAGATTAGAAAATAAAAACTTCGCTATAATTATAACAACGGCATATAATGAGTATGCGATTAAAGCGTTAAAAAACCAAGCGATTGATTACTTACTAAAGCCAATAGATTCTGACGATTTAGAACAAACCATAGGTAGAATAAAAGAACATCACAAAAAGAGTGATAGTAGTGAGAAGGTAGAAAAAATTCTATCGGAGTTTAATAAAAAATTCAATAGAAGAAAAATTACTATCAATACAGATGGGAAGTTGATTTTTCTTACTGAAGATGAAATTTTATTTGTTGAGTCAGATGGGAATTATTCAACTATTCACACATCAAACGGAAAAAAAATAGTTGTAACAAAAAAGTTAAAAGAAATTAATTCACTATTACCTGAAGATCATTTTTTTAGAATTCACAATTCATTTGTTATTAATTTAAATAAAATTAAAGAGTTCTTAAAGTCAGACGGATATGTAATTTTAGAAGACAATCATAAAATTCCTGTATCAAGACAAAGAAAATCTGATTTCTTAGAAAAATTTTAATTTAAATGAAACAGTTTATAATAATCCCTTTCTTGTTTTTTATATCGTTTTCTTGTTTTTCTCAAAGAGAACGATACAATATGGATAGTCTTATTGTTGAGGCGGTAAAACAAAAGCAGAATGATTATTACGAGCTAAACCGCTTTTTTAAACGAGCAAAATTTCAAAAAGAAGAAATAGATTTTTTTCTAAAGGAAAGTGAGAAAAATAAATATCCTTTAGGAGAAGTGTTTGCTTATAATTTGTTAGGAAGACATTATAGAAACAATTCTTTTTTTGAACAAGCAACAGAGTATTATTTAAAAGCCTTAGAAATCTCGAGAGAGATAAAAAACGTGAATGCTGAAATTGTAACACTAAATCAAGTAGGTGTTGTATATAGGCGTCAAGATAAGATTAGAAGCGCTTTAAACTACCATCAAATGGCTCTTGAGTTAGCTGATAAAGTTGAGTTTCCTGATGATGATACAAAAGTGAGTATTAGTATTTCAAACAATAGTATAGGAAACATTTATTTGACTTTAAAACAATATCAACTAGCTCTTGAAAAGTTTAAAAAATCAATCTTAATTCAAGAAAAGTTGGGAGATAAAAGAGGGTTGGCAATCAACCATCAAAACATAGGGTTTGCTTTCCAAAATCTAGGGGATATTGATGCAGCATTAGAACATTATCATAAATCTTTAGATTATAATATTGAGAATAATTCTGATTTCGGAAAAGTAATCTGTCATCAAAGTATTAGTGATGTTTTGCTGTTGCAAAGAAGATATGAAGAGGCTTATAAGTATATAAGTGAAGTAGTTTCAATTTCTGAAGAAATAGGAAATCAATATTATACTTCAGAAGTTTTCAGCACTCTTGGTTATGTGCAGCTAAAATTAGATAGTATTAAAATAGCTGAAGTAAACTTAGAAAAAGGTTTAGCAATAGCAACAAAGCACAAAATTCCTTCAGGAATAAACAAATCTAATCTGTATTTATCTGAATTATACGAAAAGAAACAATCGTATGAAGAAGCGTATAGCTACTATAAAAAAGCTATTGAAGGTGAACGAAAAACATTTAACGATAAAAACATATTGTATGTTAACACGTTAATTAGTAAGTACGATAACGAAGTAAGTGAAAACAAAATTAAAAACTTAGCTAAAGAGAATGAAATAGCTAAATTAAAACTATTAAGAAATAGAAACGTTTTAATTATAGCATTAGTTTCTATTGCGTTGTTAGGTGTGCTTTTATACTCTATGTATAGACAAAGATTGTTAAACAATGACAAGAAAATATTAAAGCTAGAACAAGAAGCGCTTAGAATTCAAATGAATCCGCATTTTGTCTTTAATGCGTTAAACTCAATTAAGTTATATGTAATTAACAACGAACAAAAAAATGCGGTACACTACCTTAATAAGTTCTCAAAACTAATTCGAAATATTTTAGAATCTTCTACAGTTAAAGAAGTTACTTTGAGTGAGGAGTTAAAAACCATGAATCTATATATGAGTATAGAAAACATCCGATTTTCTAATGAAATAAATTATATTGAAAAAGTAGATTCTAACGTAAATTCTGAAAGAATAAAAATTCCACCATTAATATTACAACCGTTTTTAGAAAACTCCATTTGGCATGGTTTGTCATCAAAAAAAGGAGATAAAGAAGTGATATTAACAGTAAAAAAGGAGTCGGATGAATTCATACAAATTGATATTACTGATAATGGAATTGGGCGTGATGCAGCCATGAAAATTAAGAATAGTAAATCGCTAAATCGAAAATCTATCGGAATATATTTAACCAAAGAACGATTACGAAATTTTGCTAATGAGTATAAAAATGATTACAGTTTGGTGTATACCGATTTGGTTGATGAAAAAGGAAAAGTAAAAGGAACGATGGTAACCTTAAAACTCCCAATACTTTAAAAATCAAATCGTAATTGAACCCAAACGGGTTCTTTTTTTTCGGTATTTAAATTACTAAAAGAAATACCTAATAAACGAACAGAGTTGTTTAGTGTTTCTTGATACAATAACTCCTTAACAATAGGATAAAATTCTTTTTTTAATTGCAGATAACGGTTTACAGTTTTACTTCTAGTTTGTTGCGTAAAATCGCTGTATTTAATTTTTAAAGTTACAGTTTTTCCTTTGGTGTTCGATTTTTTCATGCGACGTTCTAATTCATCAGCAATTTTTTCAAGACGTTCTAACATAAAAACTTCAGAGGATAGATTTTCACGAAAAGTAGTTTCGGCAGCAATCGATTTTCGAGTTCTATTGGGTTTTACTTCACTTTTATGAATTCCACGAACAATCTGATAATAATGACCACCAGATTTACCAAAAAGGTTGGAAAGTTCTTCTAAAGATTTTTGTTTTAAATCTAATCCTGTAAATATGCCTAAGTTGTGCATTTTAGCAGCGGTAACTTTACCTACTCCGTAAAATTTGTTTACGGGAAGTTGTTCTAAAAACTCTATAACTTCTTCTGGATTGATAGTTTTTTGCCCGTTAGGCTTATTAATATCAGAAGCTACCTTGGCAATAAATTTATTGATTGAAATTCCTGCGGATGCTCGTAATTCTAATTCTTCCCAAATTCGTTGACGAATTTCTTGAGCAATCATACTTGCAGACGGATTTCCTTTTTTGTTTTCGGTAACATCTAAATAGGCTTCATCTAGCGATAGAGGTTCTACTAAATCAGTATAATCGTAAAATATTTTTCTAATTTTAGAAGATATTTCTTTATAACGATCAAACCTAGGTGGAACAAAAACTAAGTGCGGACATTTTTGCTTTGCTAATACTCCACTCATAGCAGAACGAACTCCGAATTTTCGTGCTTCGTAACTAGCTGCAGAAACAACTCCTCGTACTTCATTACCACCAACAGCAACAGGTTTTCCTCTTAATTCAGGATCATCCAATTGCTCTACAGATGCATAAAAAGCATCCATATCTACATGAATAATTTTGCGAAAAGGAGGTTGTAATTTCATTGAAAGCTAAATAGAGTTTGATAAATTGGTTAATACATCTATCGTTTTTAAAGAATCTTTTTTAGCTACAAAAATATGATCATGATAAAAACCAGCAACTACATTACAGCTGATATTATGTTTAGCTAATTCAGAAGAAAAAGAAGCAGTTAAACCTACAGCGTCTAAGGAAGAATGGATTTTTAAGGTAATCCAACTTGCAATAAAATCATATTTCAAATTTAAACTATCAGCAAGCTCTTTTTTTAAAATGTAGGAGGTGCCTTCTTGCTCTTTAAAAATCCCTATAATTTGGTCGATGTTTATATCAATCAAAATAGCACTAGATACAAAAACATAATCACCTTCATTAAGATAAGGTTTCATTTCTTTAATAAGAACCGATAAGTTTTTTTCTCCTGACATGTAGGTTTTGTTTGATTATAAAATTACAGTTTTTTAGAATAAAAAAAGCTCTCAAATTTGAGAGCTTTAGTTTAGAGTTTTATGTAAAATTATACTTGTTTTACTTCAATAATATTTACAGGACACGCTTTTTTAGCTTCATTTGAAGCTTCAAAAATAGTATCGTCGTGCGATTTTATGGTAAAGAAACCTTTCTTTTCTGCGGAATGTAATAAAACAGATTTCCCGTCTTTTTTCGACATTTGAAATTGTGCCGGAGCTAACTCAACACAATAATTACACCCAATACATTTGTTTCTTTGTAAGGTAATTACAACCATTAGTTTTTAGCAAATTCGGTTTTTACAATTTTATATAATTTGTCTGAAGGACGAATTCTGAAATCTAACTTCATGGTAACTTCATCTCCTTTGGTAGCAGTTTGTGCTTCTTTATCGTTTACAAACATGCTTTTTAATTCCATTTCTTGTGCACCTGTAGTAGGTCCTGTAACTAAAATGGTATCACCCACAGCTAAATCATAAGCTTCAATTTTAAATTCGCCAATTTCAGCTTTAGGGAAATAATGCATTCCTTTTCCTAAATATACTTTCTTTTGAGTAGCATGCGAACCAGGTTCTTTACTCCACTCTCCTAATTTCTGACCTAAATAATATCCATTCCAGAAACCGCGATTGTATACTTTTTCTAACTCTTGCATCCAGCTAATTACCTTTTCTTTATCGTAAGTTCCGTTGTATAAACTGTCAATAGCATCACGATAGCACTTAATAACTTTGGCTACATATTCTGGTGCACGACCACGACCTTCAATCTTCAATACTTTAATTCCAGCATCTGCAACTTGGTCTAGGAAATCGATGGTACACAAATCTTTTGGAGACATAATGTACTCATTGTCTAGTTCCATTTCAAAACCAGACTCTTGATCAATTACCGTATACTTTTTACGACAATTTTGTTTGCAAGCTCCTCTGTTTGCAGATGAATTATGTGAGTGTAAACTCATGTAACACTTTCCAGAAACTGCCATACAAAGTGCTCCGTGACCAAAAATTTCAATTTCTAACAAACGACCAGAAGGTCCTTTGATTTCCTCTTTTTCAATTTGTTCGGTAATCTTTTTTACCTGACGTAAACTTAACTCTCTACTTAGTACCACAGTATCAGCAAACATGGCATAAAACTTAACCGTTTCGATGTTTGTAATATTAATTTGAGTAGAAATATGAACCTCCATCCCTTCTGCTCTAGCCATAGCAATTACTGCTTGATCCATGGCAATTACCGCAGTAATGTTTGCTTCTTTCGCTCTTTTGATTAAGGTTTTTACAATAGACAAATCATGGTCGTACACAATAGTGTTTAAGGTTAAATAGGTACGAACATTTTTTTCTGAACATCTGCGTGAGATTTCTTCTAAATCATCTAAAGTAAAGTTGATAGAAGCTCGAGCACGCATATTTAATTGTTCAACACCGAAATATATAGAATCACACCCATTATCTAAAGCTGCTTGTAACGATTCAAAATTACCAGCAGGAGCCATTAATTCAATCTTTTGCATTACTTCTTATATTTTAAAGCTTCTGAACGCCCCTTTTTAAATATTTTATTACTCGCGTGTTTTCCTTTACGCAATTCTTTTTGCTCTTCATATGATAAATGGATGATGTCTTGACATTCAGAAGAACAGGCGTTTTCCATTTGTTCAGCACATTCATCACATTGAATGAATAATAAGTGACAACCTTCGTTAGCACAGTTGGTATGAGTGTCGCAAGGTTTTCCACACTGATGACAGTTAGAAATTACATCTTCAGAAATACGTTCAGCACGTCTGTGATCAAACACAAAGTTTTTACCTAAAAATTTATTTTCAATACCTTCAGCTTTTACCTGACGAGTATATTCAATAATTCCTCCTTCTAACTGAAAAACATTTTTAAAACCTTTGTGTTTATAGTAGGCAGAAGCTTTTTCACAACGAATACCACCTGTACAATACATCAATAGGTTTTTATCTTCTTTATGGTCTTTTAAATCTTCTTCAATAATATCTAAGGAATCTCTAAATGTATCTACATCAGGAGTTATAGCACCATCAAAATGCCCAATTTCACTTTCGTAATGGTTACGCATATCTACACAAACCGTATTTGGATCAGCCAACATTTCGTTAAATTCTTTGGCAGATAAATGCACACCTTTATCAGTTACATCAAAAGTATCGTCGTTTAATCCGTCTGCTACAATCTTGTCACGAACTTTAACTTTTAATTTTAAGAATGATTTATTGTCGTGTTCAACAGCTACATTTAAACGGATATCTTTTAAGAAAGAAATACTGTCTAATTGTTTTTTTAAAGCATTGAAATTTTCAGCAGGAACAGAAATTTGAGCATTGATTCCTTCGTAAGAAACATAGGTTCTACCTAATACTTCTAGCTCATTCCATTCTAAGAATAATTTATTTCTAAATAAGGTTGGGTTTTCTATCTTATGGTACTGATAGAATGAAATAGTAATACGGTCTTTACCCGCTTCATCTATTAATTTAGCGCGTTCTTCTGCGCTTAACTTGTTGTACAGTTGCATGCTATACTTTTTTAAGTTAAACAAAATTATGTTATGATTTTTTAATAAAATCGCTGCAAATGTAAGGAAAATTTACTTTTTGTGTTTGAAATAACACATTTGATGTCAACTTGATAGGAATTAAACTTTTGTGTAAAAATTTAAGTAAAATAAGATACAACCAATTTGATTTTTTTAAACCTTTGTAAAGTTATTTGAAAATAGCATGATACGAAAGGCAGATATTAAAGACGCAACCGAAATTGCTGATATTTATAATTATTATGTAAAAAATGAAATAGCAACTTTTGAGGAGGTTCTTGTTTCAGTAGAATATTTTCAAAATAATATAGCAAGTGTTACAAAGCAATTTCCGTGGTTGGTTTTTGAAGAAGGAGGAAAAGTTTTAGGATATGCTTATGCGAATACATGGAAAACAAGAAGCGCGTACAATAAAAGTGTTGAGGTTTCGGTGTATTTAAAACACGGATTAAACCAACGAGGGATTGGAAGCCAACTATATAAAGAGTTGATAGCTATTTTAAAAAGGGAAGGTTTTCATGTGTTAATTGGCGGAATTTCATTACCAAACGAAGCAAGCGTACGATTGCATGAAAAGTTTGGGTTTGAAAAAGTAGCGCATTTTAAACAAATAGGATATAAATTTAATACTTGGGTTGATATTGGTTATTGGCAATTAACCCTAAACAAATAAAAATAAATAATAATGAAAGTAGCAGTTGTAGGAGCTACCGGTATGGTAGGTAACGTGATGTTACAAGTATTAGCAGAACGTAATTTTCCTGTAACAGAATTAATTCCTGTTGCATCAGAGCGTTCAGTAGGAAGTCAAATTGAGTATAAAGGAACAAATTACTCAGTAGTAGGTTTAGAAACCGCAGTTTCTATGAAACCTGATGTAGCATTATTTTCTGCAGGAGGAAGCACATCGTTAGAATGGGCTCCAAAATTTGCTGAGGTTGGTACAGCGGTAATTGATAATTCTTCGGCTTGGAGAATGGACCCAACCAAAAAATTAGTAGTCCCAGAAATTAACGCTTCTGAATTAACAGAGGAGGATAAAATTATTGCAAACCCTAATTGTTCTACCATTCAAATGGTAATGGCATTAGCGCCTTTGCATAGAAAATACGGAATTAAAAGGTTGGTGATTTCAACATATCAATCTATAACAGGTACGGGTGTTAAAGCAGTTCGTCAATTACAAGACGAAGCTAATGGTATTGATGGCGATAAGGCATATCCATATCAGATTCATAAAAATGCACTACCACATTGTGATGTTTTTGAGGAAGCGGGTTACACAAAAGAAGAATTAAAACTTGTTAGAGAAACGCATAAGATTTTAAGCGACCCAAGTATTGGTATTACAGCTACAGCAGTTCGTATTCCAGTTGTTGGGGGGCATTCAGAAACTGTAAATGTTGAGTTTGATAATCATTTTGAATTAGAAGATATTCGTACTATTCTTGCTAAAACAGACGGAGTTACTGTTCAAGACGATATTGAAAACAACGAATACCCAATGCCATTTTTTGCTGAAGGAAAAGACGACGTTTTTGTAGGTAGAATTCGTAGAGACTTATCGCAACCAAACACATTAAATATGTGGATTGTTTCTGATAACTTACGAAAAGGAGCTGCTACAAACACGATTCAAATAGCGGAATATTTAGTAGAAAACAATTTGATTAAAAGTTCAGTTGAAGTATAAAAATCAAGAAATATTAAATTTTTAAATCCTGCATAAATTTATGCAGGATTTTTATTTTTGAAATATGAATAAAGAGCAAATAATACATAATACCATAGAGTTTGTAAAAGAAACTTTAAAAGGAGCTGAAGGAGGACACGATTTTTTTCATATAGAACGTGTGTATAAGAATACATTATTGATCGCTAAAAATGAAAATGTAGATGAGTTTATAGTATCCTTAGGAGCCTTATTACATGACATTGCTGATAGTAAGTTTTATGATGGAGATGAAACTGTTGGGCCAAAGAAAGCAAGAGTATTTTTAGAAAACGAACAAGTACCTGAAGAAATCATTTCTCATATTGAGAATATTATTTTAAATATATCTTTTAAAGGTGGAAATTTTGAGCAAAAATTTAGTTCTCCAGAGTTAGCTGTAATTCAAGATGCAGATCGATTAGATGCTATTGGTGCTATTGGTATTGCACGCTGTTTTAATTATGGAGGATTTAAAAATCGTGAGTTGTACAACCCAGAAATTCCACCGAATTTAAAAATGACCAAAGAGGAATATAAAAAATCTACAGCACCAACAATTAATCATTTTTATGAGAAATTACTATTGCTAAAAGATAAGATGAATACGAAAACAGGAAAAGAAATTGCTGCTAAAAGACATGCCTTTATGGAAGAGTATTTAGAACAGTTCTATAATGAATGGAATGGATTGTTTTAACAAAAATTAACACAATAACTCAATGTTTTGATTTTTTTGGTAAAAAATCATTACGAATATTTGGTTATTATTGAAATTAATATATATTTGCTTCAGTTAATAACCCCCTTTTTATTAATGTAATCCCCTTATTGTAAAAAGAAATAGCATCTAAATTTATTTAGATGCTATTTTTATATACTAACTAGATTAAAATAGTTTATTTTCCAGGAAAATTTGGCTTTCTTTTTTCTAAAAACGCAGTTGTTCCTTCTTTAAAATCTTCTGTTCCAAAACAACTTCCAAATTCTTTGATTTCTGTTTCAAAACCGTTTGTTCCATCTTTAAAATTATCGTTTACAGCTTTGATTGCTGCTGCGATAGCTACCGATGAGTTTCTCATAATTTTTGAAGCTATTTTTTCAGCCAATGGTAGTAATTCTTCTAACGAAGTTACATGATTAACTAAACCAGCTTCTTTGGCTTCATCAGCAGAAATCATACCCGCGGTCATTACTAACTCCATAGCTTTTCCTTTACCTACAAGTTGAGGTAAACGTTGCGTGCCTCCGTACCCAGGAATTACTCCTAACGATACTTCTGGTAATCCCATTTTAGCATTGTCTGATGCTACTCTAAAATGGCAAGCCATAGCTAACTCTAATCCACCTCCTAAAGCAAACCCGTTTACAGCAGCAATTACAGGAGTTGATAAGTTTTCTACAAAGTCGAATAAAATTTCTTGACCTTTTCTGGCTAACATACCACCTTCTTCAACAGAAAAATGGGCAAATTCAGAAATATCGGCACCAGCAACAAAAGCTTTATCTCCACTTCCTGTAATAATTATCACTTTAACATTGGTGTCTGCGTCTAAAGTTTTAAAAGCATTGTGTAATTCTTCTATAGTTACTTTGTTTAACGCGTTAAGTTTTTTGGGTCTGTTGATTGTGATAGTTGCTAATCCGTTAGATTCTTCAACTAAAATATTTTCAAAATTCATAAAATTATGTTTTTGGTAAAATTACGGTAAAAACTGTTCCAATTCCTTTGGTTGAAGTAAAAGAAATAGAGCCGTCATACGCTTCAATTATATTTTTTATCATAGGTAAACCTAAGCCCATTCCGCTTGTTTTAGTAGTAAACTTAGGTTCGAAAATAAGGTCTTTGTTTTTGTCATCAATTCCTTTTCCGTTATCAGAAACTATAATTTTAACATTGTTTCCTTCTTGCGAAACTTTAACCTCAATTTTTGGATTGTTTTCGGTCTCTTTTATCGCTTGTATCGCGTTTTTCACGAGGTTTGTTACAATACGAACTAGTTGAGTTTTATCTAGGTTTGCAAACAATACTTTTTCTTGCGGGAAATAATGAATATAGCTTTCGGTAAAAATATCGATAGAGTGCTTTACTACGTCGATTACATCTAGTTGTTCTCTGCGTTGTGTTGGCATTTTAGCAAAATCAGAAAAAGCAGAAGCAATAGAACTCATCACATCAATTTGTTGAATAAGTGTTTCACTAAACTCCGCCATTTTTTCTTTTGATGTAGGGTCGGTTGGGTCGAACTTTCTTTCAAAACTTTGTACCGATAAACGCATAGGAGTTAGCGGGTTTTTAATCTCGTGTGCAACTTGTTTTGCCATTTCTCTCCATGCTTGCTCACGTTCACTTTTTGCAAGTCGAGCAGCACTATCTTCAAGCTGATCAATCATACTATTATATGACTCAACTAATGAGTTGATTTCTGAGCTAGAAGAGTAGTTTAATGTGATT
Source organism: Tenacibaculum crassostreae (assembly GCF_964512405.1). Lineage (NCBI taxonomy): Bacteria > Pseudomonadati > Bacteroidota > Flavobacteriia > Flavobacteriales > Flavobacteriaceae > Tenacibaculum > Tenacibaculum crassostreae. The sequence continues at coordinate 102,775 of NZ_CAZELE010000001.1, forward strand.
TTTTCATTACGCTTATTTAAACGTGTTTCTTTAATTTTTTCAGAAATTGTTTGAATAGATCGTGTAATATAACTCGATAAAAAATATGCCAAAACTATGGCGACAATCAACATTAAAAGGTACACTAATGAGAGTCTAGAAATAAATTCGCGTAGCTCTTTTTTTTGCTCTTCATTATCTTGAGCTATTTGCAACTCTAAAATTCCTATTCTTTTAAAACGAGTATCGTGTATGTAAGTAAAAGAAGATTGATAGGTAATGCCTTTTACAATGTTAGTTTTTGGAATTCTATGATTTGAGTTTTTTGCAAGCTCATTAATTGTTTCCTCAGACAGATTTTGTCCTTCTTTTTTATCAAAATTGTAAGGTATAGATGATTTTAATAAGTTTCCATCCATATCATACATAGAAATTGTAAGCTTGTGAACATTAGCTATATCATAAATTCTATCTTGAAAAATTTTAGCTATATTTTCTGTAGTAACAGGGTAAGTTGTTCTACGAGTTAGTTCAATATCTATATCTTGTTTTGTTGAGGCTTCTTTACGTTCAAAACGAGAAGCGTTATAGTCTTTTGTTTGTTCGTCGTATTGATAAATAGTTACGAACACAATTAAAATAGAGGTCAATAATATTAAAAGTATCATTGACAAGAATATTCTAATTCGTAGCGATATGTTATTAAAGATGCGCAATTTTAGTGTTCAATTCTTTTTGATTTCATAAATAAAGTATCGTCTTTTTCTCCGTCATCGTCCCAATCGTAAATTACGGTGCCTTCAAAACCTTCTTTTGTTTGTTTTATTGCATACCACGCTTGTACTTGTTTTCCTAAATACGGATAATCAATAAACAAACTATCTCCTTTAGTTTTCCATTTTCCATCGGTTTCGCCTACTTTTTTTCCGTCAGGTTGTAAAAACCAAGCTGAAAAAGTTCCGTCATTCTTATATGACGATTGCGCTTTTCCTGAATTAGGTTTGCTAAAATCGTCTTCAAAAACAGAAGTGCTGTCGGTTTCGTTTGCGGTTAAATACTCAATTTTAATATAAGAGGTTTCCCAGTTTCCAACCATATAATCTTGTAATGTAGGTTCTTTTTTTTCTTGTTTGCAAGCAACAAAAAACATTCCGAAAAGTACAGCTGTTATAAAATAGTTAGTTTTCATAATATTATGATTGGAGTTTTTCTTCTTTAGTGTGTAATAAACGAGTAAGTTTGATAGATAAATCTAACAAAATAATTTTAGCATTTCCGTTTCTTTCAATATGATATTGTGCATCGCTTATTTCTTTTTCAATCGTAAGAATATTGGCACTGTGAACAAACGGGGCAAATTTTGCCAATTCAAAATTAGCAGATTGTGTTTCTAAAAACACTAAATCTGGAGTTCCATAATTAAGTAACAATGCTTGCCTAAAAAATTGCAAGCAATATTGTAAAAACTGCTTTTGTGTTTCACGACCAGTTTTTGAAATTTCTTCAGACCACCCTATTAAATCTTGAATAACAGCAGCGTTTCCTTTAGCTTTAAAGGCTGCACGAATCCAGGTGATAAACCACTGTTCAAAGATTAAATCGTTAGAATTATTGTTTAAGATGTGTAGCGCTTTGTTATAATTTCCTTCAGATTGATGCGCAATTTTAATTGCTTCATTTTCTGAAATTCCTTTTTGCTGAACTAAAGTGCTCGCAATATCACTTTCACTTAACACAGGAAAATGTAAGGCTTGGCATCGAGATTTTATAGTGTTTATGATTTGACCTTCGTCTTCGGCAACTAAAATGAAAACCGTTTTACTAGGTGGTTCTTCAATTAATTTTAATAATTTGTTAGAGGCAGCAGTGTTCATTTTTTCTGCCATCCAAATAATCATTACTTTAAAGCCACCTTCGTACGATTTTAACTGTAGCTTTTTAACAATATCTTCAGCTTCATCTACTCCAATTTGCCCTTGTTTGTTTTCAACTCCTATATGTTGTAACCAGTTAAACAAACTTCCGTAAGGTTGTTCTTCAACAAAAGTGCGCCAATCTTCTAAAAACAAATTACTCACAGGGTGTTTTTTTACCGAGTCGTTAGTAGTTACTGGAAAAGCAAAATGTAAATCAGGATGTTGTAATTTATTACACTTTAAGTTACAAGCTTCTTGGTTATTAGAAAAACTACATAACAAATGTTGCGCGTAGGCAATAGCCATAGGAAGAGTTCCGCTACCTTCTTTACCTACAAAGAGTTGTGCATGCGGAATTCTATTATTTTCAGCCGATTGCTTTAAGTGTTTTTTTATATGATCTTGCCCAATAATTTCGTCGAAAGCCATACCACAAATATAACACATCAAACAAAGTGAACAATCGATTATAAATAAATGATATAATGAGTGAGTATATTGTTTAGAACGATTCTATTTTAGTATATTTGCAAGCTAAAAATACGTGTTTTTTGAGTACGATTGCGACATTACATATAGGAGAAAAAGGAATTATATTAGAAGAATGCTTAGATAAAATTCCTTTAAAATTGTTAGAAATGGGATGTTTACCAGGTGCAGAAGTAGAATTACTACAAATAGCCCCGTTAAAAGACCCGATTTATATATGCGTAAACGGAAGTCATTTAGCAATTAGAAAAGAAACAGCTCAAGAAATATTAATAAGCAAAATTTAACTGATGAAAGAACGTATTCATGTTGCGTTAATTGGAAATCCGAATACAGGGAAAACGTCATTATTTAATCAGTTAACAGGGTTAAATCAAAAAGTAGGGAATTACCCAGGAGTTACAGTAGATAAAAAGGAGGGTGTTTGTAAATTGCCGAATGATACAACTGCAACCATTACCGATTTACCCGGGACTTACAGCATCAATCCAACATCCGCAGACGAAAGTATCGTGCTAACTTCGTTGATAAATGAAGAAAAACCAGATGTTGTTTTGGTAGTTGCCGATGTAGAAAACTTAAAAAGAAACCTACTTTTATTCACTCAAATTCAAGATTTAGAAGTTCCTACATTGTTAGTAATTAACATGGCAGATCAAATGAAGTCTAAAGGAATTTCTATTGATGTTGAATTGTTAAAGAAAGAACTTAAAACTGAAGTTGTTTTAATAAGTGCGCGAAAAAACAGTGAAATAAATAAGGTTAAAGAAAAAATTGCGGTGCTCTCAAAATTAAAAGAGCAACAACCATTATGTGCAATTTCTCATAAAATTGATGCAGAATATTTTGAAGAATTAAGAAAAGTAAGCCCAAATTATTCGTTATACGAATTATGGTTGATGGTTACTCAAAACCATTTTCCAGAAGGAATTTCTGCTAAAGAGAAAGAACGAATTTTAGAGCTTCAAACCGATGTTAGTAGAGTAAAAAGAAATCAACATAAAGAAACAATTTATCGATATCAGGCAATTAATAATGTGCTAAAATCAGTGTATAGTGTAGATAAAACAAAAGCAACCGATGTAAGAAGCAGGCTCGATAAAATATTTACACATAAAATATTCGGATACGTAATTTTCTTCGGATTGTTGTTGTTGATTTTTCAATCTATTTTCGATTGGGCATCTACACCAATGGATTTTATAGATGGATTATTCGCAGACATAGCTGAATTTACAAAAGCACAATTACCAGCAGGTATGTTTACCGATTTGTTGACAGATGGTGTAATCCCTGGTATAGGAGGTGTGGTTATTTTTATTCCGCAGATAGCAATTCTATTTTTATTTATTGCCATTTTAGAAGAAACAGGATATATGAGTAGGGTGGTGTTTTTAATGGATAAAATTATGCGTCGTTTTGGGATGAGTGGTAAAAGCGTAATTCCGTTAATTTCAGGAACAGCATGTGCGATACCAGCAATTATGGCAACTAGAACCATATCGAGTTGGAAAGAACGCTTAATAACCATTTTGGTTACTCCGTTTACAACCTGTTCAGCACGACTACCAGTGTATGCGATTTTAATTGCGTTGATTATACCCGACACTAAATTATTTGGCTTTTTAAGTTTACAAGGAGTCACCTTGTTGGGCTTATATGTATTAGGATTTGCAGCAGCGATTATATCAGCATACATATTGCATAAAACCTTAAAAATTAAAAACAAGTCGTTTTTTGTGGTTGAAATGCCAAATTATAAGGTTCCATCTGTAAAAAACGTGTTGTTTGATGTAATTGAAAAAACGAAGGCATTTGTTTTTGGGGCGGGAAAAATCATTTTAGCAATCTCAATTATATTATGGTTTTTAGCTTCTCACGGTCCAGAATCGTTTAAAAATGCTGAAAAAAACGTAGTTGAAAATGTAAATAACCAAGAACTTTCAGAAGAAGAATTGTCAAAAAAAGTAGCTTCAGCTAAACTAGAAAAGTCGTATATTGGAATAGCTGGAAAAACAATAGAACCCGTAGTTAAACCATTAGGTTATGATTGGAAGATTGGTATAGGTTTAATCAGTTCTTTTGCTGCTCGTGAAGTGTTTATAGGTACGTTGGCAACCATTTATAGTGTTGAAGATGATAGTGAAGATGCTACTACAATTAAGCAAAAAATGGCTTCAGAGATAAATCCAGAAACAGGGAAAAAGCGTTTTGATTTTGCCACAGGAATCTCACTATTGCTATTCTATGCGTTTGCAATGCAATGTATGGCAACTTTAGCAATTGTAAAACGTGAAACCAAAAGCTGGAAGTGGCCTATTATTCAGTTAGTAAGTATGGGGATATTAGCATACTTATCTGCTTTTGCAGCCTATCAAATTTTAAGTTAATGCAAGAATTTTTAACATATTTAGTTGTTTGTTTAGCTGTTGTTTTTTTAGTGAAAAAGTTTTTTTTCAAACCTAAAAAAAGCAAGAATTGCGATACTAATTGTAACTGTTCTTAACTTATTTATTTAAACATTAGAAGCTTTAAAAATTCATTTCGGTACTATCTTTGCTGAAGAATGAAATTGTAATTATTAAAAATAGATTATGAGAAAAATACTTTTTGCTGCTATAGTTTTCATCAGTTCACTTACACAAGCACAACAAGAAATAAAAGCAGATTTGTTCGATGCTTTGGCGTTTAAAACGCTAGAAGTTTCTTATGAATATTATACTACAGAACGTTCATCGATAGGTATTTCTGCATTGTTCAATTTTGAAAAAAGAGCGGCAGATTTTAAATACAATGAAAAAAGAATGTTTACTCCGTTTTTTAGACATTATTTTACAAGCAATAGTAACTGGAATTATTTCGGAGAGGTTTTTATGGGAATAAATACAGGTGAAAGAGAAATAGAGCTAGACGGATCTCCAAATTCTTATAAAGAATATACCGATGGGGCTTTAGGTGTTGCAGTAGGGTCTAAGTATGTGTCTTCAGGCGGGTTTGTAATTGATGTTTACGGAGGTTTAGGTAGAAACCTTTTTACATCTGAATCTAGAGCAGTTGTTCCAAGAGTTGGAATTAACTTAGGATATCGATTTTAAATTGATAAAAAATATAGATAAAAAGCTCGCTTATGCGGGCTTTTTTAGTTTACTAATAATGTTAGCAATAAGAAAACTAAAAATAGCGGGAAGAACCCATCCTAAATTTTGATCCGCTAACGGAATAGTATTTTTAATTGTTGAAAGAGATTCGGGCTTGGTGATGAACCCTAAAAAGTCAGGGATACTAAATATAAAAGTAACTACAACTACAACCTTAAACACTAGTGCAGAAGAGTATTTTTCAGGTAAAACGTTTAGTATAATTAAAACTATAGTTATTGGGTAAATAAACATTAGTGCAGGTAATGCAATGTTGATGATATAATGCACGTCAAATTGCCCCACAATTATTCCGAGTAAACAACCAATAATTACTGTAGCAGTAAAAACTTTTTGAGAATTGTTATTAATTCCTTTAAAATAATCAGCGGTACCTGTAATAATACCAACAGCAGTGGTAAAACATGCTAAGGCAACTAAAACACTTAAAAATATAGTACCAATAGATCCTAAAGTTTGAGTGCTTAAACTAGTAAGTACTTGAGTTCTATTTGCATTTTCTGGAAATATTGAACTAAAGTTTGCTCCGTTATATATTAAACCAGCGTAAATGATTAGCAATCCAAAACCAGCTATAAATCCTGCTTTGGTAATGAGTTCTTTTTTCTCGTTAAAAGAAGTATCTTTTTTAAAGTTCATAGATATAACTAGTACACCACCAACGACAACAGCTCCTATTGCATCAAAAGTTTGGTAACCTTCAAGTAAACCACTAATTAAAGGAGAGGTAAAAGTAGAAGTTTGAATGGTTTCTGGTGTAGTAAATACTCCAACAAAAATGATAGTCAATAAAATTAAAATGATAAGCGGAGTTAAGAACTTTCCTATTAAATTCAATAGCTTAGACCGGTTCATTACAAAAATATACACTAGTGAAAAACAGACAGTACTCGTAAGTAATGAGCTCGTGTTAAAGTAAGGTGCTATAGCCATTTCGTGCGTTACCGAAGCTGTTCTAGGTGCAGGTAAAGCTATTGAAATAGCATACACAACAAAACAATAAACTAAACTAAATGTAGGTGATACTTTTTTCCCAAAATCGTACATAGTACCTTGTAACTTTGCATGCGCTAAAATTCCTAGAATAGGAATAAAAACAGCGGTAACAAAAAAACCAAGAGTTACCCAAAACCATAAATCACCAGCGTTTTTACCTAAAAAAGGAGGTAAAATTAAATTACCAGCTCCAAAAAACATTGAAAATAAAGCGAACCCGTTTATAAATATCTCCTTAGTTTTGTTCATTGCTTACAAAATTTGTTACAGACGAATATACATTAAAAAATAATGGCAAAATTTAAGGAAACAACAGTTTTTTATACAGACAAAGGCAAAGGAAATTGTGTCGTTCTATTACATGGTTTTTTAGAAAATATAACAATGTGGAATGACGTTGTAACTGAGGTTTCAAAAAGAAATAGAGTTGTTTGTATTGATTTGTTAGGTCATGGAAAAACAGCTTGTGTTGGGTATATTCATTCCATGGAAGAAATGGCGGATGCTGTAAAAGCGGTATTAAAAGAACTTAGAATACGAAAAGCTATTTTTATAGGACATTCTATGGGAGGATATGTTTCGTTGGCATTTGCTGAAAAGTATCCTGAGAATGTAAAAGCGTTGTGTTTATTAAATTCTACTACACAAGAAGATTCCGAAGAACGAAAGGAGTTACGTTTAAGAGCTAGTAAAATGGCACAAACCAATTATGAAGCTTTGGTAAAAATGTCGATAACCAATTTGTTTGCAGAGGCTTCACGTGAACAGTTTTCCAAAGAAATAGAAACCATTAAAACTGAAGCACTGAAAACTCCAGTTCAAGGATACATTGCAGCAACAAAAGGAATGAGATTACGAGAAAATAAAGAAACGATTTTTCAAACTATAGAAAAACGATTGATTATCTCTGGAATTGATGACCCTTTGCTAGAGGAACAAAGCATAAAAGAAGAAGGTGTTAGAACAAACACACCTGTGGTTTTTTTACCTCACGGACATATGAGCCATATAGAAGCTAAAACAGAATTGATTAAAGAGTTAGCCAACTTTATAAAAGCCTAGTTTTTTCTGTTATTTTTGCAACTCAAAACTTATTTCATGAAAACGTACCATTTAGCAAAAGAGAACTCCATTTTAAATAAATTTTTAGCTGAACTTAGAGATGTTTCTCTTCAAAAAGATTCAATGCGTTTTCGTAGAAATATTGAAAGAATTGGTGAAATTTTAGGATACGAACTGAGTAAAGAATTGTCGTACGCATCTAAAGATGTAACGACTCCTTTAGGAGTTAAAAGCACTAATTTACCTACTAACAATGTGGTTTTATGTTCAATTCTAAGAGCGGGCTTACCGTTGCATAACGGATTGTTAAATTATTTTGACGATGCTGAAAATGCTTTTATCTCTGCATACCGTCATCACCCAAACAATGATGCAGAATTTGAAATTGTTGTTGAGTATTTTGCTTCTCCAGCTATTGATGGAAAAACCTTGTTATTAGTGGATCCAATGTTGGCAACAGGTCGTTCATTGGTAGCAGTTTATGAAGCTATAAAAAAATACGGAACTCCTAAAGAAATTAAAATTGTATCTGTAATTGGCTCTACAGAAGGTGTATCTTATGTAGCAAAACACCTACCAGAAAACACCGATTTATGGATTGCCGATATAGATGAAAAACTTAATGATAAAGGTTATATTATACCAGGGTTAGGAGATGCAGGAGACTTAGCTTTTGGAGCAAAATTATAATTATAGTATTACTGACATTGCAAACGAAGCGATTAAGAATAGTAGTATAATAATATCTGCATACCATTTCTTTTGAAAAAATTCAATTCCGTTAGCTAACACTACCGATAAAGGAAAAAACACATACAAAAACTCACTGCCTGAATCATCTTTAACAAGGATTAAGATAACAGTTGTTATTACAAGTTGAGTTAAGATTAATATCCAGTTTTTTCTAAATTTATTTTTAACTGAAAATGCTTTCGGGCTTTTTAAAAGAACCGAAATAATTACAAAAAAACTTATAAAAATAATTGGTATTAGTAATTTTTGATTCAAATACATACTTAAATCAGGATTAAAATCCCAATTAAAAAGAGAGGTAAACTTTTCGGGCTTATCATACCAAAAATGATAAGTAAAGTATAAAAATAATGGTCCGAAAATACCTATTACTGGAATTAAAAGAGTTTGATAGGTAAATCGCTGGTGTAGAAATATTGATAAATATAATAAGAGAATTAATAAGCCAGTATAAGGTTCAATCAAAAAAGAGATACCAAGCCAAAGTCCACCATCAAAAAGCTTATGAAATACGTTTTTAGACGATTGTAAACTATATACTTTTCGCAAAAAAAGCAGCACGGTTAAATTTGCAAAAAAAGTATTATTAATTCGTATTGTATCAGGAAAAAAACCTATTAGTATTACAAAAAACAAAAAAGCAAAAGAGTTGTCGTAGGTTAACAGGTTTTTAGCAATAATAAAATTGTAAACAGAAAAAACCACCAAAAACCAAGCAATTTCTTTTACCAGAATAAATGATAATTCTTTAGAAAAAACACTCAAAACAAAATACCCTAAAAAAAGCCCAAAGAGTACTATAAAATTTATAGGTTTAGATTTACCGAAAAAATTGGCTAACATGGTTTCTTTTTATACTTTTGCAACTGTAAAGATACTTAAGATATGATAGCAGGCAATATTTTTAAATGGATTGGTAGTTTATTTACCGACTTTTTATTCTTACCTTTTAACTGGTTACGCTTAGGTGTAGCTAAATCAGATGCTGGGTGGTGGACTTCAAACACTATAAACTGGTTGTTTTTAGTAGTTTTATTAGTGTTATTCGCTTATTGGATGAAAGAATCAGCGAAGTTCTTAAAAGAAGGAACTGAAGACAGAGCCTAATTTCTATACAATTTGGGAAGTAAAAATAAATTAAAGCGTTTCAAAGAAAATGAAACGTTCGCTAATGTTATTCAACCAACTCGAGAAGAAGTTATCAATAATTTTTCTCTAAAGGGTAAATGGAATACATTCTTCAAAAACGACAATCCGATAGTTTTGGAACTAGGTTGTGGTAAGGGAGAGTACACCATTGCTTTAGCAGAAAAAAATCCTGATAAAAACTTCATCGGAATAGATATCAAAGGAGCTCGTTTTTGGCGTGGTGCTAAAACAGCAATTGAAAGCGATATGAATAATGTTGCTTTTATAAGAACTCAAATAGAGTTGGTAGATTATATTTTTGCTGAAAATGAAGTTGATGAAATTTGGATTACTTTTCCAGATCCTCAAATTAAATATCAACGCACAAAACATAGAATGACCAATACTACCTTCTTAAAAAGATATCACAAAATTTTAAAGGAAGAAGGTTGTGTAAACCTAAAGACTGATAGCGAATTCATGCACGGATATACCTTAGGGTTATTACATGGTGAAGGTCATGAAATTTTACACGCTAACCACGATGTGTATAAAAACTACTATTCACCAGAAGAAGTAATTAGTACACAAACATTTTACGAAAAACAATATTTAGAAATCGGCAAACCGATTACTTATATAAAGTTCAAACTAAACTATTAAATCCTGCAAATCGCAGGATTTTTTGTTTATGTACTTTTTAACAGAAAATAAAAGAAGCCTATATTTACCATATGACAGATAAAAATTTCTTCGAAAAAGTATATGAAGTAGCACGTTTAATTCCTTACGGAAGAGTAACAAGCTACGGTGCTATCGCTGCGTATTTAGGAGCAGCACGATCAGCTCGTATGGTGGGATGGGCGATGAATAACTCATCGGAAAAAGAAGTGCCTGCTCACAGAGTGGTAAATAGAAAAGGTTTGCTAACAGGAAAACATCATTTTGACGGAACAAACCTCATGCAACAGTTATTAGAAAGTGAAGGGGTTAAGGTGATTGACAACCAAATTCAAGACTTTGAAAAGGTATTCTGGAACCCGAGTAACGAGCTATAAAACCAACTTATCAACCTATAAATATTACCAATCTAAACACTTTATTTTCTGAGGGGTAAAATGTATCTTTGCAGTTAAGATTAAATAAAAATAAGAACAAGCTGATAGTTTGCTGTTTAAGCACTTACCATAAAAACATGAGTTTTAAAAAACAAGATATATACAAGGCGTTAGAAACAATTACAGCACCAGGAGAAGGTAAAAGTTTAATTGAAAACGAAAATGTAACTAACGTTGTAAGTTTTGGAGACGAGGTAATCGTTGATGTTACGATTTCTAATCCGTCATTACAAGCTAAAAAGAAAGTTGAAGTTGAAATAATGAAAGCAATTCACGAACATGTTGATCAAAAGATTGATGTAAAAGTGAATGTAAAAGTTGAGGTTCAACAAAAAGAAAATCCAAATCAAATTAGAGGAAAAGAAATTCCGAATATTCAAAATATCATTGCTATTGCATCTGGTAAAGGCGGTGTAGGAAAGTCTACCATTACCTCTAACATGGCTGTATCATTAGCTAAAATGGGATTCAAAGTTGGGGTTTTAGATGCAGATGTTTATGGTCCTTCTCAACACTTAATGTTTGATGTTGAAAGAGAAAAACCATTAGCGGTAAATGTTAATGGGCGTTCAAAAATGAAGCCTATTGAAAGTTACGGAGTAAAATTATTATCACTAGGCTTCTTTACCGATCCGAGTCAAGCAGTAATTTGGCGTGGACCAATGGCATCCAAAGCATTAAATCAATTAATTTTTGATGCAGATTGGGGAGAGTTAGATTTCTTATTAATCGATTTACCTCCAGGTACAGGAGATGTACATTTGTCAATAGTACAAGCAGTACCAATTAACGGAGCCGTTGTAGTAAGTACACCACAAAACATTGCTTTAGCCGATGCTAAAAAAGGGGTGGCAATGTTTCAACAAGAAAGCATCAACGTACCTGTGTTAGGTATTGTTGAGAACATGGCGTATTTTACACCAGCAGAATTACCGGATAATAAATATTATATTTTTGGTCAAGGAGGTGCTAAAAACTTAGCAGAAGATATAGAAACGAGTTTCTTAGGAGAAATTCCATTAGTACAGAGTATTCGTGAAGCTGGTGATGTTGGTCATCCAGTAGCGTTGCAAGATAACACACCATTATCTGAAGCGTTTACTGAAGTAACTAAAGAAATGGTTTCGCAACTATTAAAAAGAAATGCAAATTTACCACCAACCGAGGTGGTTCGTATAACTACGATGAGTGGTTGTAGTACAAAATAAAAACGTATGGCAGCAGCAGAAATTAGAAATAATGTAGAGAAAGCTTTAGAAGAAATCCGTCCTTTTTTAGTGAGTGATGGAGGTAACATAAAGCTATTGTCTATTGAAGATAATATTGTAAAGGTACAGTTAGAAGGTGCGTGTAGTGGTTGTTCAGTAAACCAAATGACCTTGAAGAACGGTGTTGAGGCTACTATAAAAAAGTATGCTCCTCAAATTGAAGAGGTTATAAATGTAGCGTAACTGATAAAAATCAGTTTTTTAAACTTTTTCAAAAGGTACTTTTGCACAAGTAAACAGCATAAAAATTCCTGCTTATTAATTGTAAGCAGGAATCTCATTTATAAATAAAGATTAGATTTTATCAAAATGATAAAAACAGACATACTAATTATTGGCGCAGGTCCTACAGGATTATTCACAGTTTTTGAAGCAGGATTATTAAAATTGCGTTGTCATTTAATTGATGCATTGCCACAACCAGGAGGACAATGTTCAGAGATTTATCCGAAGAAACCAATTTATGACATTCCAGCATATCCAGAGATTTTAGCAGGTGATTTAACCGATAAATTGATGGAACAAATTAAACAGTTCGAGCCTACTTTTACCTTAGGAGAACGCGCCGATACCATTGAAAAGCAAGAAGACGGAACATTTATCGTAACTACAAATAAAGGAACAAAACACCAAGCTCCCGTAGTTGCTATTGCTGGTGGATTAGGTAGTTTTGAGCCTCGTAAACCACCTATCAACAATATTTCGAATTATGAAGATAAGGGTGTAGAGTATATGATTAAAGAACCAGAAATGTACCGCGATAAAGATGTGGTAATTGCTGGTGGTGGAGATTCTGCATTAGATTGGTCTATCTTTTTAACCGATGTTGCAAAATCGGTTACGTTAATTCATAGAAGAAACGAGTTTAGAGGTCATTTAGATTCTGTAGATCAAGTTCAAAAGCTAAAAGATGAAGGAAAAATTAACTTAGTAACTCCTGCAGAAGTAAAAGGTATTGTTGGTGATGGAAAAGTTGAAGGTGTTTTAGTGGAACAAAAAGACAAAGAGCCATATACTTTAGCTTGTGATCATTTTATTCCACTTTTTGGTTTAGCTCCTAAACTTGGACCTATTGCTAATTGGGGATTAGAGATTGAAAAAAATGCAATTAAAGTAAATAATGCGTTAGATTATCAAACCAATATTGAAGGAATTTACGCGATTGGTGATGTAAATACATACCCAGGAAAACTAAAGTTAATTTTATGTGGTTTTCACGAAGCAACGTTAATGTGTCAAAGTGCTTATCAACGCATCCATCCAGATAAAAAATATGTAATGAAATATACTACGGTTGGTGGAGTTACAGGTTTTGATGGAACTAAAAAGGAAGCTCCAAAAGCTGTAGTAAAAGCGATTAATTAATGAGCTTAATCGATTACATACAACAACTTTCAGAAGATAAATTATTGTACTTCGCTTTACCTGTGTTTTTTATTTCGATGTTGGTAGAATACCAGTTTGCGAAAGAAAAATACTATAGTAAAGACACGGGTATTTCGTTGTTAATGATGGTGTTTTCTGCTATTGTAGAATTTATACCAAAAGTTGCAGCTTTTATAGCGTTTTTCTATTTGCACGAAATAACTCCGTTAAAAGATGTTGTTGGGCGTCAATGGTGGGCGTGGATACTCTTATTTTTTGCTGATGATTTTGCGTATTACTGGTTTCATAGAGTAAATCACGAAGTACGTTTATTTTGGGCGGGTCATGTGCCACATCATTCATCAATTTATATGAATTTAGGAACAGCGTTGCGTCAAGGAGTTGGTGAACGTATTCATAAATTTTTCTTTTGGATGTGGATTCCTTTATTAGGGTTTGATCCGTTGATGATGTTTACGATGATGGGCGTAAGTTTAATATATCAGTTTTTTGTACATACCGAATTGGTAGATAAATTACCAAAACCTATTGAGTTTATTTTTAACACACCATCGCATCACAGAGTACATCACGCATCTAATATTCGTTATTTAGATTGCAATCATGCAGGAATTCTAATTATTTGGGATCGTATGTTTGGTACGTTTTCAAAAGAATTGAAAGAAGTTGACAAGCCAGTATATGGTTTAACCGTTAATATAGAAACTTACAACCCAGTTAAAGTAGCAACACATGAATATGCCGCTATTTGGAACGATGTAAAACGTGCAAAAAAATGGAGTGATAAGCTAAATTATATTTTCAATTCACCTGGTTGGAGTCATGATGGAGAAGATAAAAGAGCAAAAACACTTCGTAAAAAAATGAATTTGTAATGGAACAAGATATCACAATAAAAATTACTGACAGAGATGGTGTAACGCATGAAGTACAAGCACCTACAGATATGGCTATGAACTTAATGGAAGTAGTTCGTTCGTACGAGTTAGCTCCTGAAGGAACTATTGGTATTTGCGGCGGTATGGCAATGTGTGCTTCTTGCCAATGTTATGTAAAGTCAAACCATGAATTACCAGAGATGGGAGACGATGAAGGAGCGATGTTAGCAGAGGCTTTTTATGTAGAAGATAACAGTCGTTTAGGATGTCAAATTCAAATGACACCAGAACTAGATGGTTTAGAAGTAGAATTAGCGCCTGAAAGCTAATAAAAAACTCCACTTTTTGTTATATTTGTAGAACAACAACTAAAGTTCTAGAAATGTATTGGTTAGATCTTTTATCGCATTTAAAATTTATGATAAAACGCAATCCAGAGTAGGGTGTTAGTGTATTTTAAATAGTTAATAATGTGCCAATAAGTTTTGGTACACGTTGTATTAATCATTAAAACATTAACAAAATGCCTTTTTATCATAAATTAGGAAAAATACCTCCTAAACGACACACACAATTCCGTAAAGAAGACGGAAATTTATATTACGAGCAATTATTTGGTACTATTGGTTTTGACGGTATGTCAACTAATTCATACCACGAATTTAGACCAACAATGGTTAAAGAAATTCGTAAACAATATTCTGTTGCTCCAAAAGTTGCTAAAGCAAACAATATTCAATCATATCGATTTAGAGGATTTCAAGTGCCTCCTCAAAACGATTATTTAGAGAGTAGAAAAGTTGTGTTAACAAACTCTGATTGTAACATTATTTTATCGGCTCCTAAAGAATCAACCAAAGATTATTTTTACAAAAATACAGATGCAGACGAAGTAATTTTTGTTCATAAAGGAACAGGAAAGTTACGCACAATGTATGGTAATCTTGACTTTAAATATGGAGATTATTTAGTAATTCCTCGCGGAATGATTTATAAACTAGATTTTGATGATGAAAACAATCGTTTGTTTATTGTTGAATCGTATCGTCCTGTTTATACTCCAAAGCGTTATCGTAACTGGTTTGGTCAATTACTTGAGCACTCTCCTTTCTGTGAGCGTGATATCCGCAGACCAGAGGAATTAGAAACCTATGCTGAAAAGGGAGACTTTTTAATTAAAGTAAAAAAGCAAGATGAAATTATTGAAATGGTATACGCATCACATCCTTTTGATGTAGTAGGATATGATGGATATAACTATCCGTATGCTTTTTCAATTCACGATTTTGAACCGATAACAGGTCGTATTCATCAACCGCCTCCAGTGCACCAAACTTTTGAAACCGATGCATTCGTAATATGTAGTTTTGTACCTCGTTTGTATGATTATCATCCAAATGCAATTCCAGCGCCATACAATCACAGTAATATTGATTCTGATGAGGTTTTATACTATGTAGATGGAGATTTTATGAGTAGAAATGATATCGATGCAGGACATATTTCATTGCATCCAGCAGGTATTCCTCATGGTCCACATCCAGGAGCAACCGAAAGAAGTATCGGAGAAACTGTTACAGAAGAGTTAGCGGTTATGGTTGATACATTTAAACCATTACAAGTAACAGAAGAAGCTATGAAAATAGCGGATGAAGATTATTACAAATCTTGGTTAGAGTAGTTCGTCATTAAGAGGAACAAAATGACGGAGTAATCTTTTTAAATTACAATAATTAAATTTAAAGATTGCCATAGCTTTTACAAAAGCTTCGCAATGACAAAACACGACAAAATGAGTAAAGAAATAAAATCAGTAAACTACGGTTTAGAGAAAATATTTGAAGGAGCACAAGACTTCTTGCCACTTTTAGGAACAGATTATGTAGAGTTTTATGTAGGTAATGCAAAACAAGCTGCACATTTTTATAAAACAGCATTCGGGTTTCAATCTTTAGCTTATAAAGGACTTGAAACAGGATCGAAAGAAGAAGTTAGTTACGTATTAGTACAAGATAAAATCAGATTAGTACTAACAACTCCATTAAGTAGTAAGTCGCCAATTAACGATCATATTGTAAAACACGGAGACGGAGTTAAAGTAGTAGCGCTTTGGGTTGAAGATGCTAGAAAAGCATATGAAGAAACTACTTCACGCGGTGCAAAATCATATATGGAACCAACTGTTGAAACAGATGAGCATGGTGAGGTTGTAAGAGCGGGAATTTACACTTACGGAGAAACGGTACACATGTTTGTTGAGCGTAAAAATTACAACGGAACATTTTTACCAGGTTTCCAAAAATGGGAATCAGATTATAATCCACCAACTGCTGGATTAAAATATATCGACCACATGGTTGGTAATGTTGGATGGAATCAAATGGATGTTTGGGTAAAATGGTACGAAGATGTTATGGGGTTTGAAAATTTCTTATCGTTTGATGACAAGCAAATCCATACGGAATATTCGGCATTAATGAGTAAAGTAATGTCTAACGGAAACGGAAGAATCAAGTTTCCTATTAACGAACCAGCAGAAGGAAAAAAACGTTCTCAAATTGAAGAGTATTTAGATTTCTACGAAGGGGCAGGCGTGCAACATATTGCTGTAGCTACTGACGATATTATAAAAACCGTAAGTCAGTTAAGATCTCAAGGTGTAGAGTTTTTGTCAACTCCACCAGAAGAATATTATAAAGCAGTTCCTGGTAGGTTGGAAGAATTTAGCCACGAATTGAGAGAAGATATCGAAAAGTTAAAATCTTTAGGTATTATGATTGATGCCGATGAAGAAGGGTATTTATTACAAATCTTTACAAAACCTGTTGAAGATAGACCAACGTTATTCTTCGAGATCATTCAAAGAATGGGAGCTCGTGGTTTTGGAGCAGGTAACTTTAAAGCGTTGTTCGAATCTATAGAAAGAGAACAAGCGAAAAGAGGAACTTTATAAAAGATATTTTAAAAAGTAACAGCAAAAACCAAGAATCAAAACAAACTGTTGTGTTTCTTGGTTTTTAGTTATAAAAATGGATGGGTACTTAAATATAAAATCTCCCTTTTCTTAATATTTATTTTAATGTAGTAAAATGAATATATAAACCTATTTAATGATTAAAATGAGTAAAGAAGAAATATTAAAATCAATAGAAAACAAATACGAAGAGCTAGGAGTACCAGTAGAGGCAATGTTAGAAGGATTGCTTTGGAGTAAACCTATTACTTACTGGGACTATATCCAAACTGATGCACTTTTAGGATTACAAATTCCAAGAACAACACAACCCGATGAAATGGTGTTTATCATGTATCATCAAGTAAACGAGTTGTTGTTTAAAATGATTTTGTGGGAAATAGATCAAGTTGCTAAATCTGATGATATTTCCGCAGAAAAGTTCACCAAACATTTAATGCGTATTAGCAGATATTTTGATGTGTTGAGTAGCTCTTTTTCGGTTATGGGAGATGGTATGGATGTAGATCAGTACTTAAAATTCCGAAATACATTAACACCTGCAAGTGGTTTCCAAAGTGCCCAATACCGTAAAATAGAGTTCGCATCTACCGATCTTATCAATTTGATTGATGCTCGTTATCGTGATACAATTGATAGAAATTCGTCTTTTAAAAATGCTTACGATCATTTGTATTGGCAAGCTGCAGGAAAAAATTATTCTACAGGTCAAAAATCCACCTTGTTAAATCTTTTTGAAAAAAAATACATGGGTGAGTTTATTGATTTTATGGAAGATTATAACGATTGTAATTTGTCAAAGAAATTTAAACAACTTCCTAAAGAAGTTCAAGAAAATGAAGAGCTTGTTAAAGCAATACGTCATTACGATTACACGGTAAATGTAAAATGGGTAATGGCTCATTACAATGCAGCAGGCAAATATTTAGGAGGCGATGATACTGCATTAGAAGCAACAGGCGGAAGTAATTGGAGAAAGTACTTACATCCAAAATATCAAAGAAGAATTTTCTTCCCGTATTTATGGAGTGAAGACGAGCTGAAAAATTGGGGAACGTTCTAATTTTTAAACAAATATGTAAAGTAACAAAGAGGTAATTATTACCTCTTTTTTTATTTTGGAATGGTAATTGTCTATCTATTTTCATAAGTTTGAACATTATGAAAAAAAGAATATTATTTTTTGCTTTATTAATTGTCGCTCAAAGTTTTTTTGCTCAAAAAAAAGGAACTGCATATAAAAGTGGTGAATGGCTGCGATTTAATATGAGTTATAGTGGTTTTTTAAAAGCAGGTACAGCAACTTTAGAACTTAAAGAAGAAAATCTGAATAATAAAAAAGTACTACACTCTATTGGAAAAGGTAAAACAACAGGAGTAATAAGCTGGTTTTTTAAAGTTGAAGACAAATACGAAAGCTACTTCGGAATTGATAAGGTTGAGCCCTACTTGTTTAAAAGAAAAATTGACGAAGGTGGTCATAAAAAGAATCGACAAATAACTTTTAATCATGAAAAAAATACTGCTTATGTTCAAGATTTCAGAAAGAAAAAAGATACATTAATTTCTGTAAAATCTCCACAAGACATGATTTCTACTTTTTATTTTTTAAGAAGTCAGGATACTAAAAACATGAAAAAAGGAGAAGAAATTAAACTAGATATGTTTTTCGATAATAAAAGTTACCCGTTTAAACTTCGATTCTTGGGGTACGAAAATGTAAAAACAAAATTCGGGAAAGTAAGAACACAAAAGTTTAGACCATTAGTTCAAGCAGGTAGAGTTTTTAAAGAACAAGAAAGTGTTACTGTGTGGATTTCTGCCGATGATAATAAAATACCGATAAAAATGAAAGCATCACTAGCAGTAGGTTCTTTACGTGCTGAATTAGATGCCTATAAAGGTTTAGCTAACCCTTTTGAAATTATTGTTGATTAACTAAAATGTAATCAAGCTGTTTATGATTTGTTAAAGTGCAACAAAAAATAGTATTTATTTGTACTTTTGCGGATAAACTCAAATTTAAAGCAGCTTTTTTTGAAGAAAATCATTCTCCCACTTATTATTTTGTCATTTTTCTTTTCTTGTAAAGAAGAAAAGAAACCAGTAGAATCTAAACCTGTTGAAATTGAAAAACCTAAACCGGTAATAGCTTACGGGTTTAACCTCGACGATTATACAGTTATTAACGATACAATTAAAAACGGAGAAAGTTTTGGGGTTATCATGGATAGACACCATGTTATGTATCCAAAAATAAACGAAATAGCTACTAAAATTAAAGACACTTTTGATGTAAGAAGAGTCCGTACAGGAAGAGCTTACACAATTTTAGCCTCTAAAGATTCGTTACAACAGGCAAAAGTGTTTATTTATAAACATAATAAAGTAGAAGCAACAGTTATCGACTTTAAAGATTCGTTAGTTTCAGCATATAAGTACAGAAAACCAATTAAAATTGTAGAAAAAGAGATTGCGGGAAAAATCTATTCAAACCTATCTACTACAATGGATAGTTTAGGGTTAAGACCTACTTTAACTAATAGAGTTGCAGATATTTATGCTTGGACCTTAGATTTTTACCGACTTCAGAAAGGAGATAAGTTTAAACTTATTTTTGAAGAACGTTATATTAATGACACTACTTTGGTAGGTTATGGTAAAATTAAAGCAGCAGTATTTAATCACGGAGGAGAAGATTTGTATGCTTATAGATTTGTTGGTGATACTATAAAGAATATTCCAGAATATTACGACCAAGATGGAAATATGCTTCGTAGAGCCTTTCTAAAATCCCCAATAAAATTCCAGTACCGTGTTTCTTCTCGATATAACTTAAGAAGACGTATTAAGTTATATGGCAATAGAGTTAGACCACATAAAGGAACTGATTTTGCTGCGAGATATGGAACCGAAATTATGACTACAGCAAGTGGAACAGTTGTAGAATCAGCCAGAAGAGGCGGAAATGGTAATTATGTAAAAATTAAACATAATAGTACCTACACAACCCAATATTTACATATGAAGAGAAGAAAAGTTAGGGTTGGTGAGTATGTAAAACAAGGAGATGTTATTGGTTGGGTAGGTATGACGGGTAATACAAGTGGTCCACATGTTTGTTATCGTTTTTGGAAAAACGGTCGTCAAGTAGATCCATTTAGAGAAAAATTACCATCTGCAGAACCGTTAGATCCTAAAATTAAACCAACGTATTTAGAGTATATAAAACCGTTAAAAACTCAGTTGGATAGTATTAAACTTCCACAGCCAGAACCGCTTCAGTTTAAAGAAAAAGAAATTTTAGCTACACATTAATTATGCCTTTACAAAATATTAAACCCACAGAAACGGTAGCTTGGAAAAAGTTAACGCAGCATTTTAGCGAAATAAAGGAACGTGAGTTAAAAGAATTGTTCCGTGAAGATAAAAATAGAAAAGAGCAATTTTCTATTTCTTTAGGTGATTTATCTGTTGATTATTCTAAAAATAGAATAACAAAAAAAACAATGAATTTGTTGATTTCTTTAGCAAATGAAGTAGAGTTAAAAGATGCTATTGAAAAATATTTTTCTGGTGATAAAATTAATGCAACTGAAGATAGAGCAGTGTTACATACTGCTTTAAGAAGTAGTTCAGATATTCCTGTGTATGTTGATGGTAAAGATGTAAAACAAAAAATTCAAACAGCTTTACGAAAAATGAAAGCCTTTAGTAATAAGGTTATTTCAGGAAAATGGAAAGGTTTTACTGGGAAACCAATTACTGATGTAGTTAATATTGGAGTTGGCGGATCTAATTTAGGTCCAAATATGGTGGTAGAAGCACTTCAGTTTTATAAAAACAAACTTAATACTCATTTTGTTTCTAATATTGACGGAGATCATGTTTCTGAAACATTAAAAAAGTTAAATCCAGAAACTACTTTATTTATTATTGTTTCCAAAACGTTTACTACTCAAGAAACCATAAATAATGCAAATACAATCAGAGATTGGTTTTTAAAATCAGCCACTGTTTTTGATGTTTCAAAACATTTTGTTGCTGTTTCGGCTAATGAAAAAGCAGTGATTAGTTTTGGAATAGATAAGAAAAATATTTTTCCGATGTGGGATTGGGTTGGAGGTCGATTTTCACTTTGGTCAGCAGTTGGATTATCAATATGTTTATCTATTGGGTTTGATAATTTCAAAGAATTACTGCAAGGAGCTGAAGAAGTTGATAAGCATTTTAAGACATCAAGTTTTGAAGAAAATATTCCAGTTGTTTTAGCATTGCTAAGTGTTTGGTACAATAATTTTTTTGAAGCTGAAACCGAAGTAGTTTTGTCTTATACTCAGTATTTAGCAAAGCTTCCAGAGTATTTACAACAAGCTGTTATGGAAAGTAATGGTAAAGATGTAGACAGAAATGGTGATGAAATTGATTATCAAACAGGAACCATTATTTGGGGAGGAACAGGGGTGAATTCTCAACATGCTTTTATGCAATTACTTCACCACGGAACAAAATTAATACCTGTTGATTTTATTGGGTTTGAGGAATCTTTATATGGTTTAAATGATCATCATGAAAAGTTGATAGCAAACTACAATGCGCAACAAGAAGCACTGGCTTTTGGAAAAACGAAAGAAGAAGCGCATTTAGATTTAAAAGTTAACAATCAAATTGATTTAATCAATAAATTATTGCCTTATAAAGTTTTTAAAGGAAATCACCCAAGCAATAATTTGCTTTTTAAAAAACTAACACCTTTTTCACTAGGGATGCTTTTAGCAATCTATGAACACAAGATTTTTGCACAAGGGGTAATATGGAATATTTTCTCATTTGATCAGTTTGGTGTTGAATTAGGAAAAGAACTTGCTAAAAAGAGACTTTCTAAAGATTAAAAACTTCATTTTTCATTTATTTAACTAATCATTAGATTTTGTTAACAATTCTGTTGAAATATAATTTATTGACTTACAGGTGTTTTGTGTGTTTTTGCTAAATTGTAGTGTCTTAATTTAATGTTAAAACTTAACATTAAATTAATATTAGCAATAGGTAAAAGCAGGATATTTGCACCTGCATTTAATAACAATTAGATTAAAAAATGAAAACATTTAAAAATGTATTACTTGTAGCATTGTTTTTTGTAACAGCTACAGTTTTAGGTCAAGGGGTTACGACTTCTTCAATGGCGGGTAAAGTAGTTGATAGTTTTGACGAGGCTTTACCTGGAGCAAACGTATTGGTTACCCATATACCTACTGGAACAAAATATGGAGCAGAGACTAATTTAGATGGTCTGTATAGGATCTCTAATATGAGATCAGGAGGTCCATATAAATTAACAATTTCTTACGTTGGATATAAATCTTACGAAAGAGAGGGTGTTTTTTTAAGCTTAGGAGCATCAGAAACATTCAATGTTAAATTATCTGAAGATGAGAATATTCTTTCAGAAGTAGTAGTAGTAGCGAATACTTCAGTAAAAGAAGGTTCTGAAACTAAGGTGTCAAGAAAACAAATAGCTTCATTGCCAACAATTTCTAGAGACATCTCAGATTTTGCTAGATTAACACCTCAAGCACAAGTAACAGGAGATAATGTAATTTCTATTGGAGGTCAAAATAATCGTTATAATGCTATTTATTTAGATGGTGCAGTTAATAACGATGTGTTTGGATTATCAAGTTCTGGTACTAATGGAGGTCAAACGGGAGTGAGTCCTATTTCTTTAGATGCAGTAGATCAATTTCAGATTAATATTGCTCCATTTGATGTTAGACAATCTGGTTTTGCTGGTGGGTCTATTAATGCTATTACAAGATCTGGTACTAACCAAACTCAAGGTTCTGTATACTCTTTCTTTAGAAACGAAAAGTTAGCAGGTAAGACACCAGTTGATATAGCAGGAGATAATGAAAGAGAAAGGTTAGCTGAATTTACAGCATTAACATACGGAGCTAGAATCGGAGGTGCAATTAAAAAAGACAAGTTATTCTACTTTGTTAACTATGAAAGACAAGATAATGAAACTCCAAGAAGGTTTTTTGGAGATGACTATACTGGAGACACCAATGTTGCTGGTTTAACTAACTTAGCGCAGTTTATTCAAACGAACTACGGATATGATGTTGGTGGTTATGAAAAAGCTATTTCTTCTTTAAAGAGTGATAAGTTAATTGCCAAATTAGATTGGAACATCAATGATAATCATAAATTATCTTTGAAGCATTCATATGTTAAAGCTTTAAATAACAGAGCTAACTCGTCATCTACAAGATCTATTAATTTTGCTAATGGTAATCAGGTTTTTGAGTCTACTACTAACACGTCTACACTAGAATTAAATTCAAATTTTGGTAGTAAGTATGCAAATAATTTAGTAGTTGGTTACACAACTGTTAGAGATGATAGAGGTTTTAATGGGAGTCCATTTCCTAATGTAAGTATAAGAGACGGTAGAGGAAGAATTAATTTTGGTTCTGAACCTTTTTCAACAGCAAATTTATTAGAGCAAGATGTTTTAACTATTACTGATAATTTTGAAATTTATGCTGGAGCTCACAAAGTAACTATAGGTACTCACAATGAGTTTTCAAGTGTAAATAATGTTTTCTTTGGAAGAAATTTTGGATTTTATGAATTTAATAATGTAAATGATTTCATAACAAATCAAAAGGCTATTAGATATCGTTTAGGATATTCATTAATTGGAGGTAATGGAGATGCTTCAGAAGGTGCAGCAAAATTTGACGCTTATCAATTAGGAGTTTATTTTCAAGATGAAATAACTTTTTCTGATAGATTAAAAGTTACTGCTGGTTTACGTTTTGATATGCCTTTTTGGCAAAATGGTAGAGAAAATGAAGACTTTAACACTAGAACAATAGCATTGTTAGAAGCAGCAGGAAAAGATTTAAAAGGGGCTAGAGTAGGTAAAGGTATTGACTCTAAAGTTCATATTTCTCCTCGTGTTGGTTTTGCATGGGATGTAAACGGAAATGGTAAAACTAAAGTTAGAGGTGGATTTGGTATTTTTACTTCAAGAGTACCTTTAGTTTGGCCAGGTGGAGCATACAATAACAATGGTGTTACTTCTGGAAGAATTGATATTAGAGGGGCGTCTAATACACCTAACTTTAACCCAGATGTTAATAACCAGTTTAAAGATCCTGTTCCAGGAACTGGTGCTACAGGGGGAGCTGTTGATTTATTCGCTTCTGATTTTACTTTACCTCAAGTGTTTAAAACTAACATTGCTATTGATCAAAAGTTACCTGAGAACTTTGCTATTTCTGCTGACTTCATATGGAATGATAATATTAATGCAATTCAGTATGAAAACTTAAATTTAGCTGGCCCACAGTTTAGTACAACTGAACCTGGAAGTAGACCTAATTATGGTTTTCAAGAAGTAGATGGAACTTATCAAGGAATTTATTTAGCTTCTAATACAGACCAAGGACATTCTTGGAACTTCTCTACTACTTTAAGTAAAAACTATTTTTCTGATTTCTTAGATGTACGAGGTCAAGTGTCGTATTCTTACGGAGATTCTTATGTGTTAAATGACGCTTCTTCTTCTCAAAATAGTTCTCAATGGGCTAGAGTAGAAAATGTAGGTGGTGCAAATGATTTAAGATTAGGAAGGTCTGATTTTGCTCAAGGACATAGATTTTTAGCAAACTCATCTATTGATTTTAAATGGAACGACTGGAATAAAACAACTTTAGGTGTTTTCTATAATGGTGAACAAGGGAATGTAATTAGTTATGTTTATAATGATAGAGGGAATTTAACTTCAGATTCAGGAGAAGCAAATTCATTAGTTTATGTTCCTGCATCAGCATCAGAAATAAACTTAGTTGATGATGGTTCTTATACAGCAGCACAACAATGGGCTGATTTAAATAGTTTTATTGAAAGTAATGATTATTTAAGAAGCAGAAGAGGCAAGTTTGCTGAAAGAAATGGAGATAGAGCTAAATGGAGTCACGTAATCGACTTAAAATTCGCACATGAATTTAAGTTAAAAGGAATGAAAAACTCTCATTCACTAGAGTTAACAGCTGATATCTTTAACTTTACAAATTTATTAAACAAGAATTGGGGTAAAAGATACTTCTCTGGAAGTTTTAATGCAGTTCGATTAATTAACTTTGAAGGATTTGCATCAGATGGTACTACGCCAGAATATACATATGATCCAAGAGCTGAAACATCTCTTAACAGATCTGATGATAGTGGTTTAAACTCATCAAGATGGCAAATGCAAGTTGGAGTTAGATATAAATTTAACTAAAACTTATATAAAGATAAATTTAAAAACCACCTTCAATTGAGGTGGTTTTTTTATGCTTAAAAAGCAGTACATTTACAAACGTTTCTAAGAGGGGTGTTTAATCTTAATTTTTACACCTCAAGAGAAATAAATATCATTTTAATAATTATCAGTACGGATTCCGTACAAAAACTAACAAATCATGATGAAAACATTGCACTCTTATTGGGCTTATATTGTATTAGTAGTTTTAATTTTTACAGTTATAAATGCTGTCATAGGATTAATACAAAAAAAGGAATTCACCCATAAAGAATTTCGCTTAGGCTTATTTTCTTTAATAACAACTCACATTCAATTTTTAATTGGATTAGCAGTGTATTTTGTAGGAGGTTTTCAAAAAGGTTTAGGAGATATGAAAGATGCTCCTGTACGTTTGTTAGCGTTAGAACACCCATTAATGATGATAATAGCTATTGTTTTAATTACGATAGGTTGGTCTAAACACAAAAAACAAGTTAAGAGTGAAGCTAAATTTAAAACCTTTGCTATTTTTTACGGATTAGCATTATTGTTAATTCTCTCAAGAATTCCATGGAGTAATTGGTTTTAAGATAAAATTATAGTCCCGCTTTCGCGGGATTTTCTATTTTTGCGCACTAGTAAAACTTTAATAATGAAATTTCTAAGTTATATTCTTTCATCAATCTTTGCATTGGTGTTTTTTTCTATATTATTAATCTTTCATCCACTACAATGGATCGGATTAAAACTATTTGGTCAAGAAGGACATCAAAGGGTCGTAAATATTATGAACTGGTTTTTGATCAAATCTTTATTGATTTTAGGAATTCGAGTTAAAGTAGAAAACAAACACAATTTACCAGAAAACACGACACTTATTTTTGTGGCGAATCATCAAAGTACTTTTGATATTCCACCGATTATATGGTATTTCAGAAAACACTATCCAAAGTTTGTGTCGAAAAAAGAATTAGGAAAAGGAATTCCTAGTATTTCCTTCAACTTAAAACATGGTGGAGCTGCGTTGATTGATAGAAAAGATCCAAAACAAGCCTTATCAGAATTAGGAAAGTTTGCTAAACGAATTAATGAGAATAAATGGTCTGCAGCTATTTTTCCTGAAGGAACACGAAGCAGAACAGGAAAACCTAAAGCGTTTTCAGTAAACGGACTTAAAATGATTGCTAAATACAATCCTGAAGGATATGTGGTTCCGTTATCAATCAATAATTCTTGGAAAGTTTTTAAATATGGAAAATTTCCTTTAGGAATTGGAAGCCCAATAAAAATAATCACTCATCAACCAATAAAAATAAACAGTATGTCGTTTGATGAATTGATAACCAAAGTAGAAGCAGATGTTAAATCTGCAATACACTAAACAATAATAAACATATACCCTTTAAATTTTATGTCAATACAAAACATTCGAAAGGAAGTAATGCAAACGCTGGAAAAAAACATTGACAGTTTTGTAGACAAATTCTTAATGCCAATTGAAAAAATTTGGCAACCAACCGATTTTTTACCGAATTCACAACAAGATTCTTTTATAGAAGAAGTGAAAGAAATTCAAGAAATTTCTAAAGAACTTGATGATGATTTTTGGGTAGTTTTAGTTGGAGACACCATAACTGAAGAAGCCTTACCAACTTATGAATCTTGGTTGTTAGACCTAGATGGAGTAACACAACAACCAGATAATGGTTGGGCAAAATGGATTCGTGCATGGACAGCTGAAGAGAATCGTCATGGAGATGTGTTAAACAAGTATTTATACTTATCTGGAAGAGTAAATATGCGTGAGGTAGAAGTATCTACACAGCATTTAATTGCTGACGGATTTGATATTGGTACTGCTACCGACCCGTATAAAAACTTTGTATATACAAGTTTTCAAGAGTTAGCCACCTATATATCTCACTTAAACGTAGCAAAAATAGCGAAGAAACAAGGTCATAAAGCTTTAGCAAAAATGTCTAGAATTATTGCTGGAGATGAAATGCGCCACCATTTAGCGTATACCGAGTTTGTAAAAGAAATTTTCAAGATAGATCCTAGTGAAATGATGTTGGCGTTTCAACACATGATGAAACACAAAATTGTAATGCCTGCAATGCACTTAAGAGAGTCTTTTGAGGCAAAAGGAAGCTTGTTTGATGATTTTTCAACCGTTGCGCAAAGAATAGGCGTTTATACTGGTTTTGATTATGTAGATATTTTGAAGAAATTAAATGAAGCATGGGAAATAGATAAGATTACCAATTTAACTCCAGAAGCAGAAAAAGCTCGTGATTTCTTAATGAAGTTACCAGATAGAATGTATCGAATTACAGAACGAATTGTTGTACCAGATACAAAGTTCAATTTTAAATGGATGATTCCAGCTTAATATTAAATAAGCAACATCATTACGAGGAATTTATGACGAAGTAATCTGTTTGTAGAATAGATGTTAACAGATTACTTCACTACTGTTCGTAATGACGTTGCTTTTTTATTGAAGTATAAATTCGTCTCTATCATCCAAAAACTGAAAACGATTACGAATTTTTATTTGTTCGTCTTTATCTAGTTCAACAATCAATACTTCCTCAGTTCCTTGGTTGTTTTTTACTAAACAATTTCCTAAAGTATCGTAACAAACTGTATTTCCAGTATACTCATGCTTGTTAGCATCAAAGCCTACTCTATTTACGCCAATCGTATAAATCATGTTTTCTATAGCACGTGCTTTTAAAAGAGCATCCCAAGCTTCAATACGTGGTTTAGGCCAACTGGCTACATACAACAGTAAATCGTAATTTTCAGTATTTCTAGCCCAAACAGGAAAGCGTAAATCGTAACAAATTAACGGGCAAATTTTCCAACCTTTATACTCAACGATAATTCTTTCTGTTCCTGAAGAAAACACTTCATGTTCCCCTGCTAGTGTAAATGTATGTTTTTTATCATACGAGTCTATTTTTCCAGATGGATATACAAACAACAACCGATTGTAAAAGTGATCATTTTCACGAAGAACAATACTACCAGTAATAGCTGTAGATTTTTTTTGAGCTAAATTTTGTAGCCATTGTACTGTTTCACCTTCCATAGTTTCAGCAACAGTTGAAGCATTCATAGTAAAACCAGTGGTAAACATTTCTGGTAAAACGACTAAATCGATTTCATTAGACAAGTTATTGATTTTTTCTTCGAGCTGTTTTCTGTTTGCTGTCGGATTTTCCCAAACTAAATCCAATTGAATCATAGCTACTTGTAAAGTATTCGTTGTGTTCATGAATATACGCTGTTTGTACTATCAAAAATAGGATAAAAATTGTACTTTGCTTACAAGAAAACCTAGGTATGCAGTCTTTTATTTCAGAAACGTTAGATACTATTTTACAAAGCACCAAATCGTTTGAAAATGTTGTGTTTATAATGCCTTCACAAAGAGCAGGAGTTTTTGTAAAAGAAACATTTAAAAAGAAAATTTCAGCAGGTTTTTTACCAAAAATTATCAATATTGGTGATTTTGTTGAAGAAATTTCTGAAATGAAAAAGATTGATTCGGTTCAACTTCTTTTTCACTTTTACACCATTTACAAAGAGCAAGAAGAGAATCCTGATTCGTTTGATGTATTTTCATCATGGGCATTCACGTTGTTGCAAGATTATAATGAAATAGACCAGCATTTAATTAATTCACGAGAGATTTTTGTGTATTTACGAGATATTCATCGCCTACGAAAATGGTCGGTAAAAGGCGAGTTTAAAGAAACTGAATTGATGAAAGATCATTTTGCTTTCATGGAAAAGCTAAACAACTATTACGATGCTTTTTATCAGTTTTTGGTTGAAAATAATATTGGATATCAAGGAGTTTTATACCGAGAATCAACAAAAAAAGTAGCAGATTTCATCCGTAAAAATCAACAGAAAAAATACTTTTTTATAGGATTTAATGCGTTGAATGCTGCTGAAGAGTTCTTGTTTGAACAATTTTTGTTAAACGGAAATGCAGAAGCTTATTGGGATATTGACAAAACATTTTATGAAAGTCAACATCAGGCAGGTAGTTTTTTAAGAAAGTATAAAACCCGATGGAAATATTATAAGCAGCATCCAATTCAAACGGTTAAAGAATATTTTTCAAAAGAAAAGCATATTGAAGTATTTGGAGCTTCCAAAAACATTACGCAGATAAAGCATGCTGGAGAAATTTTAGAAAAGCTCCCCAATTATAACAATACAGCGTTGGTGTTGGCAGACGAAACACTATTGCCAATTACGTTAAATTCGCTGCCTAAGAGTTTAGATGCGATTAATATTACGATGGGATATCCGTTAAAAGATGTACCCACAACGAGTTTGATTTTTGCTATTTTCCAGTTATTTCTCAATCAAGAAAAGTTAGAAAAGAAGGAAGAAAACCTTTTTTACCACAAAGATGTCATCCGCTTGGTAAAAGATGCTACTATATACAGGTTATTACAGATTGATGAGCAAGCCAACATTGCCGATGTACTTTCAGAAACGGTAGCTAAAGAGAATAATACTTTTATTAGTCAGGAAGAAATACTAACATTTATTTCGTCGATTAGTGAGAAAGTAAAAGAAAGAATAGCTGCTGTTTTTAATCCGTTTGAATCGATTAGTGAGTTTTTAAACAGAGTTATTGAGTTAATCAACTTGCTAAAAGAAAATGCGAACGAGTTAGAAAAAGAATATTTATTCCGTTTTTATACAGCTTTTACACAATTGCAAAACTTGCATAATGAGTTTGGTTATGTGCAAGATTTAAAAACCTTACATCAATTTTTTAGGCAGTTAATTCAATCAGAAAGTTTATCGTTTCAAGGAGAACCTTTACAAGGATTACAGTTAATGGGAGTATTAGAAACCCGTGTGTTAGATTTTGAAAATGTAATTATCACTTCAGTAAATGAAGGGGTTTTACCAGGGAATCATCAACAAAGCACATTCATCCCTTTTGACGTAAAAATAGAGTTTGGTTTGCCAACATACAGAGAAAAAGATGCACTGTTTTCGTATCACTTTTTCAGGTTATTACAACGTGCTAAAAATATTTACATCTTGTATAATACTGAGCACGATGTGTTTGGAAGCGGAGAAAAAAGTCGTTTTGTAACACAGTTAGAAATGATGCGAGATGATATTACTGAAAAAATTATCAGCCCGAAAGTTGTAACGTCACCTCTTCAATTAAAAGAAATTAAAAAGGACGAAAAAGTTTTAGAACGCTTGCAAGAAATAGCTCAAAAAGGAATTTCTCCATCAGCGTTGACTAATTATTTATACAATCCGATTGCGTTTTACAAGCAAAAAATTTTAAAAATAAATGAGTTAGAAGATGTAGAAGAAACCGTAGCTGCAAATACAATGGGAACAGTTGTTCATGATACGTTAGAAGAACTCTACAAACCTTATATCGGGAAATTTTTGCAAGTAGAGGATGTTGAAGATATGCAGCAAAAAACCAAAGAACTTATTACTTTTTATTTCTCAAAACATTTTAAAAATGGAGATATAACCACTGGGAAAAATCGATTGATTTTTGAAGTAGCAAATCGTTTTGTAGAAAACTTTTTATCGAAAGAAAAGCAATTGTTGAAAGATGAGAACAATCAACTTAAAATAATTGCAACAGAGCAAGAATTGTCATCTGAAATAAGAGTTGAAGGAATTGACTTTCCAATAAAGATAAAAGGAATTGTAGATCGAATCGATGAACTAAATGGAGTTACTAGAATTATCGATTATAAAACAGGAATGGTGGATGCTACAAACTTAAAAGTACTCGATTTTGAAGTTATTAGAGAGTTAAAATATCACAAAGCTATTCAGGTAATGTTGTATGCGTTTTTGTATACACAATACACTCAATTTAATTTTGTAAAACCATTAGCAGCAGGGATTTTTTCGTTTAAAAATTTAAAAAGCGGCTTTTTACAAATGAATTTTTCATCCAATTATAGAGCTCCTGATAATGCGATTACTCAAGAAAAAATAGAAGAGTTTTTAGAAGAAATCAGAACTTTTATCAAAGAAATATACAATCCAGAAATTGCTTTTATAGAACCTACTGATTTACCGTATTAAGGATGTGCGTTCACCCAAACCTCACCATCTTCAAAGTATTCTTTTTTCCAGATAGGAACCGTTTCTTTTAAAGTGTCAATAGCATATTGGCAAGCTTCAAAAGCAGCATTTCTATGCGGAGCAGAAACGGTTATAATTACAGGAATATCACCAATTTTAAGTGTCCCAATAGCATGGTGAATTGCAATTTTTTCAATAGTAAACTTTTCAAGAACAGTATCCGCAATTTTTTGCATTTCTTTTATAGCCATAGGTACATAGCTGCTAAAATCTAATTGCGTTACTGTTTTGTTTTGTGTAGCATTTCTAACCGTACCAATAAAAGGAACAATTCCGCCACAAGAATCTTCACTCACAAAGTCGATGCATTCTTGTAAGTTTAATTTTTCGTTTGTTATTTTTATTGATGTAGCACTCATATTTAAAATGAAAGTTTAACAAAGATATAAGATTGAAAGCGTAAAAAGAATAGAAACCAATCAGATTTAAATAATTATTTTTGTTAGCCAAAACAAAGAACACAACGCAACATGAAAACATTGAACGATTTCAATTTCAAAAATAAAAAAGCATTAATCCGTGTAGATTTTAATGTGCCTTTAAATGATGAATTTCAAGTAACTGATGATACAAGAATTCAAGCAGCAAAACCAACGATTATTAAAATTTTAGAAGATGGAGGTAGCTGTGTGTTAATGTCGCATTTAGGTCGCCCGAAAGGTAAAGAAGATCAATTTTCATTACGACATATTGCTGATAAAGTAAGTGAAGTTATTGGCGTGCAGGTAAAATTTGTAAACGATTGTATTGGAGAAGAGGTAGCAGAAGCTGTTGATAATTTAAAAGCGGGAGAAATTTTATTGTTAGAAAACTTACGTTTTTATGAAGAGGAAAAAAATGGAGATGTAGCTTTTGCAGAACAACTTTCACAATGGGGAGATGTTTATGTAAACGATGCTTTTGGTACTGCGCATAGAGAACATGCATCAACAGCAATTATTGCTCAATTTTTTCCAGAGAATAAATGCTTCGGAAGCTTGTTAGCAACCGAAATTGAAAGTATCGATAAGGTTTTAAATAATTCAGAAAAACCAGTAACAGCTATTTTAGGAGGCGCAAAAGTATCTTCTAAAATTGGAATTGTAGAAAATATTATTGAAAAAGTAGATCACATTATTATTGGTGGAGGTATGACTTTTACGTTTATTAAAGCTTTAGGAGGTACTATTGGTAATTCGTTGGTTGAAGATGATAAATTACAATTGGCCTTAGATATTTTAAAGTTAGCAGAAGAGAAAGACACTAAGATTCATTTACCAGTTGACGCACTAATAGCAGATGCTTTTTCAAACGATGCAAATACACAAACGGTAGATACTTATGAAATTCCTGATGGATGGATGGGGTTAGATGTTGGTCCAGAAACTTCAGATAACTTTGCTCAAGTAATTGCAGAATCAAAAACTATTTTATGGAACGGACCTTTAGGTGTTTTTGAATTAGAAAACTTTTCTAAAGGAACGATTGAATTAGGAAATGCAATTACCGAAGCTACAGCTAATGGAGCATTTTCTTTAGTTGGAGGAGGAGATTCGGTAGCTGCAGTAAAACAGTTTGGTTTTGGAGAAAAGGTGAGTTATGTTTCAACAGGTGGAGGTGCTATGTTAGAAATGTTAGAAGGAAAAACCTTACCAGGTATTGAAGCTGTTTTGAAATAAAATCTCGAAAAGTAAAATATATATAATCCCGCTTTTTTGCGGGATTTTTTATTATGCTTCTTTTAGAGAAGTATTAAAAACCTTGTATTTTTACAAGAATAACAATTGATAGATAATTTATGAAATATACAACACTACCAAATACCGATACAAAAGTTTCAAAAATATGTTTAGGAACCATGACTTGGGGGCGTCAAAACACACAAGAAGATGGATTTGAGCAAATGGATTATGCCTTAGAACGTGGTGTTAATTTTTGGGACACAGCTGAGTTATATTCAGTTCCTGCTACTCCAGAAACGTATGGAGCTACCGAAAGAATCATTGGAAACTGGTTTAAAAAAACAGGGAAAAGAGATCAAGTAGTTTTGGCTTCTAAAATAGCAGGAGGAGGCGCATACACAGCTCACATTCGTTCGGGTAAGTTTGGAAGAAAGAATATTACCGAAGCTATTGAAGGTAGTTTAAAACGCCTACAAACCGATTATATCGATTTGTATCAACTCCATTGGCCCGATCGCGGTGTAAATTGTTTTGGGGTGCGAGATTATCCCTATAAAACCTCTACAAAAGAAGCTGAAAACCATTTAGAGATTTTAGAAACTTTAAACGATTTTGTTAAACAAGGTAAGATAAAGCATATTGGATTATCGAATGAAACTCCTTGGGGAACTATGAAGTATTTACAAACTGCAGAACAACATAATTTACCCAAAATGTTAACCATTCAAAACTCATATTCGTTAATTCATAGAGGATATGAGGTAGGAATGTCTGAAGTTTCCATGAGAGAAAATATTGGTTTGTTAGCTTATTCTCCATTAGCTCAGGGAGTGTTATCAGGAAAGTATCTAAATGGAGGTCAACCAGAAGGAGCAAGAGGAACATTGTTTCCGCGTTTTATAGCTCGTTATATGACTGAAGGTTCTCAACAGGCAGTAGCAGAATATTTAAAAATTGCAGAAAAACACGGATTAACTTTAGCTCAGTTATCATTGGCGTATATTAATCAATTACCTTTTGTAACGAGTAATATTATTGGAGCTACAAAAATGAGTCAGTTAAAAGAAAATATCGATTCTATTAATATTGAACTGTCAGAAGAAATTTTAGATGAAATAGAAGTAATACATGCTATGATTCCTAATCCAGCACCTTAATTTATAAAGAAGCAAAATAATTATAAACTAAAACTCCGATGAATCTTCATCGGAGTTTTAGTTTATTCTATAACTTCAAAATAAGTAGCTTTAAAGGTATTGTTTTCTATAGTTCCTGTTACTTTGGCTTTTCTAACTACATTACAAAAACCAATGTTTTCGTCATGGGCATCGCCATAATCATCAATATGTGCTCCTTCTACAAAATAGGCTTTATCATCAATTTTTATAGCTAAATCGCAACCCATTTTAGATTTCAGTCCGAATTGACATTGTCCGCAAGAAGCTTCTACAATTTGTTCTTTTTGTTTTGGAGTTGAACAAGCTAGTATTCCGAAGAAAACTAATACAAAAACTTTTTTCATGATAATATATTTAGAAATTCTGAAAGCAAGTTCAGAATAAAATTTTTAATACCCTACTTTTTCACGAACTCTTTGTAAAACCTCTTTAGCAACAACACGAGCTTTTTCTGCTCCTATTGCCAATGCTTCGTCAATTTCATGTTTATTTTCCATGTAGTGATTGTACTTAGCGCGTACATCAGCAAACTTTTCAAGAATTAACTCATATAAAGCTTGTTTTGCGTGTCCGTAACCATAACCTCCATTTTCGTAATTGGCACGCATTTCAGCAATTTGAGTATCAGATGCCAATAATCTGTATAATGCAAATACATTGTCAGTATCTGGGTCTTTAGGGTCTTCTAACGCTTTACTATCGGTTTGAATTCCCATTATTTGCTTACGCAATTTCTTTTCTGGTAAGAAAATATCGATAAAATTATTTCTCGATTTACTCATTTTCTCTCCATCAGTACCTGGTACTAATTTAGTCTCCTCGTTTATTTTTTCTTGAGGCGGAACTAAGGTGTCACCAACAATATTGTTGAATCTGTTAGCTACATCACGAGTCATTTCTAAGTGTTGCAACTGATCTTTTCCAACTGGTACAACTTCTGCATCATATAATAAAATATCAGCAGCCATTAACATTGGGTAAGTAAATAATCCAGCATTAACATCTGATAAACGATCTGCTTTATCTTTAAAACTATGCGCCAACGTTAAACGTTGATATGGAAAGAAACAGCTTAAATACCACGTTAACTCAGTAGTTTCAGGAACATCGCTTTGACGATAAAAAACAGTTTTGTTAATGTCAATTCCACAAGCAAGCCAAGTAGCTGCAGTACTATAGGTGTTTTCACGTAATTGTTTTCCGTCTTTAATTTGAGTTAAAGAGTGCATGTCTGCAATAAATAAAAACGATTCGTTATTAGGGTCATTTGCCATTTCAATAGCTGGTAAAATTGCTCCTAATAAATTTCCTAAGTGCGGAGTTCCTGTACTTTGTACTCCTGTTAAAACTCTTGGCATGTAATTTTAAAATTTAAGAATTAACTTAATTAGTTAGTAGGCAAAAGTAAGGTTAAAATCCGTCAAACAAAAGAAATTACTACATTCGCAACTATGATACAATATTTACTATTTCCAGTTCGGTTTATTTGGCGTGTTTGGTTTTATGTTTTAATGATTGCAACGGTGTTATTAATGTCGCCATTGGTTTTAGTGTTACTTTCTGATGAAAAATACTACGGAACTTTTTGGAAATTAATGAGAGCTTGGTCTTATGTGTTGATTTACGGAATGGGATTTCGATTAAAGGCTGAATTTGAAGAAAAAACAACTTTAGATAAAAGTTACATGTTTATAGCAAATCACGCCTCTTTATTAGATCCGTGGATTATGATTGCGCTGAGTAAGAATCCGATTTTATTTGTCGGAAAAAAAGAGCTGGTAAAACTTCCTGTTTTTGGATATTTCTATAAAAAAGCAGTAGTTATGGTTGATAGAAGTGATCCGAAAAGTAGAAAACAAGTGTATGAAAGAGTTAAAAAACGTTTAGATGACGGACTAAGCATTGGAATTTTCCCTGAAGGATTAGTACCGACTGAAAATGTAATTTTAGCACCTTTTACCAATGGGGCGTTTAGTTTATCGATAGAATATCAAATGCCTATAGTAACTCAAGTATATTATGATGCGAAACGCTACTTTTCTTGGGATTTTTTTAAAGGACGTCCAGGTACTTTTAGAGTGAAACAATGCAAGTTTATTGAAACAAGTAACTTAACTATTGAAGATAAAGAAGCATTAAAAAAGCAAGCGTTTGATTTGATGTATAATGAATTGACACAAGATGAGTTATATATGAAAGATACTAACAGACCCAATAATGAGCGAGAGTTTAAATCACCATTATAGCGATACAGAAGAAAAACTAAATGTGCTTACTCATGGTTTTGGAATGTTAATGAGTATTGTAGGTTTGGTGTTTTTAGTAGAAAAGTCGATTAATTACGACGGATTTTGGAATCGTGCTAGTTTTATTATTTATGGCGTTAGCATGGTGATTTTATATGCAGCATCTACTTTTTATCATGCATCAACTTCACCTAAATTAAGAAGAAGACTAAATATTTTTGATCACGCTGCTATTTACGTGTTAATAGCCGGAAGCTATTCTCCTTTTTGTTTGGTGGTTTTAAATAATAATTTTGGTTGGTATATGTTCTTATTTGTTTGGTTTTGCGCTTTGTTAGGAGTTGTTTTAAAATTGTTTTTTACAGGGAAGTTCGATAAGCTATCAACTGTTTTATATGTGTTGATGGGATGGCAAGTAGTGTTTTTTATAAAACCCATAATGAATAATTTACCGACTGAAGGACTTTATTATTTAGTAGCTGGAGGAGTTTCTTACACACTTGGAGCTATTTTATATTCGATAAGTAAAATACCATACAACCACGCAATTTTTCATGTATTTGTGCTTTTAGGAAGTTTGTGTCATTTTATTACAATATTTTTTTATATTTAAAAAAGTATGCTGCTCGACATAAACTCATTATTTTATTCTTGGATTCGAGGAGGGATTTTCCTTTTATTGATATATCATTTTGTGTTTTATTTAAAGCATAAAGAAGATATTTATAAATACTACTCAATTTATCTTTTTGGGATTTTTATTTTTCTAATTAAAGATGTTTTTGAAGGAGAGTTTATGACTTGTGTTTATGAGTATTTAGTTTTTTCAATTCAGTTTATTTCATTTTCATTTTACATTCATTTCACTCGAAAACTATTAAATACTGAGGAAGATTATCCTAAGTGGAATAAAGCAGCAAAAAAAGTATCAATATTACTATTAATTATAGCTCTTTTATTAGCTGTTGTTCAGGCTTTTTATGGGTTTGAAACTCAAAAAAAAGTACTTCTTTACGGTGCTCCAGTTCTAACAATTGCTTTAGTAGGAGGGTTAGCTTTTGTTGAAATAATAAAAACAAAGGTCGGACTCTATTCCTTACTGGGATCAATTATAGCGTTATTAGGAGCTAATATAACAGCATTAAAAATTATTAAAGACGAATCTTTTTTAATTAATTTGAATGTACATCACATGTTCTACTTCTTTGTTGGAATATTAATTCAAACCATAATATATGCATTCTTAATTGCTGATGTTTTAAAGAAAAAAGAGATAGAAAAGTCTAGGGCAGAACTTAACCTTCACAAAAAATCTGCACAATTATATGAATTGAAAATGACAGCGTTTAAAAACAGAATGAATCCTCATTTCTTATTCAATTCATTAAATTCAATAAACAATTTTGTACTTCAAAATAAGAAAGAAGAAACTTCTGCTTATATATCTAAATTTTCATCTTTAATAAGAAAAGTATTACAAACTACCGAAAAAGTATACATTTCTTTAGAGGAAGAGTTGCAAATTGCCGAATTATATATTAATATTGAATTAGCTAGACTAAGAAATAGTTTCAACTACGAAATCATCGTAGATAAAGATATAAAAACCAGCTCGATAAAAGTAGTTCCTTTATATTTGCAACCTTTTGTAGAAAATGCGATTTGGCATGGATTAACTCTACAAGAAGGAAATAAAAAATTACTTATAAAAGTAAAAGAAGAAAACAACTACATTATTACTGAAGTAATTGATAATGGAGTTGGCTATAAAGAGTCGTTAAATAAAAATAAGAGCCAAGGGATTCAACGAAAATCCTTTGGAATAGATACAGTCAAAAACAGGTTAGATTTAATTTATTCCCCCCCGAAGGTTAATTTACTCATAAGTGATATGGAAAATAAAGGAACTAAGGTTACCATTGTTTTCCCGAGTGAAAAATTTTAAAAACTAAAGGGAAATGTTAAAAATTGTAATCATCGACGATGAAAGGGACGCTTTAGAAGCATTAGAATGGAAACTAAATAAATGCTTAAATGAAGAGTTGTCTATAACAAAATGTAGTTCGCCAATAATTGCTGTAGACATAGTAAAAGAGCTAAAACCAGATTTAATTTTTTTAGATATTCAAATGCCTGAGATGGATGGTTTTTCATTTATTGAAAAATTTCCAGATAGGAATTTTGAAGTAATCTTTACAACAGCATACGATGAGTATGGAATTAAAGCAGTTAAAGCGCAAGCTCTAGATTATTTAATGAAACCTATTGATATAGATGAGCTTACTTTGGCAATGATTAAAGTAAAAAAAGCGTTAAATGAAAGGGTTTTTGAAGAAGTTCCCATAAAAATAAATATACAAGCAGATGGTAAAGTGTATTTAATACCGAAAGAAGAAGTTTTATACTTAAAGTCTGATAAGAGTTATACAACAATTCATTTAACTAATGGAAAAACGATTGTGGCTACAAAAACATTAAAAGAAATACAAAAAAAGTTTGTTTGCCCTGAGTTTTTAAGGGTTCATAATTCTTATGTAGTAAATCTTACTTATGTAGCAGAATATAACAAAGGAGTAAATGAATTAACCTTAAATGACGGTACAATTGTAGCAGTTAGTAGAAGTAAAAAAAATGAAGTAATTAATGCCTTGAATTTAGATAAGTAGTGCTGTTAGACATGACATCGGCGTTTTATTCATGGATACGAGGAGGGCTTGTAGTGCTTTTCGTTTATCACTTTATTATATATATTCAGAATAAAGATGCCATTCATAAATATTACAGTATCTATTTGCTGTGTTTAACAATTTACTTAATACGAGAAGTTTTTACAAGTGAAACAATACAGTACTATTACCAATATTTAAGTTTTTCAATTCAATATGTTGCTTACGCGTCTTTTATCTATTTTGTAAGAAGTTTAGTTGATTTAAAAGCAGACTTTCCTAAGCTAGATAACTTAATACTTATTCTAGCTAAAATCTTGTTGGTTTTTACTTTTGTTTTAATAGCTGTACAGTTTTTTTATGGATATGAAGCTCAAAAAATTGTTGTTGCATATTCGGTTCCTTTTTCAACCGTCTGTGCATTCATGGTCTTTTATATTATTTCAAAGAAGAAAACAAAACAAGTTTTTTATTTGATTTTAGGCTCAATTATTTTCTTGTTGTTTGCTAATATTAGCTCAATAAAAATGATTAAAGGAGATTATTATCTACTAGACTTTAAAGTACATTTAAGGTTTTATTATTTTGTAGGAGCAATTATTCAAAGTGTAATTTTTGCCGTTTTAATTGGTAATTATTTACGAGAAATTGAAGATAAAAAAAGAGAAGCTGAGGTAAATTTACTAAAGCAAAGTAATCAAATTTCAGACTTAAAAATGACGGCTTTACAAAGCCAAATGAATCCACATTTTTTATTTAACTCATTAAATTCTATTAACAATTATGTGGTTCAAAACAAAATAGAAGAAGCTTCAAATTTTATTACCAAGTTTTCCTCACTGGTAAGAAAAGTATTACAAGTAACTAACGAAAACACAATAACATTAAAAGAAGAGCTCGAGATTTTATCTATTTACATTAAGTTAGAACAGATGCGGTTAAAAAACAGTTTCACTTTTACGTTAGAAGTTGATGATGTAATAGCCCAAGAAGAGTTAAAAGTTGTTCCGTTGTTTTTACAACCTTTTATTGAAAATGCAATTTGGCACGGACTGAGTTTAAAAAAAGAAGATAAAAAATTGTGTCTTTGTATAGATTTAAAAGAAGGCAATATAAATGTAAAAATTTTAGATAATGGTATTGGGTTACACGCTGCAAAAAACAGGAACAGATATCAATCTAAAAACAAAAAATCGTTTGGAATAAACATCGTAAAAGAACGATTAAAGCTGATGTATGGAGATAATACTTTTGTGAGTGTTAAAGATATTTCTGATAAAAACCATACAGGAACTGAGGTTTTAATCACTTTTCCTTATGTTTTATAAATGTTAATTGTTTTTAATTTTATACGAATTATTAACTTTTTACTACCAATCGTTTAAAACTAAATTTTGCAATGAAGAGTTTCTGTAAATTTGTATAACACTTAGGGAAATTGTGGTTTTGGGGGAATTCACAATCTTAACATGAGAGACTAAAGGTTAAAGTGAAAGCTTTAACCTTTTTTTATTTCCATTCTACAAAAGGATGTTTGCTTAAATTAGAATTGTAATATTTTTCTATTCCTGTAACCTCTATTCCTAACCAGTTTGGTTTTGCAAAAATTTCGTTTTCGTTATTTAACTCTACCTCTGCAATAAGTAACCCTTTGTTTTCACCTAAAAACTCATCAACTTCAAAAATATGAGTGTCAATTTCTACCAGATATCGGAACTTTTCAATAATTCCTTTTTCGCACAATTCAAAAAGATTTTCAGCTTCATTCAAAGGTATTTCTTTTTCCCATTCAAAACGAGAAGTTCCACTGGTATTTGAAGGTCCCTTAATAGTTAAAAATCCTTGATCATCTTTAATTCTTACTCGAACTACACGTTCTTTAGCAGAATTTAAAAACCCTTGTTTTATATATTTTTTTTGAAACGATTCTTGTTTAAAATCATGAGATTTTACCAAAAATTTTCGTTCTATTTCTATTGCCATTCAAAAGGAGTTCTAATTTGTACGAATGTACCATTTTTGTTGATATTATTGAATATCTTTGAAGAATGATTTTAACGCTTAACTTCTACTAAATGGCGATTGTTACTACAAAAGCCATTGTTTTAAATTCTCTTAAGTATGGTGACACCAGTTTAATTGTAAAGTGTTTTACGTTACAAGAAGGTGTAAAGTCGTACATGATAAAAGGGGTTTTAAAATCAAAAAAAGGAAAGTTGAAAGCAGCCCACTTCCAGCCATTAACTCAATTACAAATTACAGCAAATCATAGTAATAAAAGTTCTTTACATTCTATTAAAGAAGTTCAGGTGATTCATCCTTATCAAACGGTACACACCTCTGTAATTAAGCAAACAATAGTGCTGTTTTTATCAGAGATATTATCCACAATTATACAAGAAGAAGAAGAGAATACTTTTTTGTATGAATACATTGAAACTTCTTTAATTTGGATTGATACTCACGATGAAGTCGCCAACTTTCACTTGTTGTTTTTACTGAACTTATCTAAGTATTTAGGGTTTTACCCTGATGTTTCTCAAGCTCATAAAAAAGGGTTTAGTTTGTTAGAGGGAAGCTTTACTGATGAGGAATATGAAAAAGGAGTTTTAATTGGTGATGAAATTAATCTTTTCAAAAGCCTTTTGGGCATAAATTTTGATGCAATAAATTCAATCTCCTATTCAAAAAAGGATAGGCAAATTATCCTTCGAATTATAGTTCAATATTACGAATTGCATTTGGAGGGTTTTAGGAAACCAAAGTCGTTAGACGTTTTAGAAACCGTGTTTAGTTAATTTATGAAACAAATAATTACTGTATTTTTTTTAGTACTTACTACTTCAATTTACTCTCAAAACCTTACTATTATTGATGCCGAAACAGGAAAACCTGTTGAAGCTGTTGCAATATTTAATAAGAATAAAACAATTTCTGCGATAAGCGACGAAGCTGGAAAAGTAGATGTGACAGAGTTTTCAAAAGATGAAACATTAATTTTTTCACATGTATCATATGCAGAATTTCAAGAGAAAAAATCAGTATTAAAAAAGAACAATTACCATGTTTATTTGTCTAAAAATTCTGAACAATTAGACGAAGTTATAGTATCAGTATTTAAAAACAGAGAAAAAACAAACAGAATTGCTGAACAAATAGCAGTGGTTTCTTCTAAAGAGATTGCAAGATTGTCACCTCAAACATCTGCAGATTTATTATCAAGTGTTCCTGGGATAAAAATTCAGAAATCACAATTTGGAGGCGGTAGCCCAGTAATGCGAGGAATGGAAAGTAACCGAGTATTATTGGTAGTTGACGGTGTTCGTATGAACAATGCAATTTATCGAAAAGGACACTTACAAAACTCAATTACAGTAGCTCCGAATTTATTAGACAGAACCGAAATTGTTTTCGGGCCATCTTCAGTTATTTATGGGTCTGATGCTTTGGGAGGAGTAATCCATTATTATACAAAAACACCAAAACTTTCTGAAAAAGGAACAAAAATAAAAGGAAGTTCATTTTTACGATATAGTTCAGCAAATAATGAAGTAACCAATGTTGTTTCAACAGAATTAAGTTTTAAAAAATGGGGGTCTTTTACAAGTGTATCTCATAGTAATTTTGGCGATTTACGTATGGGTAAAAATCGCTCTCATGGTTTTGATGACTGGGGAAAAGTACCGTTTTACTCAGATAATACAAATACCTTTTATAACGACACACCTGTTGTAAATTCTAACGAAAACATCCAAAGAAATACAGGGTATAGCCAAACAGATCTGTTACAAAAATTCTACGTTCCGTTTTCAAAAAATACCGATTTTAAACTAAACTTACAGTATTCAACATCGTCAAATATTCCACGTTTTGATAAATTAACAGAATTGAAAGGAAACGGAAATTTAAAATTTGCTGAATGGTATTATGGACCACAAGAACGTTTGTTAATTTCTCCGCAGTTACTAATCAATCCGAAGAAAAAATGGTTAGATAAAGGAACGATTACATTAGCGTATCAAAATATGAAAGAGAGTCGTATTCAACGAAAATTTGGAAGCTTAGAGCGTTCTTACAGAAAAGAAGCAGTAGATGTTTTTAGTTTGAATGGAGATTTTAATGTTCCACTAGCAGCACACAGAAACTTAGGATATGGTGTTGAAATAGCTTACAACGATGTTGCTTCAAACTCTTACGGAAAAACTTTACGAGTTAACGAAAATAAAATTGTAGGTTTTGATGGAGATTTTGCTGTTCAATCTCGTTATCCAGACGGGGGAAGTAGTTATTTGAGTTCTGCTTTTTATATTGATTATCGTCAAGATATTAATTCAAAATCTACTTTAAACACGGGTGTTAGAGGTACACATACCGTATTAAAAGCAAGATGGATAGATGAGACATTTATTGATATTCCACAAAATGATATTCGATTAGATAATCAATCTATCACAGCTACGATAGGTTATGTGTATAAACCAACAAAGAATTGGCAATTAAACGGAGTTGTGTCATCAGGTTTCCGTTCTCCTAATATTGATGATGTTGGGAAAATTAGAGAAAAAAGTGGTCGATTAACCGTTCCTAATACTGAATTAGGTCCTGAATATGCGTACAATTTTGAGGTTGGAATTCAAAAGTATTTTAACAATAGAAAATTTAGAGCAGGATTAAACGCGTATTACACAATCTTAGATCAAAATATTACCCGAATTCCGTATCCTTTCTTCGGTCAGAGTACAGTGTATTATGAAGGTGATGAATACAATGTAATAGATGGAGAAATTTTAACGAATTTTAATAGAGGAAGAGCATACATAACTGGTTTTACCGCAAGTTATGAAGGAAAAATTTTAAATCATTGGAAGACATCCGGATCGATAACTTATACAAAAGGAAATACAATCGATTCAGGTGAAGGAGAAGATATTCCTGATGAACCATTATCGTCTATTCCGCCATTGTTTGGTCGTTTTGATTTAAGTTATACTAATAAGAAGTTTGAAGTGGGTGCTACTTTAGTTTTTAATGCTAAAAAAGATATTTCAGATTACAACTTAACTGAAGGGATAGACAATCATGATTTAACTCCAATTGTTA
This sequence comes from Tenacibaculum crassostreae, assembly GCF_964512405.1. Lineage (NCBI taxonomy): Bacteria > Pseudomonadati > Bacteroidota > Flavobacteriia > Flavobacteriales > Flavobacteriaceae > Tenacibaculum > Tenacibaculum crassostreae. The sequence continues at coordinate 147,198 of NZ_CAZELE010000001.1, forward strand.
ATCCTGATGCAACTGAAGATATCAACAAGTATTATGGAACACCTAGTTGGATGACCGTTGGATTGTATGGTAAATATCAGTTTACAAAAAACATTGCAATACAAGCGCAACTGTCTAATTTATTTGATGAGCATTATAAAGAATTTGCTTCAGGTGTTTCGGCAGCAGGACGTAATATTTCAATATCTTTGCAAACCAATTTTTAAGCACAACAAATGATTAATTTTTTCAGATTAGTAAGTTTATTAGAAGGTGTATCTTACATTTTACTACTTTTTATAGCAGTTCCAATTAAATACATGCAAGGAAATCCTGAATATGTAAAAATGTTAGGAATGCCTCATGGAGTTTTATTTGTAGCCTATATAGCGTTAGCTATTTTATTAAAGATGGAATTAAAATGGAGTAACAAAACCTTCGGTATCGTTTGCTTGTTATCTATCTTGCCTTTCGGAACTTTTTTTGTTGGAAAGTTTTTAAAGAAAGAAGAAGTTTAACATAACCATTATCCTCCGCTTACAGGAGGAATAATGGCAATTATATCATTTTCCTTAATATATGTTTCATCAGTAGCATAACTTTCGTTAATAGCTACTGCATACGAACTCATTTTTTTAAAATCAGGAAATTGTGTTGTAAGAAATTCTTTAAAACTAGCAATAGTCATTGTATTTGGAAGTTCTATTTCCAAAGAAGAGCTTCCAATTAAATCTGTAGCAATACCAAAAAGTAATAAGGTTGTTTTCATACGTTTAAATTTATATTAACTAATTGATATTTAGCTATTTCCTTTTACAGGGGTGTTTATCTTGGTTTTACCTAATCCCTCTATGAGGGTTTCATGTGTTTACAAAATTACAACTTTATACCAAAAACAACCCTGTTTTCTTGCTTTCCGTTAAAATAAGAACGGGCAAAATCTACACGGAGAAAACGCCATTTTCCAAAACCAATATTATCTAAACCAACTGCGAATTCTGAATATGGTTTGTTACCTCCTGTAAATAATCCTTTAGCGCTAGTAACTAGATGAAAATTTAATTTATTTACTAACGGAATTTTACTCAACAAAGCTCCTTTAAAATTATATTCTCCATGCAATTCTCCAAACTTGTCGTTTGTGCTTAATTGATAGTATGGCAACATGTAAAAATTATTTAAATAATTGTCTTTTGGAGCAACCAATAAGCGGTTTCCGTTAAAATGAGCATAATCTATAAACGGAATATCTTTTTGCTTTAAGAACATACCTCCTTTGGCTTTGTAAGAAAATTCACCCCAGTTGCCTAAGCTGATGTTTTGGTATAATTGAGAAAACACTAAATCTGAGTTCCATTCATTATTTCCTGAGCCGAAGTTTTTTTGATATCCGATAAATAATGATGGGTATTTATTGTTTGTAATGTTGAATTTTCCATCAGGATATGACAAATATTTTTGACCGAAGTTTATGTTGGCACCTATTGAAAATGTCCACATGTGATGCGGTGTAAAACCTGTTGAAAAATCGGTAGGATTTTGCGGATTGTTAGACGTGTAACTGACATCATCTTTCGGAAGCATTACATAATCAGTTGTGTTAAATAAGGGTTTTCTATCGGCAAACTCTAACGAGGAAGACATACGAATTCCGTTAGTAACTTCTTTTGAGAAGGAAGCTTTAGCAAAGGTTTTTTCATAAATCTTTAAATAGTTTCGTTCAAATCCGATAGAACTAATAGTATTCCAGAATTTAGAAATAGGTTGTTTATTGTTAAATTGAGGTGTCGAAACTCCTCCTGAAACTGATAAAAAAGGTCTTGAAGTGCTGTTCCATAAGTAGTTAAAATAGGCGGTAGGACGTGCTTTTTTTTCAGCAAAACCATAGTTTATATCAATGCCAGCACCAAATCGTCTTCCTTTTTCATTAAGCGATTTTCGGTAGTTAACTCCTATAGAAGAATTCCAGCCTTGTACAGTGTTAAAATTTAAATTTTCAATAGGAGAAGAAGTGCTTAACGACCATTTATTATAGGTGTCTCGATACGTATATCCTGAGAGAACATCCAGTAGTTTAAATTTATTGTTTTTAGCATCAATAGAATCTAAATACTTTTCTGATTTTCTAATGGTTTTAATACTGTCTTTTAACTTGTAGTCAGATTTTTCTTCAGTAGTTAATGCTACTGGGCGAATAGTATTCCAATATACTGAATCTTTTTCAGTAGCATTTTCAGCAAAAGAAAGTATTTCGTTGCTAAACGTTTTTTGGGTAAACCCAGGAGAGAAATTATAATTTGAATACGATGCTGAAAAACGTCCGTTAAAATTAAATCCAAACATACCAGCTTTAAAATCGATGGTTTGTGTTACCGGTACCCAAGCTTTATTAGTTGTTGAAAAATTATAATTTTGTTTAATGTGTAACGAATCTACCATCGGCATACTAATTTGAGTGCCTGTAATAATAACATCGGCACCGTAAATAGCCCAATCATCTTCAACAATATAAATATAACCGCTAAAAACACGGTCGTTTTTTCGTTTTGGAAGTAGTTGAATTTTATTAATTAGCTTTCCTTTTTCATCATAAAAAACACCTGTTAGTTTGTAGTTATAATAACCAAAAGCACCATTAGCAATAGGTGAAATTACGTTGACATCTGCCAAATCAAATGAGTTTTCATAAAAGTTAAAGTTTACATCTTCAGCTTGGTTAAAACTAATTCCGTTATCCTGTCCGCTTACTTTTGAAGCGATGATATGTTCTTTAAAATGTTGAGGTTTCTTTTGAAAAGCAATTTTAGAAACTGTTTCTGAAAGATAAACAATTCCTGTTCTGGTAGAATCTAATCCGCCTCCCATATCACCAATATCTTGCCCCAAAAATTTCTTCGGAAGGTTTTTTACTTTAAACAACCCACGAGAGTAAAAATCTGCGGTATACTCAGCGAATTTGTCGGTGTTTTTATTTTTGTTGGCAATAGCGTTTCTAATAATTCTGTTTGCAGGATTCTCTTTAGATGAGATTACAACTTCATCTAAAGTAACTTCTTCTTCAGGAAGTGCAATGTTTACGGTAAACGGAAAAGAAGATACATCGATTTCTTTCTTAATCGTTTTGTAGCCCAACATCTGAAAAATAACAACGTGTTTTCCTTTGGTATTTATTTTTAATTCATATTCTCCATTAGAATTGGTTGTTGTACCTGTAATTGTATTTTCTATATACACACTTACAAAAGAGAGAGGTTGGTTTTTGGTGTCGGTAACTTTTCCTGTTATTTGAGAAAAAACAATAGACGAAAATGTAACAAATAGAAGGGTAATTATATTTTTCATAGTCATTAAAGTTTGATTGCAGCAAACATAAAAGAAGAACCTTGTATTAAATATTTAAGAAATGTTAAACAATTTACAAAGTCTTCTTAATATGACTGTTGAATAGTTAAGTTGTTACTTAACAGTGTCTTTTTGTTGTTTTTTCTTCTTTTTTCCGAATAAACCACCTAACACATCTGTTACTTTTTTAACGGTTTCTTCTTTTTTATTGTCGGTTGCGGTACTATCTTTCTTTTTGTTTCCTAGTAAGCCTCCTAAGGCATCATTTACCAATTTATCTTTTTGTTGATCGATAAGTTTTTGACTAAGCTTTGCAACCGATGAAGACAAATCAGTTTTTACAGTAGGATTTGTCATATTGCCTGTAAGATTAGCTGTTATAGGAACTGTAATGTTTTGTTGGTCTTTTGCGCTTAATTTAGAAAGTAAACCTTGAGCTTCATTACCCAAATATTTAGCAGGAACATTTAAAGTAACATTGTAGTTCATCGTTTTGTCAAAACCGTGGCTACCTCCAACAGTAATTCCGATGTCTTTATATTTTAAATCGAAAGGTTTTACAACTACTTGTCCGTCTTTAAATGATAGGAAAGTTTTGATGTCTTTTAAATCGAGTTTGGTTAAATCGATAAACGATAATTTTTCATTTAATAAACTCAATGATTTTGTTTTCTTCGGATTAATAGTCGTGGTGAGTAATTGTGCTAAAGCATTTCCAGAAACAGAAGTAAGATTAGGTGTAAAATCATCATTTAAACTTCCTGCTAAATCAATATCAGAGTTTAATTTACCATCCATAGCGCCAGCAATTGGGCTTAACGATTGTAACAGATCTAAACTAGCAAATGACTGAGCAATATCAAACGATTTAATGCCTAATTTCATATTAAAAGTAGGCTTTTTTTGTTGTGTGTTTACTTCTCCGTTTAACGCAATTTGACCGTTGAAAATAGCAGCGTCTACATCTTGCAAAATCGCTTTTTCATCTTTTAAAAGAAGTCTTCCTTTTACGTTTTGTAAAGTTAAATTGTCGTAATGAACGGTTTTAGCATTTGCTAATACTGAGCAATCTAAAAAAGCAGGAATTTTTAAACTTTCGGTTTGTTTTTCTTCTGAAGAAGTTTCTTTTTCGGGTTTGCTAGAAGGATTTTCTTCCATAAAATCACTCACATAAAAAGTGTTTGAGTTTACTTTAAAATCTCCTTGTAATTTGTTGTCAGAAAGTAAAAACCCTAATAAGTTTTTAAGAGTTCCAGTAGCGTTTAAATCACTTTTCCCTGTAGTTGCATCAAACTTAGTTAATGAAACAACACTCGGAGTAAAATTAACCTTTGTGTTTTTTATATGAATAGGATTTACAACGTCTTCCGAAGAAAAAACGAAGTCGTTTACTTCCATTTGTCCGCTGTTTTTTATACGATTGAGCGTGTTGTTTTCAATCGCTTTCATGTCGAATTCAGTATGTAAATCGGCTTTTAAAATTCCGCGTAATTCATTTTTTAAATCAATAGGATATGCTTTGTTAATGTTGGCTAAATTCAGCGTTCCTTTTACATCAGCATTCACTTTAGGATTGGTTGTTAAATTGTACACGTTTCCTTTTCCAGAAAAAGTATCTTCATCAATTTTAAAAGATAAATTATTAATGGTAACAAAAGTGTTTTCAGTTTTACCTGTTGTGTTTTTTAGTTGCGCATCAATATGAATGTTTTGTACGCTTTTAGGTAAATCTGGGTATTTAAATGAAGCGTTGTTAGATTGTATAGCAATATCCAACTTCGGAATATGAGTGTCATCAATAGTTCCTGTTACTTTTCCGTTTACGCTAAAATCTCCAGTAGTGGCTACATTTGCGATACTTTTTGTGTAGGCTTCTGGAATTAATTTTAAGAAGTTTTTAAAGTCTGATGAAGGAGTTTTAAAGTTAATATTAACCTCTTGATTGTCGTCGTTTACCTGCACAAATCCATCAAAAACTAACGGTAAATTGTTAATTTTTACTTCGTTTTTTAGGAAAGAAAACTTCTTTTTGGTTAAATCCATTCCTAAAATTGCATCCAATTCAATTTTTTGATTTTTCGCATAGGTGTTTTCATCCATTCCAAAAGAAATTAGTGTAGATGTTTGAGTATCTAATTCTGAATTTTCTTGCGAAAAATCACCACTTCCAGTATGATTAAAATCGGTTAACTCTAAATTAATTTTACCTTGCTTATCGTTGTATTTGATAGTTGAGTTGTTGACAGCATACGAATTAAGTGAGAATCCAAAACTTGATGTATTTTCATTCGTTTCTTCAGTCTCAGAAGGTTTTGCAATATCATAGTTTGCATTCCCTTTTTCATTAACTAAAACGTTTACCAAAGCATCATCAATAGTAAAAGACTGAATATTTAATTGTTCAGAAGTGTTTTTTAAAAGCTCGGTAAGCTTTAATTTTAAGTTTACTTCTTTAGCATACACTAAAGTATCTCCTTCAAACGGAGCGTTATTTATTACCGTTAAATCGTATAGTTGAACTGTAGCATTAGGGAGATTTCTAATCAAACTAAGATTAGAATCGCTAAAATCAACTTTAGCATTTACATTATTGTTAATCGTAGTTTTTACTAAGTTCATCACTTTGTCTTGAAACAATAGTGGTATGCTAATTAAAAGAACTAAAAAAAACGCGATAATACCTAGTGCTATTTTATATATCTTTTTCATAATGAATAGAGTTTGCTATATAATACTAACGAACAAAGTTCAGCAATTATTTGTAAATACGTAGTGAAGGAAATTATAATTTTTCTTTTGGTAATTTTGCGGTGCATAAAATTTACATTTTGACTAAAAAACAACAATACTCAACCTTTATTAAAGAACAAGCAAAACGTTTGGGGTTTTTGGGTTGTGGTATTGCAAAAGCAGATTTTTTAGAAAAAGAAGCTCCTCGATTGGAAGAATGGTTGCAAAATGGGTATCAAGGAGAAATGCACTATATGGAAAACCATTTTGACAAACGTTTAGATCCGCGATTGTTGGTAGATGGAGCAAAATCGGTTATTTCATTGTCGTATAATTATTTTCCTTCGGAAGTTCAGCAAGAAGGAAGTTATAAGATTTCTAAATATGCTTACGGACAAGATTATCACCATATAATTAAAGATAAATTGCGAGAATTATTGCAATTAATTAATGATGAAATAGGAGAAGTTTCTGGTCGATGTTTTGTAGATTCTGCTCCTGTTTTAGAACGTGCTTGGGCTGAAAAAGCTGGTTTAGGTTGGAACGGAAAGCATTCGTTATTAATTCAAAAACAACATGGGTCATTTTTCTTCTTAGCTGAATTAATTATCGATTTAGAGCTTGCCTATGATGTTCCTTTTAGAACAGACCACTGTGGTAACTGTACTCGTTGTATTGATGCATGCCCAACGCAAGCAATTTTACCCAATAATACAGTTGATGGGAGCAGATGTATTTCATATGTAACAATTGAATTAAAAGATGCAATTCCATTAGAATTTAAAGGAAAAATGCAAGATTGGATGTTTGGTTGTGATGTATGTCAAGATGTTTGTCCGTGGAATCGTTTTTCAAAACCGCATGATGAACCATTGTTTAATCCGCAAGAAGGTTTGTTAGGAATGACAAAACGCGATTGGCAAGAATTAACACAAGAAACGTTTAGTAAAGTATTTAAAAAATCGGCAGTAAAAAGAACAAAGTTTTCAGGACTTACTAGAAATATTCAGTTTTTACAAAAAGAACAACCGAATAAATAAGAGAATTTATTCGGTTGATAAAGGGAAAAACAAAAAATGTTTTTGGGGAATTTCTTAATTAGGATTTGCTTCTCCAAAAAAGAACCAATTCAATCCTTTTTTTAGAGAGTTTATTTCTTTTTTATTTTTTTCTTCCTCTTCTTTAGAAAGTTCTTCGTTAAATAAATCAACGACAAAATCATTATAGTTTTTACCTACTTCTTCGTTTAAATAAGCTTCAAAATATAATTCACTTGCTTTTTCACCTTTTAGTTTTTCTATATCTAAAAGAGTTTTGTATACCGGCTCAATTTTTTTCACAACTCCATTTGGCACCGCCTTTCTTCTAGCGGTATATCCTACAACTTTGCCTTCGCTATCTTTGTCAATTGTAAAATCTGTGATAACCCAGTAGTATCTTCCAGTTCTTGTTAGATTTTTTACGATTGCATGAAAATTCTCGCCCTTTTTTAATGCATCCCATAAAGCTTTAAAAGCTACTTTTGGCATATCAGGATGACGGATGATATTATGAGGCTCTCCAATTAGTTCAATAGTACTGTACTCACAAGTTTTAGAAAAAACATCATTGGCATATAAAATAGTGCCATAAATATCTGTTTTACTTACAATGGTTTTAGTTTTGTCCCATTTTACTTCTTCGTCGATAACGTGTCTTAAATTAGTTTCCATTTTAATTTGTTTGGTTTAACATTAGTACAAATGTCTTAAGAAATGAAAAGACGAAATATGATTTTTATCAGGTTGTAAATTCTTTTTACTTAGTAACAAACTGTATATTTGTAAGTTCAAACAAACAAGAACGAACCTATGAGAGATTCTAGAAAAAGGCATGAGGCGTTACTGTACCATGCCAAACCGAAGCCAGGAAAAATAGCAGTAGTGCCTACAAAAAAATATGCAACACAACACGATTTATCGTTAGCGTATTCACCAGGTGTAGCTGAACCTTGTTTAGAAATAGCGAAAGATAAAAACAACGTATATAAATACACAGCTAAGAGTAATTTAGTGGCTGTAATATCAAATGGTACAGCCGTTTTAGGGTTGGGAGATATTGGTCCTGAAGCCTCTAAACCAGTAATGGAAGGGAAAGGGTTGTTATTTAAAATATTTGCCGATATTGATGTTTTTGATATTGAAGTTGATGCAACTGATGTAGATAAATTTGTAGAAACGGTAAAGGCAATTGCTCCAACTTTTGGAGGAATCAATTTAGAAGATATCAAAGCACCAGAAGCTTTTGAGATAGAACGAAGACTAAAAGAGGAATTAGATATTCCTGTAATGCACGATGACCAACACGGTACAGCAATTATTTCTGCTGCGGCTTTAAAAAATGCATTAGAAATCAATAAGAAAAACATTGAAGATGTAAAGATTGTTGTAAACGGTGCTGGTGCTGCTGCTATTTCGTGTACACGTTTGTATTTAGCCTTAGGAGCTAAACGTGAAAACGTAATAATGTGTGATAGTAGAGGAGTAATTAGAAAAGATAGAGAAAACTTGACTTCTCAAAAAGCTGAGTTTGCTACTGATGAAGATGTAAATACATTGGAAGAAGCAATGTTAAATGCTGATGTGTTTATAGGGTTGTCTAAAGGAAATGTAGTTTCACCAGAAATGTTGTTATCTATGGCAAAGAATCCTATTGTTTTTGCTATGGCAAACCCTGAGCCAGAAATTGATTACGATTTAGCAATTGCTACAAGAGATGATATTATCATGGCAACAGGAAGATCAGATCATCCTAATCAGGTAAATAACGTATTAGGATTTCCATTTATTTTTAGAGGAGCACTAGATGTGAGAGCTAAAAAGATTAATGAAGAAATGAAGATGGCTGCGGTACTTGCGTTGGCAGATTTAGCAAAACAATCGGTGCCAGAGCAAGTAAATATTGTGTATGATGAGGTAAGTCTTTCTTTCGGAAAAGAGTATATCATTCCAAAGCCATTTGATCCAAGATTAATTTATGAAATTCCACCAGCAATTGCAAAAGCAGCAATTGATTCTGGAGTTGCTCAAGAACCTATTGAAGATTGGGAAAAATATCGTGAAGAACTAATGGATCGTTCTGGAACCGGGAGTAAAGAAGTTCGTTTGTTACATAACAGAGCTAAAAAAGCCCCTAAACGTGTGGTTTTTGCCGAAGCAGATCATTTAGATGTGTTAAAAGCAGCACAAAGAGTTTATGAGGAAAAAATTGGTAAACCAATTTTATTAGGAAAACGAGAAATCATTTTAGAATTAAAGGCTGAGTTAGGTTTTGATGCTGATGTGCCGATTATTGATCCTAAAACAGATGAAGAGGAAGAAAGAAGAAATCGTTACGCTGAAACTTTTTGGAAAACAAGACAACGTAAAGGAATTACGTTTTTAGAAGCACAAAAATGGATGCGAGAACGCAACTATTTTGCAGCAATGATGGTAAACTCGGGTGAAGCCGATGCGTTAATCACAGGGTATTCAAGACCATACCCATCAGTAGTTAAGCCAATGTTAGAGTTGATTGAAAAAGACCATGGAGTAACAAGAGTTGCTGCAACTAATATGATGCTTACAAAACAAGGACCAATGTTTTTGGCAGATACTACTATCAACATCAATCCAACAGCAAAAGATTTAGCTAAAATTACTCAATTAACATCAGTTTTAGCTAAAATGTTTGGTATGAAACCTAATGTTGCGATGTTAGGATTTTCAAACTTTGGGTCGTCAAAGTCGGAGAGTTCTACTAAAATTAGAGAGGCAGTTTCGTATATCCATCGTCATTACCCAAATGTTGTGGTTGATGGGGAATTGCAAGCAGATTTTGCTTTAAATCCAGATTTGTTAGCAAAAGAGTTTCCATTTTCTAAATTAAACGGAAAAAGAGCCAATGTTTTAATTTTTCCTAATTTAGAATCAGCAAACATCACTTATAAATTAATGAAAGAGGTTGATGAAGTTGAAACAATAGGACCGATTTTGTTAGGTATGAGTAAACCAGTTCACATTTTACAATTGGGTGCAAGTGTAGATGAAATGGTAAATATGGCTGCTGTAGCGGTTGTAGATGCTCAAAATAAAGAGATGAAATCCAAGAAAAAATAAATAGAAAGCCCTTATAAAAAGGGCTTTTTTTAAAATAATTATTTTGTCTATTTTAGGCAAGTAGAAAAAATAGCTGAATGATAACACAAATAAGGGGGAAGCTTGTGGAGAAAAACCCTACTTACGCAGTAGTAGATTGCAGCGGAGTAGGATATTTAATGCACATTTCTTTACATACATATTCGTCATTACCAAACGATGAAAATGTATTGTTATATACACACTTATCTGTAAGAGAAGACGCGCATACATTATATGGCTTTTCAACAAAAATGGAGCGAGAAGTTTTCTTGTTGTTAACTTCTGTTTCTGGCGTTGGACCTAGCACAGCTAGAACAATGTTGTCATCAATGACCTCACAAGAGGTGCAACAAGCTATTGCTTCTGAAGATGTAAAACTAATTCAATCGGTTAAAGGTATCGGTGCTAAAACTGCCCAACGTGTTATTGTAGACCTAAAAGATAAAGTTTTAAAAACCTTTGATGTTGATGAAGTTTCTGTGGTACAGAACAATACAAATAAAGAAGAAGCGTTATCTGCTTTAGAGGTTCTAGGCTTTGTAAGAAAGCAAGCCGACAAAGTAATAGGGGGGATATTAAAAGAAACACCAGACGCAAGTGTTGAAATGCTTATAAAACAGGCGTTGAAAAAATTATAAAAGAGGTTGGAAAAGACAACAGTTACGAATAAAATACTAACAGCGCTCGCTTTTTTTGTGAGTGTTGTTTCATTTTCACAAAACACTCAATCAGACAGTACAAATACAGTTAAAAAAGATACTGTTATACCTTTAAAATATAATTTTAATCACAACCAAAACGGAACTCTTTTTTTGAACAATCCGGTTCAAAAAGAAATTACTTTTGATAAAACACTCAACAAGTTTAAAATTGTTGAAAAAATTGGAGACTACTGTATCGGTACGCCAATTTATATGACTCCGAGTGAATATGATCAATACCGTTTGAAAAATGATTTAAGAAGCTATTTCAAAGAAAAAGTAGACGCTACAAATCCTAATAAAAGAGGAACTACTGCGGCACGTAGAAATTTACTGCCAAAATATTACGTAAAATCGAAGTTTTTTGAGTCTGTTTTTGGAGGGAATACTGTTGAGGTAAATCCAACAGGGCAGTTAAACATTAAACTTGGCGGGGTTTATCAAAATAATGAGAATCCACAAATATCAGTAGAAAACCAAAGTAGTTTTACGTTTGATTTTGACCAGCAAATTAGCGCAAGTATACAAGCAAAAGTAGGTGAGCGTTTACGTGTAACGGCTAATTATGATACACAATCTACTTTCGATTTTCAAAACGTTATTAAGTTAGAGTATACACCGACTGAAGATGACATTATAAGAAATATAGAGGCAGGTAACATAAGTATGCCGATTAAAAACTCATTAATTAACGGTGCACAAGCTTTATTTGGAGTAAAAACACAGTTACAATTTGGTAAAACACATATTACTGCAGCTTTTTCTCAACAAAACTCACAATCTAAAACAGTAATTGCTGAAGGAGGTGCAACCATAGAGGAATTTGAGTTTAGAGCATCCGATTATGATAATGATCGTCACTTCTTTTTATCACAATATTTTAGAGAGAATTATAAAACTGCTTTAGAAAATTATCCGTTAGTTAATAGCCCAATTAACATTACTAGAGTTGAAGTTTGGGTTACTAACCGAAATCAAAACGTAACCGATTATCGTAGTATTGTGGCGCTTGCCGATTTAGGTGAATCTGAAGATGACAATGAGGTCAATCCTACAGAAATCACCAATATAGCATCCCCTGCACAAGTAACTATTAGTGGAGACTCAAAAAATCTTCCTTACAATGAGGTGAATAACTTAGTAAGTTTATTAACAGATCCTCAAATTAGAGATGTCGCAACAGTTGATGATGCTATTAACGGTATTGGTGTTCCAGCTCGTCAAGGATTTAACTATACGTACTTACAAAATGCGCGAAAGTTACAACCTAATGAATATAGATTGAACCCTCAATTAGGATTTATCTCTTTGAACAGAAGGTTAAATGATGGTGAAGTATTAGCTGTAGCTTATGAATATACTGTGGTAGGTGCTACCAACGGAGAGACAGTTTTTAAAGTTGGTGAGTTTTCTAATGATGGAGTTGTTGCTCCAGATAATATTGTTGTTAAGTTGTTACGTAGTGAAATTTTAAACACTGTTCGCCCAGGAACTTCAACAACAACGACGCTTGGAGAACCTTTTCCAACTTGGCGATTAATGATGAAAAACGTATATGCTTTAGGAGCATTTCCGTTACAACGAGATGGTTTTCGTTTTGAATTATTATACCGTGATGACGAAACAGGAACCTTACAAAATACACTTCAAAAAGCATTAACTCCAGGAATAAATGATAAACCATTATTACGTATTTTAAATTTAGATAAGTTAGATCAAAGTGAATACGCAGTTACTAATGGTGATGGTTTTTTTGATTATGTTGAAGGAATAACAGTAAATTCTGAAAGAGGATATGTTATCTTTCCTGAACCAGAACCTTTTGGAGAAGATTTACAAGATGAATTGACGAACGCTGCTGACCAAGATAAATACATTTTTGAAGAGTTATATTTAACCACAAAAATTCAGGCAAAAAACGAATATCAAAACTTAGATAAATTTTTTTTAAAAGGATATTTTAAGTCAGAAACAAGTAGAGGTATTTCACTAGGAGCGTTTAATGTACCTAGAGGGTCGGTACGTGTAACAGCAGGAGGAAGACAATTGGTTGAAGGAATTGATTATGTAGTCGATTATCAATTAGGTCGCGTACAAATTTTAGACCCAGGTTTAGAAGCTTCAGGAGTTCCGATTAATGCAACAGTTGAAAATAATACGTTCTTTAATCAGCAGCGAAAAACGTTCTTCGGAGTTGATGTTGAGCATCGTTTTTCTGATGAATTTATTTTAGGTGGTACATTTTTAAATGTAAGTGAAAAACCGATTACTCCGAAAGTAAATTTTGGAGGTGAACCTATTGACAATATCATGCTTGGGTTAAATTTAGACTTTTCTTCAGAAGTGCCTTATTTAACCAAATTAGCTAACAAGTTACCGTTTGTAGAAACAGAAGCTCCTTCAAATGTTTCGGTAAGGGCAGATATGGCATATTTATTACCAGGATCTCCGAGCGGAATTAATGTTGATGGTACGGCAACTTCGTATTTAGATGATTTTGAAGCATCACAAATTCCTATCAATTTAGGATCGCCTCAACAATGGTTTTTAGCAAGTACACCAGAAACACAAGGGTTTGACGGTGGTGCTTTCGGACTTGAATACAATTACAAAAGAGGGAAGTTAGCGTGGTATAATGTTGATCAATTATTTTATGGTGGCGGAAATAGACCTGATAATATTGATGAAAACGAACTATCAAGAAATGAAGTTCGTCAAATACGTTACAATGAGTTATTCCCAAATACCGATTTAGACATTACGCAACAAAACTTAGTGCGTACGTTAGATTTAGCATACTATCCTGCTGAAAGAGGTCCGTATAATTTTAACGAAAATGCAAATACTGTATTGCCTGAAGAGCGTTGGGGAGGTATCATGCGATCGTTAACAACCAATAACTTTGAACAAGCGAATGTAGAATACATTCAGTTTTGGTTAATGGATCCTTATGAGAATTATTCAATTACTGCTGAAGAAGGGTTGCAAGCAGGAATAAATCCTCAAGATCCATCTAATTGGGTAGGAAAACTGTTTATCAATTTAGGAAATGTTTCTGAAGACATCTTAAAAGATGGTAGAAAACAGTATGAAAACGGATTACCAGCAGACGGTGTGAAAAATGATGGAGGAAATGTTGTTGAAACAGATTGGGGTAATGTTCCTATCAATCCATCAATCTTATATGCTTTTGACTCTAGTAATGAAGCAAGAACGAATCAAGATGTTGGTTTAGATGGTTTAAATGATGAGGAAGAAAAAGCAAAATATCCAGCATTTGCTGCTTTAGAAGATCCTGCAGGGGATAATTTCCAGTTTTTTAGAGGTGGGGCTATAGAAAACATGAACCCATCAGTATTATCTCGATATAAAAATTACAACGGAACACAAGGTAATTCGCCTACTGCGAGTCAATCTAACGAGTCGTATCCAACTTCATCAACAACGTATCCAGATACAGAAGATATCAATAAGGATCAAACGATGAATCCTGTAAATAGTTATTTTGAGTACGAAATTTCATTAAATAAAACAGATTTAGTTCAAGGACAAAATCATATTATTGATGTTAAAACTCAAAATGTAACGCTGTTAAATGGTGAAACTAGAAGTACTACATGGTACCAGTTTAGAATTCCGATTAGGAATGTAGAAGAAGATCAAAAATTTAATATTAATGATTTTAACAGTATTCGTTTTATAAGAATGTTCTTAACTCAGTTTAAAATGCCTGTAGTATTGCGTTTTGGAGAGTTAGAATTAGTGCGTGGAGATTGGCGTCGTTATACGAAAACATTGCCAGATGCGGGAGTGCCTGAAAATTTAACCCCTGAAGAGTTGAATAAGTTTGAAGTTGGAGTGGTAAGTATTGAGCAAAATCAAGATCGTTATGATTTACCTCCAGGGATTCAAAGGGAACAATTACAAGGGACGAATAGAATTCAACGCCAAAACGAACAATCAGTGACTTTAAAAGTAACTGATCTAAAGGCGGATGACGTAAGAACCATTTATAAAAACATAAGTATTGATATGCGTAGATATAAGAATTTACGTATGTTTTTACATGCAGAGGATCCTAAAAAAGAAGCAAAAAAAGATGACCTAACAAACACAGTTGCAATTATTCGTTTAGGGACTGATCTAAATGATAATTATTACGAAATAGAGAAGACTTTAAAATGGTCAACTTCTAGTGCTTCACCAAAAGAAATATGGCCAACAGCGAACAATTTAGAAATACCATTAAAAGAATTAGCTAATTTAAAAATTGAGAGACCAACAGGCTTTAATATAAGTGATATTTTTTCTAGCGAAATAGATGATCCACACATTGAAGGAGGGAAACTAAAAATCTCTGTAAAAGGAAACCCAACCTTAGCTCAAATACGAACGGTAATGTTAGGGGTGAAGAATAAAGAAGTAGTTGACACTAAAACGATAGAGGTTTGGTTTAACGAATTACGTGCTGTAGGTTTTGATAATAAAGGAGGGTGGGCAGCTGTTGTAAATGCAGACGCAAATATGGCAGATGTGCTAGATGTTTCTTTAGCAGGAAGAATGTCAACGGTAGGTTTTGGTAATGTAGAAGATCGTGTACAACAACGAAGCATTGAAGAAATTAAACAGTATAGCGTAGCTACGAATGTTCAGTTAGGTAAAATGATGCCTAAAAAATGGAACATGCAAGTACCTATGAGTTATACATACGGAGAGGAATTTAGAGATCCAAAATACGATCCGCAATTTCAAGATGTAGAACTTAAAGATGCAATTGACAAAAACCCGAATAGCAAAAATGCTCAAGATTACACTCGAAGAAAGAGTATTAGTTTCATCAATGTAAAAAAGAATAGAAATCCTGAGAGTAAGAAAAAACCTAAATTTTATAATGTAGAAAACTTTTCAGCATCGTATGCTCATAGCGAAGAATTTCACAAAGATTATAATATTGAAAGTTACGAGAACAAAAACGTAATGGCAGGTGCGAGTTATAATTTTAACTTCCTTCCGTTTGTTATAGAGCCGTTTAAAAAATCAAAAGGATTTAAGAGTAGGTATTTAAAATTCATTAAAGATTTAAATATTAATCCTGTACCTAAAACGTTAGCGTTAAATTCTAGAATTAATAGAAATTACAACAGCCAACAATCTAGAAACTTAATTGAAGGGCTACCTGAACAACCAGAATTAGTTCAACGTAGGTTCTTGTTTAATTGGGATTATACGATTGGTTTCGATTTAACAAAGTCGTTAACTTTAAACTTCAACGCTACCAATAATTATATTTATGATAGTTTTGGAGAAGAGGAAAATTTAGAAGTATACGACCAGTTTTTCAATATTGGTAGAGCAGATAATTACCATCAAAAGTTAAATGCGACGTATAAACTTCCTTTAGATAAGTTTCCATTTTTAAGTTTTATTAATGCTGATTATGGCTACACTGCTGATTTTGATTGGAAAGCAGGATCGCAAAGTTATGTTGAGCAAGTTGGTAATATGATTCAAAATGCCAATACGCATAACTTAAATACAAATATCGATTTTGGTCGTTTTTATAAAATTTTAGGAGTAGATAAGTTATTGTTAAAAGGAACAAAGAAAAAAACAGCTCAAAAAGGAACAGCAACCTTAGGTAAAAACCAAGTTGCGCAAAAAGCAAAATTAAAAAAGAATGCTTCTTTTGGTCAAAAGTTAGGAAAAGGAGTATACGATGTTTTAACTTCTGTTAAAAGAGCAAAAATTAGTTATACACAAAATAACGGAACTTTATTACAAGGGTACATACCTGAGGTAGGTTTCTTAGGAAGAGACAATACAGGTGGAGGTTTAGCACCAACATTAGGATTTGTATTTGGTAGCCAAACAGACATCTTAAATAAAGCGATTGAAAACAATTGGTTGATTACTCGTAACGCGGATGAAGATTACTACAGTAAGAATTATGCTAAAACAAGGTTTAAAAAATTAGATTATACGGTATCTGTAAAACCATTTAATGACTTAACAATTGATGTAAGAGGAACCAGAATTCGTACAAGTAATTTAACGCAACAATTAGATATTGTTTCTGATGGGAATGGAGGTTTTGAGCAAGATCAAGATATCAAACCTTTTGAAACAGGTGATTATAGTTCAAGTCATTTTATGTTAGGTACGGTTTTTTCAGATAATGAAACTTTATATCAAAACTTCTTAGACTATCGTGAAACTATTTCTGGAAGATTAGCAACTGAACAAGGAATTGCTGTAAACGATGAAGATCCTGAAAATACAAACCCTGGATTTAAAACAAACGGACAACAAGCAATGTTACCAGCATTTATAGCGGCATATTCAGGAAACAATCCTAATTCTGTTAGTACAGGAATTTTCAAGAACATTCCAATTCCAAACTGGACGCTTCGTTATAACGGATTTATGAAGTATAAGTGGTTTAAGAAAAACTTTAGCTCATTTACGTTATCTCACGGTTATAATTCGGTTTACTCAATAAGTAATTACACTAACAATTTACAATACGATTCAGAAAGTATAACAAACACAAATACTTCTGGGAATTATCAACCAGAACTCTTAATTTCGTCGGCAACATTAATTGATGAATTTTCTCCATTAATTAAAGTAGATTTTAGAATGAAAAACTCTATTTCGTTTAAAGGAGAAATAAGAAAAGATAGAACATTAACCTTAAACTTTAACAATAATACGTTAACAGACATTAAAGGAACAGAATATGTTTTAGGATTTGGATATAAGATCAGAGATGTTAAATTTGTGACCAGATTTACAGGAAAGAAAGAAACCTTAAAAGGAGATATTAATTTAAGAGCAGATATTTCGTTAAGAGACAATTTAACGTTGATAAGAAGTGTAGATGAAGAGAATAGTCAAATTACAGGAGGCGAAAAATTATTCGGATTAAAATTCATTGCCGACTATAATTTAAGCAGAAATTTAACAGCTTCTTTTTATTACAACCATCAAACGTTTGAATATGCAATTTCAACCTCTTTCCCGAGACAATCAATTAATGCAGGAATCAATTTAGTATATAATTTAGGAAATTAAAACAAACACAAAACACAATAAAAACAATTACAATGAACATTCCATCAGAATTAAAATATACCAAAGACCACGAGTGGGTAAAGGTAGAAGGTGATGTAGCAACTATTGGTATTACTGATTTCGCACAAGGTGAGTTAGGAGACATCGTTTATGTAGACGTTGATACTTTAGACGAAACTTTAGATTCAGAAGAAGTTTTTGGTTCAGTTGAAGCTGTAAAAACAGTTTCAGATTTATTCATGCCATTATCAGGAGAAGTAGTTGAGTTTAATGAAGCTCTTGAAGATGAACCAGAATTGGTAAACTCAGACCCTTATGGAGAAGGATGGATGATTAAAGTAAAATTATCTGACGAATCACAAGTAGCAGATTTATTAAGTGCTGAACAATATCAAGAACTTATTAAAGGATAAAGTAACAATAATAGCAATACTTACTACCATAGGTATTGCTATTATTAGTTTAATCAAGTTAGGAAAAGCTCCCATACAAATAAATAACATTGATAAAGTTGAGCATGCTTTAGCTTATTTTATTCTCACTTTTGTATGGTTAGTAGCCTTAAGAAGAACAAAAATCAGTAAACTTTTAATAGTTTTTTGTTGCTTTCTTTACGGCATAATTATTGAGGCTCTACAAGTTACAATAACATCGTATAGATCGGGTGAGATTTTAGATGTAATCGCAAATACGACGGGTATTTTAATAGCTTTTATTATTTATAACTCTTTTTTTAAGAAAAATAAAGCTATTTAAGGATTATGCTTGTAAAAGTTGAAATAAATTAATTAAATTAGCGAACTATTAAAAACATTTAGGATGGAAATTAAGAAAAATCCAAAATCAAACTTAGAAAACTACAGCAAGCTATTCATGCAAATAGGTTTGGTTTTAGCTTTATTTGTAACATATGCTGCTATTGAAAGCAAAACATATGATAAAGAATATGGAGATTTAGGTATGGCTAATATGGCTTCAGATATTGAAGAAGAAACTATCGAGCTTCAAATTGAGCCACCAAAACCAAAACCAAACACACCTCCACCACCAGCTCCTGAAAAAATTGAGGTAGTAGAAGATGAAAAAGAGGTTGAAGAGACAGTTATCGAATCTACTGAAACAGATGAATCTGAAGAAATTGTTGTAGAAGACATTGAAGAGGTAGAAGAAGTGGAAGAAGTAGTTGAAGATGTACCTTTCGCTATTATTGAAGAAGTTCCTGTATTTCCTGGATGTTCAGGTACTAAAGCTCAAAAGAAAGAGTGTTTAAATAAGAAATTACAAAAACACGTACAACGTAATTTTAACGCTGAATTAGCAAATGAATTAGGTTTATCACCGGGTAAAAAGAGAATTTACGTTCAATTTAAAATTGACAAAGATGGTTCTATCACTAGCGTAGCTGCAAGAGCACCTCACCCAAGATTAAAGCAAGAAGCAGAAAGAGTTGCAAGGAAGATTCCTAAAATGCAACCAGGTAGACAGAGAGGTAGAGCGGTAAGAGTAGGTTATACATTACCTATCACATTTAACGTAGAGTAGTAGTAAAATACTTTAATATAAAAAAAGCAATCCATTCCGGATTGCTTTTTTTATTGGCATGCTTATTGTTTTTAACATAGTATTAACATAAAATAAATGTACTATGAAAACAACAAAAAAACACGCCAGAAAACAGTTAGAAAAATTCTCAACAATCTTTACGCAGTTAGGTTTAGTACTTACCTTATTTGTCGTTTTTCTTGTTTTAGAACATGAAACAGCTAAAGAATTGGCTGTGATTGAACCAACAAAAGAAGAAGTTTACGAACTAGTTTACACGTTTAAGCAACCAATTATCTTAAAGAATGTAAAAGAGGTTGTTAAATCACCTGAAAAAACAACAACTCGAGTTGAGGACTTAAAGCCTAAAGTGGTTGATAACAACACAGAAATTACCACGGTAATTGATATGTCAGTTGATGAACCAGTAATAGATGTTACTACGATATTTCAGGCTAGAGAAGTTGAAAATATTGATGATACTGATGACCCAATATCGATTAATAATGTACAAAATACTCCTGTGTTTAAAGGATGTGAGGGACTTTCTGAAGAGGAAAATAAAAAATGCTTTGAGCAAAAAATTCAACAACACATACAGCGAAATTTTAATGCTGAACTAGCTCAAGATGTTGGATTAAGTTCTGGAAAATATAAAATTTTAACGCAGTTTGTAATTGACAAAACAGGAGATATCATAGATATTAAGATCAGAGCTCCGCATATGAAACTAGAAAAAGAAACAGATAGAGTAGTAAATAAACTTCCTAAATTTCAACCAGGAAAACAAAATAATAAAGAAGTAAAAGTAAAATATACATTACCAATTACTTTTAAAGTTGAATAAGATTTAGATTATCAGAGAAAAAGCTCAACCGTTTTAGGTTGAGTTTTTTTATTTTTGTTTATATGGATACAGATAAAACATTTTTTGCACACGAAACAGCAGTTATCGACGATGGTTCAATTATAGGTAATGGAACTAAAATATGGCA
This sequence comes from Tenacibaculum crassostreae, assembly GCF_964512405.1. NCBI lineage: Bacteria > Pseudomonadati > Bacteroidota > Flavobacteriia > Flavobacteriales > Flavobacteriaceae > Tenacibaculum > Tenacibaculum crassostreae. The sequence goes on from NZ_CAZELE010000001.1 coordinate 167,718, forward strand.
TTTTAGCCATATAATGCCCAACTGTAAAATAGGTGATAATTGTAATATTGGTCAAAATGTAGTGGTATCACCTAAGGTTGTGTTAGGAAGTAATGTGAAAGTTCAAAATAACGTCTCTATTTATACAGGTGTTATTTGTGAAGATGATGTTTTTTTGGGTCCATCAATGGTGTTTACCAACGTAATTAATCCGCGTAGTGCAATTAAAAGACAAGATCAATACCTAGAAACAACTGTAAAAAAAGGAGCAAGTATAGGAGCAAATGCAACAATTGTTTGTGGAAATAATATAGGAGAATACGCTTTTATTGGTGCAGGAGCTGTGGTAACTAAAGAAGTTGCACCTTATGCTTTGGTTGTAGGAAATCCTTCTAAACAAATAGGGTGGATTAGCGAGTACGGTCATCGTTTATATTTTGATGAAAAAGGGTTTGCAAATTGCCCAGAAAGTGGAGATAAATATTGTTTAAAAGATAATGAAGTAACAAAATGTTAACCTAAGGTTTAGATAAAGTAAAAAAAAGATTAAAATTTTTATAAAAAGTATTTGAAGTAAAGAAAAACTTATTTATATTTGAATTGTGGTTGAAAGACCACTTTCTTTTTCTTTTTCATAGCAATTTTTCCCACTCAGAGTTTTTTGAGTGGGTTTTTTTATGAGTATCTCCCAAAGTAAAAACCCATAAACAGCTAAGTATTCAATAGTTACAAACCATAAATTTTCTTTCCAAGGCGTATTGGCATAAGCTTGATAACTTAATATGATTACAAAACTCCATACAACAGGAAATCGATAATTTGTAAATACAGATAAAATTAATAATGTTGCTATATACCAAGGATGCATGGTTGTAGTAGTGAAATAGTAAAAAGAAAGCCCGAATAACATCGCTGTTATGAGTTCTTTAAAGGTGGAGTTTTTCCTAAAAAAAGTAATGATTACTAAAAATAGGATTGTTAGTATCGGTGTTATTTTTCCAATGATAGCTATTTCGTTATACCCTCTAAACAGATAGCCTATTTCTCTTGCGATGTAGTAAAAACTGGCATTAAATTCAAAATTCCTAAACCATAAACCAACTGAGTTTGTATAGTTGTCTATTAAATTTGAAGAAAAAAAAGGTGTGAAAAGTAAGATGGTAGTTCCAATAGTTAAGAAGTAAAAACCAAACAATTGTTGTAAGCTTTTAAATAAGGTTGTTTTTTTATTTACAAACCATTGAAAGAACAATGGTAAAAAAAGTAACGGAATTAATTTTACTGAAACAGAACAAGCTAATACTATTGCTGAATACATCCATTTTCTTAGAGATAATAAATACAAAGACCAAACTAAGAAGAATAACATTACCGATTCAAAATGAAGGTTTCCTGTTAACTCGATAATGATAAACGGATTTAATATATATAGAAAGATTGAATTAATTGGTAAATTCAGTTTTTTAAGTAGCTTTTTTCCGAAGTATAAAATTCCAACATCAGCTAAAATTATTAGAATTCTCATTACAACAGCACTTCCTAAAATGTTATTATTAGAAAACATTGCAGCAATAAAAAAAAACAATTGATTTAATGGAGGATAGTTGGTATAATGACTTCCGTTCATTGTTCCCATTCCGCTGTACAATTCTACTGCCTGATTTATGGGGTAATTTTGTTGTTCAATAAAAGTTTCAGGTAACGATAAATAAGGATTCAATCCTTCAAAAATTAGTCGACCATCCCAAATAAATCGATAGAAGTCTTGCGATAAATTGGGGATTGCAAACAAGAAAACCAATCTAAAAAGAAAAGAAATAGTCGCTAAAAACTGAAAGTTATTGCTATTCTTTTTCCAAAGAAAATAAGAGGTAGCAAATAAAATACTCCATAAAAAAACTAAGATGTAAAATTGTGTTCTTTCTAAAAAATAAGCAACGTAGAAATACAATAAGACGCTTAGAAAAATTACAATAGCATTTATGTATTTCTTTTTAAAACTCATTAAGCTTTAGAGAAAATAGATTTGTAAAAAACGTAGCTAAATCCTATAAATAACATTAAGTGAAACGGAAATAAACCAAAATCTCCACCTTGATCTCCAACAACAAAAGCGCTATACATTCCAAAGGCAAAATATAAGGCCAGCAAACCTTCAATAATCACATTGGTAGATGGTTTTTTACGAATGTATTTATTGTTTTTCCAACTGTCGCTTAACGATTTTATATTGAATTTTGGCGTACGAACAAATTCACTTTTTTTACCAATATGACCTTCTAAAACGGCAATGGTATTGTGCAAAGAAAATCCCATTGCTATTGAGAAAAACGAGAAAAATGCCCCGATGTACTTTATAAAATTAACAAAACCACCACCGTAGGTTCGTTTGTACATAAACCAGTAGCAAACAAAGAAAATGAGGGTGCTAATTACAAAGAAACTCATTACTAAAAAGTACATTTTTAAATGTGCATATTCATTTTTAATATACAACATTGGAATACTTAAAACAGCCACCAAAAATATACAAGTAAACATAGAACTGTTTAGCAAGTGTAAAATTCCATGGATTTTTGTTTTGAATGAAATGGTTTTACTTGTAATGATTCTCTTTAGCATTTTTTGAAAATTCTCAGCGCCACCTTTATTCCAACGGAATTGTTGTGAACGTGCTGCACTGATAATTACAGGGAGTTCAGCAGGAGTAACAACATCTTCTAAATACTTAAACTTCCATTTTTTAAGTTGCGCACGGTAACTTAAATCTAAATCTTCGGTTAACGTATCTCCTTCCCAGTTACCAGCATCGTAAATACATTCTTTCCGCCAAACACCAGCTGTTCCATTAAAATTGATAAAATGTCCTTGACTGTTTCTTCCAACTTGTTCTAGGGTAAAATGCGCATCTAAAGCAAATGCTTGAATTTTAGTTAAAGTTGAATAGTTTCTGTTGATATGTCCCCAACGTGTTTGTACAACGCCAATTGCTGAGTTTTTAAAATGCGGAATAGTTTTTTCTAACCAATCTTCTTCAGGTAAAAAATCGGCATCAAAAATGGCTATAAATTCTCCTTTAGCAGTTGTTAATCCTTCTTTTAAAGCACCTGCTTTAAATCCAACACGATTTTCTCTTCTAATATGTTGAATGTCTAATCCTGTTTGTTGAAGTTTCTCAATCTGTTTCGCTGTTGAAATTACTGATTCATCAGTAGAATCATCTAAAACCTGAATTTCTAACTTGTCTTTTGGATATCGTATCTTAGAAATATTATCTAACAAACGTTCCATTACATACAGTTCATTAAACACTGGTAATTGAATGGTTACATAAGGAGTTTCTTCTGGTTTTGATAAATCAAATTTTGGACTATTATCTTCTTTTTTTCGCGCTTTTAAGTAATTAAACAGTAAATTTAATTGTGCTAAAGCATACATAAGTATTAACACTAAAGAAATAGTGTAAACTGAAATTATAATATAATCTAAAACCATTATTTAAAACTGTATTTAAATATCCAACCTAATATTTTAACGCCTGCTAATATACTACCTTTTACTGTGCCCGAAACTTTTGAAACTCCAATCCTATTTCTATATTTTACAGGGATTTCGGTATAGCTTAGTTGTTGTTTTAACGCTTTTAATTGCATTTCAACTGTCCATCCGTAGGTTTTATCTTCCATTTTTAACTGGAGAAGTTTATTGTATTTTATGGCTCTAAACGGACCTAAATCGGTAAACTTTGCATTAAAAAATAGTTTCATTAATGAGGTTGCTAACCAATTTCCAAATATTTGCTGTGGTGTCATCGAACCTTGTTCTCGTAATTCTTTTACTCTAGAACCAATAACAAAATCGAGATCATCGTTAATAATAGGACTCACAATTTCGGTGAGCTGCTCAGGATAATCAGAATAATCTCCATCAAGAAAGACAATAATATCAGGTTTGTTTTTTTGCTTAGCTGCATATTCCATTCCCTTTAAACAAGCATATCCATACCCCTTTCTATTTTCGGTTAATACGGTAGCTCCTGCATTTTTAGCGTTAAGCTCAGTATTATCAGTAGAATTATTACTTACAACAATTACCTCATTTACTATGGCAGGAATATCGTTAATTACATTCGCAATAGAATCTTGCTCGTTATAAGCGGGTATTATTACTGTTATTGCTTGTTTATTCATTGGTTATTTTAAATCATTGACATTATTATCTTTTGCAAAAGAAGATAAATTACTCCACTCTTTTAGTTTTTTACCGTTTTTAAATTTTACAGCTTTTACCAGTTGCTGATTTTTATAAAGTAAACAAAACCCGTTTTTTTTATTGTTTTTCAATTGACATTTATGATTTACATTTCCATTAGTATCATAAAACAACCACCATTTATTCTGCGTTCCATTTATAAAATGCCCTTCTTTTTCTTTAGAAGCGTCTTTACGGTAAAAGCACCAATATTTTGTTTGAAGATTGTTTTTAAAATGTCCTTCTTTTTTTAGAGTTCCGTTTTTATAATAGAACTTCCAGTAATTTATTTTTTTGTCGTTTTGTAACCAACCTTCTTCTTTTATATTTCCGTTGGAGTAAAAAGCTTTATGATATGTTTTTTGAGAAAAGACCTGTAGCGAAAAAAGAAATAATACCATAAGTAGTATTTCTTTTAGACAATTACAATTATGAAATAGCTTATTTATCATTTACCAATTTCATCAAGTCAACATCATTCCCTAATAAAACTTCAGTAGGATTGATACGCCCTTTTTCAGGACCGTTTTCTAATTTTAAAACTCCACGAGGACAAACCGCTGAACAAATTCCACATCCTACACAACTAGCACGCACAATGTTTTCTCCTTTTTGAGCATAAGAACGCACATCAATACCTTGCTCGCAATAGGTAGAACAATTTCCGCAAGAAATACATTGACCTCCATTGGTGGTAATTCTAAAACGAGATTTAAAGCGTTGAACGAGCCCCATATATGCTGCTAACGGACAACCAAAACGACACCAAACACGGTTTCCGAAGATTGGATAAAAACCAGTACCGATTACCCCTGCAAACCAAGCTCCGATTAAGAAACTGTAAGTGTCTTTAATCCATTGCGATTTAATTCCGATAAAAGAATCCGCCCCTGTAAAATAACAGTATAAAGTGACTAAAGTCATTACTAAAGAAAATACTAACACTGAATGAATTAACCAGCGTTCCAATTTCCATGCTTTTATACTCTTGTCTGAATGTTGTCTGTATGGATCCCCTAAAGTTTCTGCAAGTCCACCACAACCACAAACCCAAGAACAGTACCAACGTTTTCCGAAGAAATAGACCATTACAGGAACAATTATAAGTGTAAGTATAATTCCCCAAACTAAAATGAATAGACCAATTGTTCCACTATTTCTTAAGCTGTCTAAGTTCCATTCAAAGAAGAAATCATAATCTAACGGAAAAGCGTTTTTAAAATCATACCCAGGCATGTTTAAGCTGGTCATAATTTCTGGAATTAAAAAGGCAAATACTATTTGAAAAAATAACACAGAAGTAGTTCTTATAACTTGATATTTATTGTGTCTGTATTTAATATACATTCTTGTAGCCATAACCACCATGATTGCACAGTATAAGAAACCATACACAAACCATTGAGAGGCTAAACCACCATTTAACGTCTTACTGATAGGGTCTAATATATACGTCCAATTCACTACATAATCGGGCATAAAATAAAGTAATAAGTAGAATACAACTAAATACACTAATACCAACCACGCGATAGCTCCTCTATTAGTTGCGGACTCTAAATAAATTCCGTTGTTTTTTATCCCTGCATTTCTTCCTAATAAATTAAGGTTAGGAAAAATGAATAGTAAAGCGCCTAAAATTCCTAATCCGAAAGTTAGCCACCACAATACAGCTTGGTTTTCTTTTACAAACCCTTTTCCTGCTTTTTTTGCTAAATCAAAACTGAGTGTATGAGGTTTTCCGTAGATTTTATATTGATATTGTTGCCCTTTAGCATCCCAATTTTTTTCGGCATCGTATTTTGCAATGAGTGCATCATAATGATCGTTTGAAGTTTGATATGCATTTCGTACCCTGCTAGAAAACTCAAAAATGTTTAGTTTTTCAGAGGTAACTGTAGCTTTTGTAAGTTCTTCTTTTATGATTTCACTTTTATAATTCTTTTCTTGTAAAAACGAATCTAACTCACTAGAAGTTAAATTAAAAGAACCTAAGAAAATACTTCCTGTAAATATAGATAAGGCAATTAAAAAAATAACTAACCCTGTTTGTTTTATTGCTTTCATATTAATTATGCGCTAAAGATTCTAGCCCAACTTTTCTTTTTAAGTTGGATGTTAGTATTGTTTTCTTTGTTGAATTTTGCTACGATTTCTGGTTCGTGAAGTTTGTAGAATTCAGGATCAAAATTAGCATCGGCTAAATGTTCTAAAACGTAATCTACAGTCTTTTTTTCGGTAAGAATTTTATCAAAAAACTCATGACGCATTCTAATTCCGAAGGTGTTTATGCCAATAAACTCTCTTGAATTCTTATCATAATTTATATGAATACATTTTTTACCACTTTCGTGTTCCCAATAAAAACGGGCTTCATTTTCTTTAGGTTGTGCCCAAACCCAACCGTAGGTTTGATATTCAATATCGATAAACTTAGCAGAATTAAACCAATGACCAGGTTTGTATTCAATATGATTTCCGCAAATAGTTTGTGCAACGGTTTCACCCATCATTCTACCAGTGTACCAAACCGCTTCAATTGGTCGGCGTTGATCAATAGCTTCATGCTGTTCAGCACAATCACCAATAGCATAAATGTCTTTGATGTTGGTTTCTAAAAAACGATTCACTTTTACGCCTCTACCTGTTTCAATACCAGAGTTTTTTATAAAATCGATGTTAGGTGAAACTCCTGCGGTTAGTCCAACGACATCACAAGCAATTTCCTCACCTGTTTCAGCGATAACAACCGATGTTGCTTTACCGTTCGCATCTGCTTTAATTTCTTTTAAATTCACACCCAAACGTAAATCGATATGATTGTCTAAGATTTCTCTGTTAATCATTGCCGATTCTTGCTCAGGCAATACTCCGTTCCAAAAACTACTTTCTCTCACTAAAAAAGTTACGGGAATATTTCTGCTGTGTAACATTTCAGCCAATTCAATTCCAATCAACCCACCACCAACTATGACAGCTCTTTTACACGTTTTATTATCTGGAGCATATTTTTCTAAATTTTCAAGATCTTGTTTATGGTACATTCCCATAACACCTTTTAAATCTTGTCCAGGCCAACCAAATTTGTTGGGTTTTGACCCCGTAGCAATAATTAAGGTGTCATACGATAGTTTTTCACCGTTTGTAAATTCTAGCTCTTTGTTAGAGGTATGAACTTTAGTAACAAACCCTTTTTTTAACTCGATGTTGTTTTTTTTCCAAAACCAAGATTCGTAGGGTTGTGTATGTTCAAACTTCATGTGCCCCATGTAAACGTACATAAGAGCGGTTCTCGAAAAGAAATAATCAGTTTCACCAGAAACGATGGTAATTTTTTTATCAGATAACTTTCTAATATGTCTTGCGGCAGTTACTCCTGAAATTCCATTACCAATTATTACAACGTGTTCCATATAAGTTGATTTGCGAATTAGGTCGTTGTTAAAGTTAAGAACTTAAAACTGAAGCTTAAATTTAGAATGAATATAAATAAAAAACATCTGTAAGAGTTTTCTCAAGCCAACGACTCAGCAACTAATTGTTAAATTTTTAATCATGAAAAATAAAATCGCTTTAGCTTTTATTGTAGCTAGTTCCTTATTTGTTTCTAATGGGTATTCCCAAGAAAACGATACAAAATCTAATATTCAAACATATACTCCTTCAAAATTATTAAACAAGGGACAGTGGGATATTAAATGGTTTAACAATTTATATACAGAAACAAAGTTTGCGAATAGTAATGGAGATTCTCAAGATAAATTTAGAGAAAATTATTTCACATCAACTATTGAAGCTTTTACAGGAATTTCAGCGAATAATAGAATTAATATTGGTGCTATTGTTGAGTTTCGTTCTAATACGATTGGTGGAAGACAAGCATTATCAGTTTTTAGTTTGAATGATGATCCAAATTCAGAAAGAAAAGGAATTACGTCTATTGCTCCAACTATTAAATGGCAACCTATAGAGAGTGTTGGTAATTTTTCTATACAATCGGCAATTCATATTCCATTAGTTGAAAAAGAATCAGAAAACAATGTGTTTTTAGATCAAAGCAGCTGGATATTCCAAAATAGATTTTTCTATGATTATACATTTGATAGTGGAAAATGGCAATTATTTACAGAGTTGAATACAGAGTATAGTTTTGGTGAAGAAACTAGTTTTGCTAATAATACATTTTTGTTAGTTCCAGCAGTTTTTATGAGTTATTTTCCATCTGATAAATCTACCATTTTAGGATTTGTACAACATTCACAAAGATTTGGAGATTTTACGCAAGATTATACTGCTTTAGGTTTAGGAGGGAAGTATCAACTTTCAAAAATTTTAAACTTAGAAATACTATACAGCAAGTTTGTAAGAGGAACTGACAACGGTTTAGGGCAAAGTTTTAATTTAGGACTAAGAGCATTGTTTTAAAAATATGATTATCTTGGAGTTATGAAAATTTGCAGACTCCTATTCGTTGTTTTAGTGTGTGTATCATGCTCTAGTCAAACAAAAAAAATAAACGGAATTAGTTTTGTGGCTTCTTCAGAAGTGATAAACAAAGAGCATATTCAACCCATAAAAAAGGTGTCAGCGAATTATATAGCGTTGATGCCTTTTGGTTTTATTCGAGATATTTCTTCCCCCAAAGTAAATTACAACGCAAAATGGCAATGGTTTGGAGAAACGGATGAAGGTTTAAAGCAATATGCTTATGAATTAGAAAAAGAATCGTTTAAAATAATGGTTAAACCTCAAATATGGGTACATAAAGGAACCTATACAGGTAAAATTGAAATGACCTCTGAAGAAAATTGGAAAACTTTAGAAACAACATACGAGGCCTTTATTTTAAATTTTGCAAAAACAGCAGAAGAAATTAAAGCGGATATTTTCTGTATAGGAACAGAACTTGAAAAGTTTATAGAAAATAGACCTGAGTATTGGAAGCAGTTGATTAAAAAAATTAGAAAAGTATATTCAGGAAAACTTACCTATGCAGCAAATTGGGATGAATTTAAAAGAACTCCTTTTTGGAAAGAGTTAGATTTTATTGGTATTGATGCATATTTTCCGTTAAGTGAAAAACAATCGCCTTCTATTCAGGATTTTGAAAACGGATGGCAAAAGCATAAAGAAGAAATTAAAAAAGTTAGGGAAGAGGTTCGTAAACCTGTTTTATTTACAGAATATGGTTACCGAAGTATAGATTACACAGGAAAAGAACCGTGGGATTCCAACAGAGTTGAAGGACAAGTAAATTTAGAAAATCAATCAAAAGCATTACAAGCAATTTATAATCAGTTTTGGAAAGAAGATTGGTTCGCAGGTGGGTTTCTTTGGAAATGGTTTATGAACTATGATGAAGTTGGTGGGATAGAGAATAACAGATTTACACCTCAAAATAAACCTGCTGAAAAAGTAATTAAACAAACTTATGAAACTCATTAACAACACATTTTTTTTGTTATTAATTTTTGTTACAGTTGTTTGTTCTGCACAAGAACAAATGATTGAAAAAATTACGATTAAAGGAGCAAAAAAAACAAAAGTTAACGAGTTAAAAAAGATACTTTTTTTTAAAGAAAATACAGTATTAGATTCTATTCAACTAAACGAAGAGATAATACGATTAAAACGTTTACCTGCTATATCGCATGTTTATTACGAGGTTATTCGATTAGAAGACAACAAAAACGAAGTTGTTGTAAAAGTTGAAGAAAATTTCACAATCATTCCTGAATTCAATTTATGGACTACCACAAATAAAAGATTAGCCTATAAAATAGGAATTAGCGATTATAATTTCTTAGGTAGAAACATTGTTTTTGGTGGTTTTTATCAGAATAACGGATTTGATTCTTACGGAATTAATCTTAGAGCACCGACCTTGTTTTCAAGAAAATGGGGAATAGCATTTCACCATCAAAATTGGAATAGTGAAGAACCGCTGTATTTTGAAAATGGAACTGCAAATTATCGTTATCAAAATATCTCTTTTGAAACGCTTGCCTTGTATCAAGTAAACAATAAGCATCAGCTACAATTTGGAATTAATTTTTTCAAAGAAAAATACAGCTATTTAACAGGTGCTATTTCTTCGAATGTTCCACAAAATTTAGATGTAAACAAACAGTTGTTCAAACTAATTTATACCTACAATAATTTAGATTACTACTACCAATACATCAACGGATTTAAAACTCAGTTTTACGGACAGTATGTTACTTCCGAAAATGAATATCAAAACGATTTTTTAGTGTTTTGGAACGATTTATTTTATTACAAACGTATTGGGAGCAAAGGTAACTGGGCTAACCGTTTAAGAATTGGACTATCTTCAAATGATAAAACACCTTTTGCGCCCTTTGCATTAGATAATAATGTGAACTTAAGAGGTGTTGGAATTTTGGTTGATAGAGGTACTGGAAGCATTGTTTTAAACTCAGAATATAGACATACGTTGTACGAAAAGAAGTGGTTTATACTTCAAGGAAATATTTTTACTGATTTTGGTACTTGGAGAAACCCTGGAGGTAGTTTTTCGGATTTTATTGATAGTAATAATGTGAGGATTTACTCAGGAATTGGACTTCGATTTATTAATAAAAAGATATTCAATGCAGTTTTTAGAATTGATTATGGACATGGTTTAACTCCGAACTCTTCTAAAGGGTTTGTCTTTGGAGTTGGACAGTATTTTTAAAGTATACTCGTCATTACGAAGCCTAATGGCTGAAGTAATCTCTTAAAAATAAAGATTGCCACAAAAACTTCTTTTTTTAGTTTTTTCGCAATGACGAATATTAAAATCTTATTTTTTCTTTGGATGTACCAATTTCATTTCATCAATTAAGTGTTTAGCGCCTGCATATTTATCAATAATAAACAATACATAACGAAGATCTACCATGATGTTTCTACAAATTTCAGGATCGTAGTTAATATCACTCATAGTTCCTTCCCAAACACGGTCAAAGTTTAATCCTACTAAATTTCCGTTTGCATCAATTGCAGGACTTCCAGAGTTCCCTCCTGTGGTATGGTTGGTTCCTAAGAAACACACAGGAACTTTTCCGTTTTTATCGGTATACTGTCCGTAATCTTTTGCATCGTATAAATCACGTAACTTTTTTGGTACGTCAAATTCATAATCTCCAGGAACGTATTTTTCAATAACACCATCTAAGTAACTTACAGGATTATAATAGACAGCATCTCTTGGAGAATACCCACGCACTTGACCGTAAGTTACACGTAAAGTACTATTTGCATCTGGGAAATAACGAGCGTTAGGTAAGGCTTCCATCAACGCTTTCATGTATGTTTTTTGCAAGGCAGTAATAGGCTCGTTTTTTTGTTGAAATTCAGGATTAATCGTAGTGTAAAACTCTTCAATCATAGGTTTTGCATATAGGTATGCCGCATCTTTATTAAGATTTTCAACAACTTGGTTTGCATCGCCATCTAATAATTGTAGAGCTTTTTCTAAATCGGTAAAAGCTGTTTTTTCATAAATTGAAGCATCACTATTTTTAGTGTAAAAAGGCATTACATTCGTAAAAACTCCTTTATCTACAGAAGCATCGTAATTTTTTTGAATTCCTTTTAAAGTAGTAATTAAAGAAGTTTTTGCTTTTTCAAAATCTTCTGGTTTTTTAGTTATAGCTTGTTCAAATTGATAGGTTCTAAACGCCATTTGCATCAATTCGTTGGTTACTAAAAATACTTCAATAAAATTTCGTCTTTTAATATTGATGTTTGCAAAGTCTTTATATAAAGTTTCAAACTGAGGTAAAATGTCACCATACTTTCCTTCTAAACCTTTTTCTTGTAATGCTTTGTTAAAGGTAGCTTCAAAAGCTTTACGTTGAGCAATCGCGTTACTTTTTTGAATCCCTAGGTTTTCACCAATCCACTTTTTCCAAGCGTTGGCAATACGTGCTTGTTTAGATGCGTATTTAATTCTAATAGCATCGCTAGCTTTCATTTGTGCATCAATCTCTTTTAATGCAGCTTCTCTAATAGCAATATTACTTGGGTTAAATTCTTGAGTGATATGTTTGATAGCTGTAGCTGGTAAATACTCGTTAGTACGACCAGGGAACCCAAAAACCATGGTAAAATCACCTTCTTCTACTCCGTCTAAAGACACTGGTAAAAAGTGTTTTGGTGTGTATGGAATGTTGTCTTTACTATATTTTGCAGGGCGATTGTTTTTGTCAGCATAAATTCTGAATAAAGAAAAATCTCCTGTATGACGTGGGAATACCCAGTTATCGGTATCGCTACCAAATTTACCAATACTGCTAGGTGGAGCTCCAACCAAACGAACATCTTCAAACTTTTCAGTTACAAATAAGAAATACTGATTTCCTTTGTAAAATGGACGCACTTTTACATGTTGCCACTCTTCTTTTTGTACTGTTTTAGTAAGCTCATTAATGTTTTTGTCGATTGTTGATTGCTTTTCGCGCTCAGTCATTGCATCCGTAACATTCGCTAACGCTTGATTGGTTACATCATCAATACGAACAATAAATTCAACATATAAGTTTTCATTTGGCAATTCTTCATTTAAATTCATTGCCCAAAAACCATCTTTTAAATAATCGTTTTCTAAAGAAGAATGCGATTGAATTTGCCCGAAACCACAGTGGTGGTTCGTTAAGATTAATCCTTTATTGGAAATTACTTCACTAGTACAACCTCCGTTGAAATGCCCGATAGCATCTTTTAAACTTGAGTTGTTTACATCGTAAATATCTTTAGCGGTTAATTTACCACCTAACGATTTCATTTCTTGTTCGTTCATTCCTTCTAAGAGTGAAGGAATCCACATTCCACCTTGTTGTGCAGCTACTTGAACAACTAGAAATAAGAATAGAATTTTTATGTACTTCATCTGATTTTGTTATTTATCGGATAAAGATACAATTCCCTATTTTATTTTTTGTTAAGAGGATAGATTTCTTGACTGATAAAATCCTGTGGAAAATGTTCATCACCTTCAAACCCAATTTCAATATCTCTTCCGTTGTATGGAATGTAATTGGTTTTGAAAAGGTAATCCCAAATACTTAAAGTAATTCCGAAGTTGACTCCCATTTTTCTGTCCTCTGGAAGTTCTTTTGCATGATGCCAAATATGCATTCGCGGGTTGTTTAAGATGTATTTTAACCATCCGTAATCCCAATTAATATTTGCATGGTTTAAATGCCCGATGGTAATATTAAAAAAATGAACAAAGGCCACATCTTGTGCGGTAAATCCACCCATAATTGCAAGCGGAATATATTTCATAGAGTTATAGACAACGGGTTCCATCCAATGGTAGCGTAAGTGAGCTGCGAATCCCATTTGTTTTACTGAATGATGTACTTTGTGGAAGTTCCATAAAAACTCATATCTGTGTAAAAGCGTGTGGGTAAACCACTGAATAAAGTCAATAATAATGAAGAAAACTAATAATCTTGCCCAATACGGAAACGCATTGATGTCGAATAACTGGAAATCTGAAATTGATAAACCAACAACACCTAAAACATCGTTAAATAATTGTGCTGCTGTGTTAGATAATGCTATTAAAACGATGAGGTTTAACAAAAAGAAATTAAAAAACATATAAAAGGTATCTAACCAAAAATCTTTTCGAAATAACGATTGATTTTTTCGCCAAGGAAAAATGATTTCTAATCCCCAAACAATCAAAGAAATTACAATTAAACCATAAAAATAATTTTCCCAGTTCAATTCAAATAAAACAGATTGCTTTAAGTAGTTCCAGTAATCAGAATAAGAGTTTTTTATAATGTCAAGGTATTTGTTCATTGTTTTAGTAAGAAAATATTTTTATAAAAGTAAGTAAATAGATAGGTTTAAAATGTTACCTCGGTTACAAATAGGGTAAAAAATAAAAAACCGCTAGTAATCTAGCGGTTTTTTATTTTGTGAGTAGTTGCCTACTTTTTGTTTACTTCTTTAATGTACTTTTCTAAAGCCATTGTCATTGAAGGTGTTTCTGGGGTTGGTGCAGCAATATCTACACGTAAACCTCTATCTTCAACAGCTTTTTCAGTAGTGTTACCAAAAACAGCTATTCTAGTATTGTTTTGTTTGAAATCAGGGAAGTTTTCAAATAAACTATCAATACCTGATGGACTAAAGAATACTAAAATATCATAAAAAACATCTTCTAAATCAGATAAGTCGCTTACAACAGTTCTGTACAAATCAGCACGTTTCCAATCAACTCCTAATTTGTCTAATTCTTCAGGAATTAAATCTTTTAATTTGTCTGAAGATGGTAATAAGAACTTTTCGTCTTTGTGTTTTTTAATTAATTTAGTTAACTCAGGAAACGTTCTGTTTCCAACATAAATCTTACGTTTTCTGTACACGACGTACTTTTGTAAATAATAAGCAACCGCTTCAGATTGACAGAAATATTTCATGTCATCAGGCACAGTAAAACGCATTTCTTCAGCAATTCTGAAAAAATGATCAACAGCGTTTCTACTTGTAAGTATAATAGCTGTGTAGTTTTTTAAATCTACTTTTTGAGCTCTAACTTCTTTAACAGGAATACCTTCGACATGAATGAATGAACGAAAGTCAACTTTTACTTTTTGTTTTTCGGCTAAGTCGAAATAAGGTGAAGTTTCTGTCTTTGGTTTAGGTTGAGAGACTAAAATAGTTTTCACTTTCATAAACTTTCTCTTTATTACGTAGTTGTTGTTTTATAAAGAATTAATAGCGGTGCTATTTCAAGGGTGCAAAAGTACAAAATAAAATAAAACAACTTGCTAATAACAAGCTTTTTATTGTTGCTTAGTATTAAAAATGCCCTAATAATAAGTAAAACACAGAAAGAGGAAATTAAGAATAATTTATTAGTAAACGTGTATTGGTATAATATGATTACGGGGAATAACCACATACTTAACACATATAAATATCCAGATTTTGTATATAGGAAATAACTAATTATTGAAGATAACCCTAATACGTGAGATATGATATAATCTAACAAAAACCTGACTAAAAAATACACAAGAACAAAGAAGAATACACCTGAAAAAGATAAAAAACTTTGTGTGTAAAGTTCAGCAACGATGGTTAAGTATAAAAATAAAGAGATAATGAGTGTTGTAAAAAAGAATAATAACAAGTTAAAAGGAGAAAAAAAAGAAGCTCTTTCTTCCATTCTTTTATGAAAAAAACCAGAAGTAATAAAAGCTATAGAATAACCGTATAGTTTTGTTGGTTTAAGCATTTTCATTACAGCCAACAACACAATTGCTAATACAATAACCAACGTTATCCAGCTATCATTAGTAATAATTCTCTCTATTGCTTGCAATCGTTTTCTGCTTTTAATTAACACAAAATTAGTAATAAATTAGTGTATCTTTGCCCTGTTTTATATGAAAATTACATGAAGTCAGACGCTTTAGTCATAATTCCTACCTATAACGAAAAAGAAAATATCGAAGCTATTATTCGAGCAGCTTTCAATCAAGAAAAGGTATTTCATGTGTTGGTTGTTGATGATAATTCTCCTGACGGTACCGCAACAATTGTAGAAAAACTACAAAATGAATTCCCAGAAAAACTTTTTATTGAGAAAAGAACTGGCAAAAACGGATTAGGGACAGCGTATATCCATGGATTTAAATGGGCAATCGAAAAAAAATACGATTACATTATAGAAATGGATGCCGATTTTTCGCACAACCCTAATGATTTAATCCGATTGTACAATGAATGTGAAAATGAAGGAGCTGATGTTGCTATAGGGTCACGATATTCAGTGGGAGTTAATGTTGTAAACTGGCCAATGAGTAGGGTGTTGTTGTCGTATTTTGCATCTAAATACGTGCGATTAATAACCAGAATGCCAATTCATGATACTACTGCGGGTTTTGTATGTTATAAAAGAAAAGTACTTGAAACAATTAAGCTAGATAAGGTTAAATTTGTTGGATACGCATTTCAAATTGAAATGAAATACAAAGCTTGGAAACACAAGTTTAATATTAGAGAAGTTTCGGTCATTTTTACTGATAGAGTTTTAGGAAAATCGAAACTGAGTAAAGGAATTATCAGAGAAGCAGTCTTTGGAGTGATAAAAATGAGAATTAACGGATTACCAAAATAACAACATGCAATCATACTTACTTAAAAACGCACAAATCGTAAACGAAAACAACATTTTTAAAGGTGATGTTTTAATAGAAGGAGAATATATTAAGCAAATAGCAGAAAGTATAACTCCTACAGATTCTGTTGAAGTAATTGATGCTAAAGGAAAATTCTTAATTCCTGGTATGATTGATGATCAGGTGCATTTTCGTGAACCTGGTTTAACTCATAAAGCAAATATAGCAACTGAAAGTAAGGCTGCTATTGCTGGTGGAATTACTTCGTTTATTGAGATGCCAAATACAGTTCCGCAAGCTACTACTCAAGAATTATTAGCAGATAAATTCGAGATTGCCTCTAAAACTTCGTACGCAAACTATTCGTTTATGTTTGGTGGAACGAATGATAATTTAGGAGAGTTGTTAAAAACAAATCCGAAAGATGTAGCAGGAATTAAGTTGTTTTTAGGTTCCTCAACAGGAAATATGTTGGTTGATAATGAAGAAGTGTTAGAAAAAATATTTTCATCAACCAAAATGTTAATTTCTGTGCACTGTGAAGATGAGGCAACCATTAGAAAAAATACTGAGGAATATAAAGCAAAGTATGGGGAAGATATTCCTGTAAAATATCACCCGTTAATCCGTAGTGAAGAAGCATGTTATTTATCATCTTCAAAAGCGATAGAGTTAGCGAAGAAAACAGGTGCGCGTTTACATATTTTTCACTTATCTACCGAGAAAGAAACGCATTTATTCAGAAATGATATTCCCTTAGAAGAAAAACAAATTACTGCTGAGGTTTGTGTGCACCATTTATGGTTTACCGATGCAGATTATGACAAAAAAGGAACTCATATAAAGTGGAATCCCGCAGTAAAAACTCAAAAAGATAAAGACGGATTATGGAAAGCCTTATTAGATGATAGGATTGATATTATTGCTACCGATCATGCTCCGCATACTTTAGAAGAAAAAGACAACGTGTATACCAAAGCACCTAGTGGAGGTCCGTTAGTGCAACATGCTGTTATTGCTGTTTTAGAAAAAGTGAAAGAAGGTGTGTTGTCGATTGAAAAAGCGGTGGAAAAAATGAGCCATAATCCAGCAAAAATCTTCAAAATTGAAAAAAGAGGATTTATCAAAGAAGGTTTTTATGCTGATTTAGTTTTGGTGGATACTGACAAAAAATGGACGGTTGCAAATGAGAATGTTTTATATAAATGTGGTTGGTCTCCGTTTGAAGGAGTTGAGTTTTCAAATCAAATAACCCATACTTTTGTAAACGGAAATTTGATGTTTAATCAAGGGAATTTTAACGAAGAAGTTAAGGGAAAAAGATTATTATTTAATAGATAAATGAGAGTTGTTTTATACATAGCTGTTGGTTTGTTGTTGGTTTCGTGTACCAGCAATACGATTTATAAAAAACCAGAAAATTTGATTCCGAAAGATTCGATGGTTTCTTTATTAACTGATATGTATATAGCTTCATCAGCAAAAAATCAAAAGAATAAGTTTTTACAACGAGAAAAGAACTATGTGGTTTTGGTGTATGAAAAATACAAAATTGATAGTACACGTTTTGATTTAAGCAACGCTTATTATACTTCAAAAGTTGATGAATACACTGATATTTTAAAAAGAGTAAAATCGAACATTGATTCTTTAGATGTTTTGTACAGAGAAGAACAATCAGTTAAAGATTCTTTAAAAAGATTAGAGGGAAAAGTTAAACTAAATAAAGATTCACTTTACAAGAAAAAATTGTTACCAAAAGAGATTCCTAATGAGTTATTAAATAATAAAGGAAAAATTAAAGGTAAAACGTAAATAATTTATCTTTTGTAATCAGTACAAATATTTTTAATGACTGAATTTATTGACTCAAGCTTGAATTCTAACATTTCTTTAATTTTTTCAGCAGAATAATAAGATTTGTTATGAGAAGATTTTGCTGAATTTTTAGTTAACAAAGGTTCTTTTCCAGTTAATTTGGTGAGTAGCCAATCAAGTCTCCAAAACAGTTCTGTAGCTAGTTTACCTGTTTTTATTGAAGGTCTTTTTTTATTGAGTCCGTCAGCGATAGCAAACAAAATTTCTTTAAACGATTTATTTTCTGAAACTAAAACAAAACGCTCATTTTTAATGTTGGAATTCATTAATTGAATCATCGATTTTACCACACCTTTTACGCCAACAAATCCCGTAACGCCTTCGGTGTAAAATTTAAATCCGTTATATATTTGTGTAAATAATTTTCCTGAGCCTTCTTGCCAAAATCCGCTACCTAAAATCACTCCCGGGTTTACTATTACAACATCTAAACCTTCTTGACTTCCTCTCCAAACTTCCATTTCAGCACCATATTTGGTTATAGCATATCCGTGGTTTTCAGAAGCATCATTCCATTCGTTTTCTTCAGTTATTGGCTTGCCATTTATGGCATCGCCTACCGCAGCGATTGAGCTTACAAAACAGAATTTTTTTACAGTTCCTTCAATCGAAAAATTAATCAAGTTTGCGGTTCCGTCAATATTAACCTGACGCATTTTTCTGTAATCTCTCGGGTTAAAAGACACCAAGGCAGCACAATGATACACTTCAGTAATATTAGTAAAAACAGGGGCTAATGAAGTAACGTCAGCAATATCAGCTTTCACCCATTGAATTTTAGAAAAAGAGTGTTGTACATCATCTGTATAAAAAGAAAAGATTTTTTTAACGTGCTCACGCTTTTCATCCGTTCTATAAATAGCTCGAATAACCTCGTGTTTTTCGCTTAAATGAAACAACAAATGCGAACCTACTAAACCTGTTCCCCCGGTAACTAAAATCATACAGCGAATTTAGTTTTTTTTAGTTGATAAACTTATCTTTGCGTCTTTAAAATCAAAGAAAAATGACCAAGAATTTAGTAGAAGAATTACGTTGGCGTGGAATGATTCACGATATAATGCCAGGAACTGAAGAGCAATTGCAAAATGAAATGACCACAGCATATATCGGTTTTGATCCTACTTCAGATTCGTTGCATATTGGTAGCTTGGTGCCAATTATTTTATTAGTTCATATTGAAAAAGCAGGACACAAACCCGTTGCTTTAGTAGGTGGGGCTACAGGAATGATTGGTGATCCGTCAGGAAAATCTGATGAGCGTAACTTGTTAAATGAAGAAACCTTAGCAAAAAACGTAGCTGGTATTAAAAGAACTCTTGGGCGTTTTTTAAATTTTGACAATGGTTCAAAAAACTCTCCAGTTTTAGTAAATAATTACGATTGGATGAAAGAATTTTCTTTTATCGATTTTGCTCGTGATGTAGGTAAACGTATTACTGTAAATTACATGATGGCAAAAGATTCGGTTAAAAAACGTATTTCTGGAGAAGGTGGCGGCGGAATGAGTTTTACTGAATTTACATATCAGTTAATTCAAGGATACGATTTTTATCATTTGTATAAAACGCATAATTGTAAACTTCAAATGGGAGGATCTGATCAGTGGGGAAATATTACTACAGGTACAGAATTGGTTCGTAGAATGACCACCGATGAAAATGCCAAAGCATTTGCAGCAACTTGTCCGTTAATTACCAAAGCCGACGGTTCAAAATTTGGAAAATCTGAAGGTGGAAATGTTTGGTTAGATGCCGATAAAACTTCGGTGTATAAATTCTATCAATTTTGGTTGAACACTTCTGATGAAGATGCAGAAAAGTATATCAAAATCTTTACGTTTTTAGATAAAGAAACAATTGATGCTTTAATTTCAGAACATAAAGAAGCGCCGCATCAAAGAGCTTTACAAAAGAAGTTAGCTGAAGAAGTAACTACTTTTGTACACTCTAAAGAAGAGCTAGATAAAGCTATAGCAGCTTCAAATATTTTATTCGGAAAATCAACTGCTGAAGATTTGAAGAGTTTAGATGAACAGACTTTTTTAGATGTATTTGATGGTGTGCCACAAGCTGAAGTTTCTCAAGAAGATATAAATGAAGGTTTAGATATGATTGCAGCATTGGCAGCCAAAACAGGGTTTTTAAAATCAAACGGAGATGCTCGTAGAGCTTTAAAAGAAAGCTCAATATCAGTAAATAAAGAAAAAGTAAACGAAGAATTCGTAATTACGTCAAAAGACTTAATTGCTGATAAATATGTTCTGTTACAAAGAGGAAAGAAAAACTATTTCTTATTAAGAGTAGAATAGTTAAAAATAGAGTAAAACTAAAAGCCCTTAAAAGAAATTTCTTTTAAGGGCTTTTTTGTAATATATAAACAAGTGAAAATTTTTATGAAACTGCCTTAAAATCATAAGTTAAAGGGCATCTTTTACAATTAACTCCTTTTTTCTGATATTTATTACAGCATTTATTTTTTGGTTTAATACAATTGCTACTGCAAACAGCACTACATGTAGTAGTTACTTTAGTTGTTGTTTTTATCTGATAAACAGGGATTTCTTTCTTAGTTTGAGTGTAAAAAACGATCATTGTATTTGTAAAAATCTGCGCAAATATAAATATTTTATTTAGAATAAATAAAAATAAAAAACAAACTTTAGAGGTCTTAACTTTTAAAAATCGTTTGTATTTGTATTTTAGTAGCCTGAAAACTAGAAGAAAGTATCTTAAATACTTTATGAATAATTAAAAAATATAGAGATGAAAAATTCAATTTTATCAATCATCATATTCGCTGTAATGCTGGTGTTGTCTAATGAAGTAGCAGCACAAAAATTTCCTGGGCTAGATAAAAGTCCTATGGATGCTGCTACATACCCAAGTAGTTATAGGGTTATAGATAAAAAAGTAAAAGTTATTTATAGCCGACCTCAATTAAAAAAACGATCGTTAGCTAAACTTGCTCCAGCAGGAAAAATATGGAGAACAGGAGCTGATGAAGCTACCGAAATCACATTTTATAAAGATGTAGTTTTTGGAGGTAAAGAGGTAAAATCAGGAACTTACACGATGTTTACGATTCCTGGAGACAAAGAGTGGACGGTTATTTTAAATACCTCAACCAATGTTTGGGGAGCATTTTTTTATAACGAATCAGATGATGTTGTTAGAGTTAAAGGAACAGTGTCTAAAGCCAATAAATCTATTGAAGTTTTTTCAATTGTATTTGAAGGAGAAGATGATACTTTTAACATGTACTTAGGGTGGGGTGACACGATAGTTACGGTGCCTGTTAAAGGATAAAATTTAATAAATTATGTAAAAGGCTTTGTTGGTTATTTACCAATAAAGCCTTTTTGTTTTTATGGCTTTTCACTTCCAAACGATAATTGTAAATTTGCAGCTTCAAAATCACGTCATTGCGAGCTAAGTGAAGTAATCTCAAACAAAGATTACTTTGTTATTTCATTTCTCGTAATGACTGAAACCAAAATAAGATAATGCAATACAATCATCAAGAAATAGAAAAGAAGTGGCAAGAATTTTGGGCAACAAACCAAACATTTAAAGCTGAAAATAATTCTGATAAACCAAAATATTATGTGTTAGACATGTTTCCTTATCCATCAGGAGCAGGATTACACGTAGGGCACCCGTTAGGATATATCGCATCTGATATCTATGCGCGCTATAAGCGCCATAAAGGGTTTAATGTATTGCATCCACAAGGATATGACTCTTTCGGATTACCTGCTGAACAATATGCGATTCAAACAGGGCAGCATCCAGCTATTACGACAGAAACGAATATTAAAACTTACCGTCGTCAGTTAGATAATATCGGGTTTTCGTTCGATTGGTCTCGCGAAGTTCGTACTTCAGATCCTAAGTACTACAAATGGACGCAGTGGATTTTTATTCAACTATTCAACTCTTGGTATAACAAAGACACGGATAAAGCAGAAGATATTGCAACGTTAGTAGCTAAGTTTGAAGCAGAAGGAAATGCAAATGTAAATGCCGTTTCTGATGAAGATATTAAGGTGTTTTCTGCGGAAGAATGGAAGAGCTTTTCTGACAAAGAACAACAAGAAATATTATTACAATACCGTTTAACATTTTTATCTGATACCGAAGTAAACTGGTGTCCAGCACTAGGAACGGTATTAGCAAACGATGAAATTGTAAATGGAGTTTCAGAACGTGGAGGACACCCTGTAGTTCGTAAAAAAATGACCCAATGGTCTATGCGAATTTCTGCGTATGCACAACGTTTATTAGACGGATTACAAAATATTGATTGGCCACAGCCATTAAAAGATTCTCAAACTAACTGGATCGGTCGTTCGCAAGGAGCAATGGTTGCTTTTGATGTGGATGGTCATGATGCTAAAATAGACGTATTCACAACACGTCCTGATACTATTTTTGGAGTGTCTTTTATGACCTTAGCTCCAGAGCATGACTTGGTGGCGAAAATTACCACTGCAGAACAAAAAGAGGCTGTAGAAGCTTATGTAGAAGCTACAGCAAAACGTTCAGAGCGTGATCGTATGGCAGATGTAAAAACTATTTCAGGAGTGTTTACAGGTGCGTATGCGTTGCATCCTTTTACAGGAAAACAAGTACCGATTTGGATTGGTGATTATGTATTAGCAAGCTACGGTACAGGAGCAGTTATGGCAGTACCATGTGGTGACCAACGTGATTACGATTTTGCAAAACACTTCGGATTAGAGATTCCGAATATTTTTGCAGATGTTGATATTTCTGAAAAAGCGAACGATGCTAAAGATGGAATTAAATTAGCAAACTCTGATTTCTTAGATGGTTTAAATTATAAGAAAGGAATGAAAACCGTAATCTATGAATTGGAAAAACGAGGATTTGGTTACGGAAAGATAAACTATCGTTTACGCGATGCTGTATTTAGTCGTCAACGTTATTGGGGAGAACCTTTCCCAGTATATTACAAAGACGGAATGCCGCAAATGATTGATGCAAAGCATTTGCCAATTGTATTGCCAGAAGTTGAAAAATACTTACCAACTGAAGATGGAAAACCACCACTAGGAAATGCTGAGGTTTGGGCATGGAATAGTATTGAGAACAAAGTAGTGAGTAATGAGTTGATAGACAACGAAACTGTTTTTCCACTAGAACTAAACACAATGCCGGGGTGGGCAGGAAGTTCTTGGTATTTTAACCGTTATATGGACTCAAACAACGAAGGAGAGTTTGTGAGTAAAGAAGCGGTTGACTATTGGAAGCAAATAGATTTATATATTGGAGGTTCTGAACATGCTACAGGACACTTATTATATGCGCGTTTTTGGCAAAAATTCTTATTTGATAGAGGGTTGTTACCTGTGGATGAATTTGCTAAAAAACTCATCAACCAAGGAATGATCTTAGGAACTTCTGCTTTTGTGGAAAGGGTTGATAGTATAATTTTTTACGAAAAATTGGATGGTAGTGAAGAAGGTTCAGTAGGATTAGGAGAAATGGTAAGAGAAATTAAGTTAAATAAACCAGTTTTAATTTCTCATAAAATACGTGATCTAAAGGAATACTTAAAAGAAAGAGGTGTAAATGAAAATGAAAGTTTCGATTTAGATATTCTTAAATATAAGAATTCTAAATATAAAGATGCTATTTCTAAAGTTTTACCTTCTGAAGAAAGAGATGATTTTGTTTCTGAAAGGTACATTACTGGAGATAAAGGTACGTCAATACATGTTGATGTGTCTTTGGTAAATGCATCTGATGAATTAGATACTGAAGCTTTTAGAAATTGGAGACCAGAATTTAAAGATGCAGAATTTATCTATGAAGAAGACGGAACTTTTAAAGTTTCTCGCGAGGTTGAAAAAATGTCGAAATCGAAATACAATGTTGTAAATCCAGATTTAATTTGTGAAGAATACGGAGCAGACAGTTTACGTTTATTTGAAATGTTCTTAGGACCGTTAGAGCAAACAAAACCTTGGAAAACCTCAGGGATTTCAGGAGTATATTCTTTCCTAAAGAAATTATGGAAATTATTCACAGATGAAAACGGTATCAACGTTTCTGATGCAGAACCAACCAAAGACGAGTTAAAAACCTTACATAAAACAATTAAGAAAGTAGAAGAAGATATTGAGAATTTCTCGTTCAACACATCCGTTTCTACTTTTATGATTGCGGTAAACGAGTTGTCGGCTTTAAAATGTAACAAACGTGCTATTTTAGAACCATTGTTAGTATTAATTTCTCCGTATGCACCGCATATCGCAGAAGAATTATGGAGTCAGTTAGGACATAGCGAATCAATTTCAACCGTAGATTTTCCAAAATTTGAAGAAAAACACTTGGTTGAGAGCTCTAAAAACTATCCGGTTTCTTTCAATGGAAAAATGCGTTTTACTTTAGAGTTACCACTAGATTTAAGCAAAGACGAGATAGAAAAAGTAGTGATGGCACACGAAAAAACACAACAACAATTACAAGGACGTGAGCCAAAGAAAGTAATTATTGTTCCGGGTAAAATCATCAATATTGTAGGATAATTAGTATAAAAAATGAGAAGAATTTTTAAAATTAGCTATGTAGTTTTAGTGTGTTCAATGCTATTTATAAGCGCTTGTTCTGATAATGATTCAGATATTTCAGGAATAGCAAACACAAAACTATCAGGAAAAGTATTTGGTACGAGTTTTACAGCTCAAGGAGGTAAAGCATTTATGTCTGGTGATGAAGTTTCAATAAATATTACCAACGTTGAAGCGAATTGTAATTCAGATATTTTTAATTTTGAATTGGCAATTTCTGCTTATGTGAAACCTGAACTAGGAATTTATAAGGATGTAAACGTTATTTTTAATAAAAAAGGCACGACACCTATAAATTATTTTCAAGGAACTGTTGAGGTTGTTAGAATTACAAGCAACGAGATTACAGTAAAATTAAAAGCAGATTCGAGCGCAGATAATTTTGTAGAAGGTTTTGTTACAATACCTTATTGTAAATAATTGCAAAAACATCCATTAAAAAAAACCACTGTTATTTTAGCAGTGGTTTTTTGCTTTGTTTTAGAAAAATTTGAAAAAGAAATAATTGATAAACTTTTAGTAATTTACACTCAATTAATTTAAGGGATTTGGTAAGTAAACTATTGTGTAAAAAAAAATCATCGAACGTATGTTATTTTTCGTCGGTTGATGATATTCCTGAAGAAGTTTGGCAAGAACTTCAATGTTCTGATAATTTATATTTCCACCCTAATTATTTAGCTGCGCTAGAAAAAGGAAATCCACAAATTCAATTCGCTTATATTTTATTGTTTGATGAAGCAAAAAATGCAATTGCTTTAGCAACGGTTCAAGTAATAGATTTTTACCTAGAAAGTGTTCAGAATAATTTACAATCAATTGTAGAATGGGTAAAATGTATGGGAAGGAAACTCCATATTCTACCATCCGAAAGACCTTTTAAAGTACTTACTTGTGGTAATACTTTTGTAAGTGGCGAACACGGAGTTTTCATCAAACACAATCAAGACAAAAAGCAAGTTTTAAAAGAAATAGCACAAGCTATTATCGATTTTGAAAAGGAAGTTTCAAAGAACACAATAGATGCTTTTATGCTAAAAGATTTTGTAAACGAATCGCTTTTTATTACCGATACACTGTATAAAGAAGGGTACAATTCTTTTAACGTAGATCCGAATATGCTATTGGTTTTAGAAGACAATTGGCATACGTTTGATGATTATTTAGCAGCTTTTAAAACCAAATTTAGAGTAAAAGCAAGAAGAGCGTTAAAACAAAGTGCTGATTTGCGAGTGGTAGATGTTCAAACGGAAAATTTAGAACAGCTATTACCAGAAATGACGTTGTTGTACAAAACAGTATCTAACAAAGCGAGTTTTAATTTGGGAGATTTTAATTTAGAAACCTATAAGCTCTTAAAAGAAAATTTAGGAGATAATTACATTGTAAAAGCCTATTGGTTAGAAGATAAATTGGTTGGATTTTTATCAGGAATTATTAGTCAAAACTCGTTAGATGCGCATTTTGTAGGTATCGATTATCAGTATAATAAAACCTATGCTATTTATCAGCGAATGTTGTACGATTATATTTCTTTATCAATAAAACATCAACTAAAAACCATTAATTTTGGTAGAACTGCTAGTGAAATTAAAAGTTCTGTAGGAGCGGTTCCGCAAGATTTAACCATTTATTTACGACATAAAAACAGTATTCCGAATAGGATTTTAAGCTTGTTTTTGAAAAAGATTCAACCAACAGAATTCAATCAAAAAAAGCCTTTTAAACATATAGAAAAAGTAGTGTAACTACGATTAGAATTAGTCAATGAAAAACACAGAAGAATTATTAAATATACTTACTCTCGACGATTTAGGAAATGGTAACTATAACGGAGTAAGTAGAGATATAGGGAGTCCGAATGTATTTGGAGGTCAGGTATTAGCACAATCGTTAAACGCTGCTTACAGAACGGTACCTAAAGAGCGAATGTTACACTCGTTACATTCTTATTTTTTAGAAGCAGGAAATTTAGAACTACCCATCACATATAACGTTCAAATAATTAGAGATGGAGGTAGTTTTTCTACACGAAGAGTTACTGCACACCAACAAGATAAAACGATATTTATTTTAGCGTGTTCGTTTCACAGAAAAGAAGAAGGGTATGAACATCAAATGCCAATAAAAACAGCTATAAAACAACCAGAGGAGTTGTTGAGTTGGACGGATATGTTAGATCAATTTGGTGCGTTTTTACCTCAAAAAATGAAAGATTTTTTAAGTATTGAACGTCCTATTGATTTTAAACCTGTTCAAATTGTAAATCCGTTAGATAAAAAAGATTTACCACCGGTTGTTGATGTTTGGTTTAAGTTAAAAGGAGATTCATCTAATTTAGAATTAGCAATAAAACAACAGATTTTAACCTATATTTCAGATTATAATATTTTAACAGCGTGTTTAAATCCTAATGCGAGTGTTGCTAATTTTGGGAATACTCAAATGGCGAGTTTAGACCATTCGATGTGGTTTTACCGTGATTTTGATTTTAGTGATTGGATGTTGTTTTCGGTAGAAAGCCCAAATTCATTCGGGGCTCGTGGTTTTGCTTGTGGTAATATTTATACCAGAGAAGGAAAGCTGGTGGCTTCTGTTGCACAAGAAGGATTAATGCGTCCGATGAAAAAACGTTAAATTGAAAATAAAAGAATAAAAAAACCGAGCAATTTGCTCGGTTTTTTAGTTTGTAAACTGCCTAAATTAATTAGATAGCTTTTGTACTTATATGAAACTCTTCGTAAGTTTCTAGTAAACTCATTAAAGCAGATACTAAGTCTTGAGTTTCTATTAAAATACTAAAGTATAAAGTAGTGTTTTTAGGACTTGTTTCGTCCGTTCTAATACGTTCTACTTGTTTTTCTATAGAAGTAGCTACATCTTTTAATAACTCTTTCTTTTCGTTAATGATGTGCTCTAAATTATCAAAGCTTCTATTTCCAAAAGTAGCACTAATGTCTTCTAATAATTTAGAAAGTGTGTTGTCAATCTTTTTCAAGTCTTTAATCTGACCTTTTTTAAGATTTTTATGATTGTTATTTACGTGCTTATAAGTAGCTCTAGAAATATAACTGATAGATTGTGCTACATCTTGTAAATATCCTAAAATTAGGATATAAAACCTACTTGCTTGAACTGAGGTGTCATCTAACGATTTAATAAAGTAGAATACACCATCTTTTAAGCTGTCAATTTCGTCGTTAAGCTTGGTAACGTGTTTGTCCGTTTTACGTAGCTTAACTAAATCGTGCGTAGCTAAATCTTTTACAACGCTAGAGTAAAGTTTGTTAACTCTATCTGCAACACCTGCAATATGGTCTGAACTTTCTTCAATTACACCATTAATGGTAATTAATTCAGCTCTTTCAAAATGCATTTGTTTTTTCTCTTCTTTCGATTTTTTTCTATGTAATAATGTGTTTCTACCAATTAGTATAGCAACAATAGCCAATAGAACAGGTACCATTACCATATCCCAACTAATTAAGTATGCTACGATTGCTGCAGCAATAAAAGCAGTAATAGCTGTTAAGAACCAACCACCAATAACATTAATTACACCAGCAACTCTATATACCGCGCTTTCACGTCCCCAAGCTCTATCAGCTAAAGAGGTACCCATTGCTACCATAAAAGTTACATAAGTAGTAGAAAGCGGTAACTTCATAGAAGTTGCTATAGATATTAAAATACCAGCAACAATTAAGTTTACAGCTGCTCTTACTAAATCGAAAGCAGGCATTTCGTAAGTTTTATCTTTAGGTAACTCAATTACTGGTTTTTGAAACTTAGAATCAACAAAAGCCAACGTTTGTTTAGGAACTATATAGCTAATAGCAGCGTTAATTCCCATAGCTCCCCTTACAACAATTCTTGATAATGGGTTTGGTTGGAATTTTTCGTGCCCATCTCCTTGACGAGATAAATCAATACCTGTTTTAATTACGTTTTTAGCTTTGCTAGATGTCCATAAAGTAACAACCATAATAGCACCTGCTAATAATAATAACCATACGTTAGAAGGTACTTTTTTAGCTAAAATTCCCATAGAAAAAGCATCAGGTGCTATACCCGAAACCTCCCAAGCTTGGTAAGAGTTCCATGCAGCGATAGGTACACCAATAAAGTTTACTAAATCGTTACCTGAAAACGCCATTGCTAAAGAAAAAGTACCAACCCCAATAATTAATTTTAAAATGTTGATTTTAAACAAGCTAATTAATGCTTGTGAAATTAAACTCCAAGCAGCAAAACTTATGGCAATAATTGCTAAAGTATTTCCTTCAATTAAGTGTTTTACATCCTTATAAAAAGGAGTTCCTTTCATTCCTTTTATAATGATAAAATAGGTAATTGCAGTAATTGCAAATCCACCAAACAAAGCGTTAATGTAGTTAGCTCTTTTTTCAAAATTGAATGAATAAATTAAACGAGATATAAACTGAACAATAGCACCCACAGAAAAGGCTACCACTACTGAGAGTAGAATACCATTAATGATTTGAATTGCTTTTTTATGGTTAATATAGTTCCAAATGTCTGAAATAGATTGACTATCGTTGGCAGCAATTTTAATTAATGATATACAAACAGCAGCTCCTAATAATTCAAATACAATAGAAACCGTTGTAGAGGTAGGCATTCCTAATGAATTAAAGATGTCTAATAATAAAATATCAGTAATCATTACTGCCATGAATATAAACATGATGTCTTGAAACATAAACATGTTAGGGTTAAAAATACCCTTACGAGCAACTTCCATCATACCACTAGAAGTAATAGCACCCATAAACACCCCAACACTAGCAATTATCATAATGTTTCTTACTTTAATTGCTTTAGAACCGATTGCTGAATTTAAAAAGTTAACAGCATCGTTACTAACTCCCACTACTAAGTCAACAATAGCTAAAACGGCTAGAGCGACTAACATTAAAATATAAGGATCTCCCATTTTTTATCTTTAAATTTCGACTTGCAAATCTACGAACACTTGTTGGTGTTTATGTTAGGTTTACGTTATTTTTTTTAAAAGTGAATGTCAACTTGTAAGCGATACATTAATTCGTTTGTGCTAGAAGCTAAATCTAAATAGCTTATATCAGTTTGTACTTTTAATTTATGACCAGCTATATACTTTGATACTCCTAAAGTATATTGATTTTCGGTACTTCTACCAATTGCTTTATCCCAATCAACATTTGTATATCTACCAGATACTTCTAAGGTTTTTGATAATAGATAACCAGCTTGTAGGTTTAATGAGTTACCAACTTGAACGTATTTAGTGTTTCCTTCTGAATTAACATATGATGTTTTATCTGCAGATCTATCAGCATATTCTCCCATAAAAGAAAATCCTTTGTATTTGTACATAGCATCAATAAAAAGTGTAGAAATGTTAGATTTGAATACATTGCTATTCTCAATTTCACCATCATTATCAATTAGCATATAGCTACCTTGGTTAGATCTATTTTTAACAGCATTATTGTTGTAATCGTAAGTAACTCCAATTGATAATTTTGATTTTTCTTCAAATTTTAAATCACTACCAGAGTAATCTCCTTTACCAGTAAACTTCCCAAAAGGTAAAAACTCAAGACGACCCGTATATTGGTGACCTCCTAAATTTCCTGTAGTAATATTTCTTCCTTCTCCTTGCGAAAAAGATAAAGCTTCACGAACGATAAAATTATTAGATAAGTTAAAGTGATGTCTTATCTGGAATCCCATGTCACGGTCTATATTAAACCTACTGTTTAATAAAGAACGATCTACTTGTTGTAAGTTTCCTGAAGAAATAACGCGTTCTCTGTTTCCTGGTAATTTAGTTTGACCTACCCATAATTCAAAGTTTTCATAAAAATTCCATTTTACAACGGCGTCTAAAATATATCTTGGAGCGTCATTTGTAACAGAAGAAGCTTTACCGATATCTCTATTAGATAAACCTAACTCTAATTTATATTTTAATTTAGGAGAAAAAGCGAAACCATCAAATTTAAGTCTAGCTCTTCGTACTAACATTGAAGAAGTAGGGTTGTGTAATCCGTCTTTATTTGAATCCCATTCTGCTGTTGTTAAAAATTGCATTCTGGCACCTATTTTCATAGACCAAGTGCTGTCTTTTCCTATTAGATTAAATAATCCTTTGCCAAATTTAGGTGAGTTTGGTTGTTGCGCATACATGTTTGATAATACAAACATACTTACAATTGTAAGTGCAGTTTTACAGTTCATTAGTTGTGTTGTTTATTAATTTTTGTCGCGGCAAATAACCAATATTTATGTTAAGTTTATGTTAATCAAACATTAAATAAAAACTGCCTTGAAACAAGGCAGTATGGTAAGTCAAATAAATAGTCGACAAAAACTAATAAATTTATAATGACTGCGTCCTAAATAAAAAGGACACTCAAAAGTATTTTCTTCTTTTTATATTAATATTAAGCGTAATTTAATAAACTGTTATAGAAAAACCTGTAAGGTTAAGAGAAAGTAAATAGTTAAAATGCTATATATAATCGACTATTTTTTCAGGACCTTCTAAAATGCTTCTAACTATTTGCATGGTTCCGTCTTCATTAGTTATTACATGCCATTTTATTAGGGTTATTTCGTTGTTTTCAATTTCTAAACCAGTTATGCACCTCGGATGAACACAGCTGCCATCGTTAAAATGTGGTAACTCTTCGCAAGAAGGAAAACGTGGACGATGAGTATGTCCAGTAATAATCATTTGATTATTGTTTTCTTTTATCCATTTTTCTAATCGGTGTTCAACTTTAATAAGTTCTTTAAAGTTTTGAGCTGGACTTGTAGGGTCTTTAATTCCGATTAGTTGTAAAGGCCTCCACAAAACACGAACCAAAAATCTACTCAATCTCCAAAAAATATAGTTAAACCAATCTGCTTGATGCCCATGTAATAAAAAAATTGATTTACCATCATTTTGCGTTAGTCGAATAGCTTCTGAAAACGAAGCGTTAGGAAGTAATTCTTTTTCTTTTCCATCAATAGTGTCGTAAAATGAACTCAGGTTTTTAGTAATATTTTTAGGGTTTTTATAATCCATATCGTGATTCCCCCAAATAAAATACAGCTTATTTTTCTGATGGAATTTTTGAAGTAATAAGAATACGTCTTTATTCGCATTGAAAATATTTACAAACTTGTTTTCCCAAAGTTCATCACCGTCACCCAATTCTATATAGGTAAATTCTTTTTGTAAGTATTGGGATAATGCAAAATGAAAAATTTTACGATTGTGAGAAAAATCATCTGCAAAACTATTGTCACCTCTATGACAATCAGAAAATATAATATACTTAGATTCCTTATTCAAAGGAAGTTCTTTTGCTTTTTTAAATGCGTTATTTATTCTTTGCTTAGAAGAAAACATAGGTGCTTTTTTACAAGATAAATATGCATAAAAAAACCCAAGTTTTAAAACTTGGGTTTTTGATTTTATAAAGTTAAGAGATTATCTTACGCCAGGAGTAAAAATACCAGGAGCGTCTTGAGGTGAGTTAGTTGTACCAGCAGCACCTGTGTCATTTAATATTTCCCACTCAGAGAAAGTATAAGTTGGATTACCTTGTGTTATAGAAGATTTACGGTAAGCTCTTCCGTCTTCAAATTCATGGTTAGTGTTACTACCATCTTCACCAGGAACACCAAAAACATCAACTACATTACCAGAAGGATCAACTAGTTCAAAATTATCATCACCATTTGTATTAACTATACCACCTCCATCTAAATCTGCTGCGAATCCATAAGTAGCTTGGAAGTCTGATGCATAGGCAGCAATAACAAATGCTTGTCCTGCAGTAATTGTGCTTCCTGTTAAATCTAATGTGCTACTAGTAGTGTTACCGTTAGTGTATCTTCTAAGTACCCATCCAGATAAGTCAATACTTGCTGAAGTTGGATTGTAAATTTCGATGAATCTAGCTTTATAAAGATTATTAGGGTCAGCTAATTCGGAGAAGAAAAGAGTCTCAGAACCACTACCTCCAGTAGAAGTACAAGTATAAGCCTCTGTGAAGTTAACATCAGTTTCATCTCTAATATAAATTTGTGCTCCATTAGAGTTGCTCATAACACCTGTAATACTTCCTTTTTTATCACTTACTTGATTATCTTGGAATAAAGCGCTACTTCTTATTGAAACAACTTTTAATTCGTCTGTACAATCTGATGTTAAAGTGTTTGCGCCAAGATATTTCTTTGCAATATCTTTAAATTGAACACCTTCAATTTTAACTAATCTACTTTCGTAATCACCAGTTAAAGCTTGTGCTAAAGTAATTACTTCTGGCGTTGGTAAAGTACCAGCAGTTGTATTAATAATATCTGAAGTGGCTAAGTTTAACTGCAATAAACCGTTATACTTATTTAATATTAAGCCACCTACAGCGATTTCAATTTCATCACCTAAATTTAAATTATAAGTGTCACTAAAACGTAAAGCAATACCTGTGTTTCCTTCTTGAGCAAATGCATTTCTATTAGAAATATTACCTTTAGCAAGATCAGAAGTAATTACTACTTTTATTGTTGAACCTTGAAGAATTCTTGTGCTGCCTCCATTATATAAAGCTTTAATTTCTGCTAAAGTTGCAGGAGTTGGATTGTTAAAACACCCATATTCTTCTGTGAAATCAACACTTTTTGCATCGTTAATTTTTAACTGATAAGAGCTGTTGTATTTGTTTAACACTGCAGTAATACTTCCTTTTTTATCTGGAATTGGTAATGATTTAAAGTTAGCAAAACCACTAGTTCTTAAGATTATTTCATCAAAGGTGTCACAACTTACAAAGTATCTGTTTTGATCATAAGTGCTATCAGGATCTGCAAAAGTTAATCCTTTAGTTTTAGATTGTAAGTTGTTTATTTTAACCAGCGTATTAATGTTAGAATCTTGTAACTCATCTGCTTTTAGTACAGTAGGTATAATAGTTGCAATTTCAGAAGAACGATCGATATGTTTAGCATAATCATTTTCGCTAATTGAGTACATTCTGCTTCCGCCTCTTACACCAATTTGAAAAGATTGAGTTCTAGAATCTTTACCTATAGAAAGCCCATTAAGTTTAATGTATACTTTTCTACCTTGGCTAAATTCAGCTCCTAGGTTTGATTTATTTATTTTAACTTCAAAACCTATTGTTGGGTCTTCTGGCTTATCTTGAATGATAAGCGTTTTGTAAAAATTACTTTCTCTATCGTCTGATACTACATAACCAGATGTAGTGATATCCTCTTTAATATCTTCAATTCGATTGGTGTATAATGCCGCAACTTCGTTTAACGATTTTAAGTTTGCGTAATTTATATCATCTCCAGTCTTTGGAATAGTAAAATCATAATCCTCTACACAAGAAGAAAAAGATAATGCAATAAAAAATATTGCTACGTATTTAAATATGCTTATTGTTTTCATTTTAATCGTGTTTTTAGAATCTATAATTTACATTAAAGAAATATGTTGTTCCTCTACCATACCAGTATTTACTTCCGAAGTTAGGATTTCCTGCAGCATGATCATCTCTTTCTAATTGATAATTACCTGTTCTACCTTGTTCGTAACCTCCTGTTTTGAATTCTTCGTTAAGTATGTTACTTACACTAGCAAAGAAACCAATATACTTATTTTTACCAACTTTCCAAGTTTTACCTCCAATAGCGTTTAATGTGAAGTATCCTCCAAACTCTTCTTGAGCCAATAATTTTTTAGAAACTGCTGGGTCAAAATCAGTAAAAGTAGTATTTGTATTAGGGTCTATGCTAAAGCTATTTGTTCTTTTGATAGGTGAAGGATCTATATAGGCATCATCTAAATAGTTACCAGTAACTCCTACAAACCAATATTCTGGGTCTCTATATTCAAAACCAAAAGAATATGCTTTTTGTGGTCCAGAAGCTACTTTATAACCTTTAAGATTTGCTTGACCGTAATCTCTAATCCCTCTCTCATCAAAACCTTGCGCCCCAGATGCGTCGCTAATTTCTGTTGCTAAAGCTACATTAGGGTTATTATCATAAGTATACTTACCAAAGTTAGCAGCAGCTTTTAATTTAAGTGTAGATAATACTTGTGCTTCAATACCTAATTCAGCTCCAATGTGTTTTTTATCGATACCTGTTACAACTTCTTGGATAAATAAGTTGTTACCTCCAAGAAAGTAAAATGCGATATCCGTAGCATCTTGAATTCCTGTGTAGTACCCTGTTAATCTACCTGTAAAGAAAGGAGTTCTTAAAATGTAACTAGCATCAAAAGACATAATTTTTTCGTTTTCTAAACTACTAACATCAGCAACAGTTAAGTTGTTTGATCTAGAATTTGCAAAAGAATTACGAATTGATGGGGCTTTACTAATATAACCTCCGTTAAAGTCTAATAAATGGCGACCAGAAATTTTATAAGTTAACCCTCCTTTAGCTCCAAAACCTAAGAAATCTAATTTTTTAGATTTTCCAAAAGAATTTGGTATTGCAGAATCTGTTGGGTCTCCTGGGAAAATCCCGTTTTTATATAATCCATCTCTTTGGTGAGTTGTGTTGTGTGCAGAACCCGCAACATAAAAATCTACTTTATTATATTTAAATTGCAATTGTGCAAAACCTCCATATACTTCAGATGCTAATTTAAAGTTGTACTTAAATCTATCCCCTTCTTTTACTACCCTGTTAGGGTTTAATAAGTCATTTTGATAATCATCAGTACCTTGAGTTCCGAATTTGTTGATGTCTAAATATCCAGTTGCACCAAATAAATCTTGAATATAAGCAAAATTCTCTGAGTCTAGTTTTCTATACTCTAAACTTCCTGTTAATGTAATGTTGTCTGTTAATTCAGTGTTTAAGATTGAATTAACTGTTAGTTGTGTGTCGTCATTACGATCTTCATATAAAGCAAAACGAGCATTATCACCACTATTTTCATTACCTGCATATAAATTTGTCCAATTTAGTTGACCATCATTTTGGAAGTTTGTTAATGATTTGTATGCTTCAGCATAATCAAAACTACTCGGACTATTAGGGTAATTAGGATTGTTAAGATAATAGAAAGGTAAGTTTTTGTAATAAGTAGGATTAGGATCGTTACCTCCATTAAAATCAATACGGCTATTACCAATTTCACCAAATTGATATGCTACCCCTGTATTTAAAGTGGTCTTGTCTCCAATGTTCCAATAATGATTTAACATTAAAATCGGCTCATTTACTCTCTTTATACGTGAGTTTCTGATTTTTCCATTTTGATATCCCCAATAAGGGTTGTACTTTATCCCTTTAATATCATAAACTTGATCAGTATTAGCTGCAGATTTACCTCTATTGTTTTGAGCTTGTATAGCAGTAAAGTTTAAACTATGATTTTTATTAATTTGCTTTTCTATAGAAAAAAATATTGAGTGTGCATTATATGAAGTTCCATCTGTAAAACCTTCATCTGCATGTCTTTTACTACCAGAAACCGCTATTGCCCAGCCATTTTCCATTAAACCAGAAGCGTACGTTGCCATTAATCTATGATTATAACTTCTATTTGAAGAAGCATAATTAATTCTTCCTCCTTCTCTGTATTCAGAAGCACGAGTGTTAATATTTGTAGATCCTAGAACTCCACCAAAAGTATAATAAGAAGGTGAAAATCCATTATTGAATTCTTGGTTACGAACAACATCATTTAAGCCTCCCCAGTTACTCCATTGAGGTCTTCCATTGTACAATTTGTTCATTTCAACACCATTAATCAAAACTTTACCGTTTTCAGAATCTAAACCACGAACTCTGTAAAAAGAACTACTCCATTCAAAAGCAGCTGTACGTAAATATACATCTTGTGTAGCTTGTAATAAACCAGAGATGTTATCAGCAGCACTTTCATCACTACTTAATTCATCATCAGTAATAGTAATAGTACTTAAGTCTTGATCTTCAGAAATATCTTCATACATATAGATGTTTCCTAAATCTATTTCTTTGCCAGATATTTCTACTGGAAAATTTTGAGTTTCATATCCATAGAAGGATACCGTTACAATTTGTCTTCCGTTTGGTAACTCATTTAATGTAAAAGCACCACTAGCATCTGTTACACTAGAAATGTTTGCTTCTTTTACACTTACAGAAACACCTTGCATAGGGTTTTCAGAATCGTTGTTTATTACGACTCCTTTCACAATGTTTTGCGCATTTATAGCTAGTGAGCTGAAAAAGAGTAATAACATTGCTATCGTAAAATTTCTCATAAATGTTTGTTTATAAAATATTTAATTAAGTTAATTCCAGTTGCTTAAAAGTACAGCAAAAGGGATGCAAAATTAATAAAATTATAATTATCTTAATGTTAAGTTAACATTATGAAACGCAATATTCTGTTAAATAAAAACTTTTGGCTTGAAAATTGTTTTATTTTTGCCGCGTAAAATTTATTAAATGAGAAATATAGCTACTTTTTTAGTATGTGCTTTTGTTGTGTTTTCTACATACTCACAACAAAATCAGAAAAAATTTAAAATAAGAACTGTTGGGTTTTACAACTTAGAAAACCTTTTTGATACAGAAAATGATTCTGAAAAAAATGATGAAGCAAGTCCAATCATGGAAATGAAAGGAGATAAAGAAGAAGTGTATTGGGATAAAATAGATAAACTAGGTGAAGTTATTTCACAACTAGGAGAGGAAAAAGCAAAAACAAGTCCAGCAATTTTAGGAGTAGCTGAAATTGAAAACAGAAAAGTTTTAGAAGACTTGGTAAAATCTGAAAGATTAAAGAGCAAGCGTTACGAAATTATTCATTTTGACTCTCCTGATAAAAGAGGAATTGACGTAGCATTATTATATCAACCACGTTATTTTAAGCCAATTCATTTTGAAGCGTTTAATCCTAATATTTACGATCAAAACTTCAAAGTTGATACGCGTGATATTTTATTGGTAACTGGGTATTTAGATGATGAGTTGGTTCATGTAATCGTTAACCACTGGCCTTCTCGTAGAGGTGGAGAAGCAAAGAGTAGACCTTTGAGAGAGAAAGCAGCTTATAAAGTAAAACAAATAATTGAGAAGATTAAAGAAAACGATCCAAATCCGAAAGTGTTAATTATGGGAGATTTTAACGATGATCCTATTAACTCTAGCTTTAAAACTGTTTTACAAACTAAAAGTAAGAAGAAGAATGTAAAAGAAGGAGATATTTATAATCCTTATGAAGATATGTTCCGTCGTGGATTTAATACATTAGGATACAGAGATAATATTAATTTATTTGACCAAATTATGTTTACTTCTCCTTTATTAGATAAAGGGGAAAAAGATTTTTCAACCTATAAAATGTTTAAATCAGGGATCTTTAACAAGCGCTTTTTGACTCAAAAAAGTGGGCGTTATAAAGGGTATCCTTTTAGGAGTTTTTCTTACGGGAAATATACGGGAGGTTATAGTGATCATTATCCAGTATATATGTACTTGATTAAAGAAGATAAATAATTAAAAAGGCTTGCAAATTTTGCAAGCCTTTTTAATTTTTACAGATATCATTTAAATAATTATTCATTCTTAGTTGAAATAAAGTGCCTTTTAAAAGATCGTCTATTTGCCACAGTTCAACTGATGATACAGCCATACTTACTTTATTAGAGGGAGTTTGAAGTAAAATGGATCTACAATCTTTACCCTTACTACAAGTAGCACAATTTTTTTGGAGTTTAGAGTCAGTTACTTTGTCTAAAAATAATTCTATTTCTTGCTCAGTTAAATGAAATCCTGTGTCTCTAAATATTAATTGAACTAAGTTTGAATCGTTTTCTTTCCAATGAAAAGAAATACCTATGTTGTTGTCGTATATTTTAGTAATTCCGTCCATAACTATATTTATTTCGATAACAAATATATAAGTTTATTTGGAATTATTCTAAATAAAAAAACAGAGGGTTTTACTACTTTAAATCTTTTAACATTAGTTGAATAGAAGTATAACCATTCCATGTGTTTTCGTCTAGCGTGAAAGCAATATCAAAATCATTTTGAATGGTAGATATTTTATTACCTAAACCAAATCCAATAGCATTGTATGTTTTTTGATCAGAGCCGTAAATGATATTCAGTTTTAAATGACTATTGTCTGCTCCTACTTGTTTACCATAACCATTATCTCTTACAGCAGTAGTTGTAAAAACAGGTTTCATATTTTGTGGACCAAAAGGAGCCATTTGTTGGATGATACGGAAAAATTTAGGAGTAATTTCTGATAAATCAATTTCAGCGTCAATGGTAATTTCCGGAGTTAGTAAGTTTTTATCAATAGTAGTTTTAACTACTTCTTCGAACTTCTTTTTAAAGTTTTCATATTGTTCGGGTAAGAGTGTTAAACCAGCAGCATATTTATGTCCTCCAAATTGTTCTATAAACTCAGAACATGCTTCTAAAGCATTATATACATCAAATCCTTTTACCGAACGAGCAGAGGCAGCTAATTTCTCACCACTTTTAGTAAAGACCAAAGTAGGTCTGTAGTAAGTTTCTGTTAAACGTGAGGCTACAATACCAATGACTCCTTTGTGCCAATTTTCATCAAAAACGACTGTGGTGTAATTTTCTTGTTCGTTGTTATTTTCAATTTGTAATAAAGCTTCTTGAGTGATAGCTTTATCCAGTTCTCTTCTATCTGAATTAAATTTTTCAATAGCAGAAGCAAATTCAACTGCTGAATCAAAATCCATTTCGGTTAACAGTTCAACAGCATAGTTCCCGTGTTTCATTCTCCCAGCAGCATTTATTCGCGGAGCGATAATAAAAACCACATCAGTAATAGTGAGTTCTTTTTTTTGTAACTGATGAATAATGGCTTTAATACCATTACGAGGTTGTGAATTAATAACTTGTAATCCATGATAAGCTAGAACTCTATTTTCACCAGTCATTGGAACAATATCAGCTGCAATTGCAGTGGCTACTAAATCTAAATACGGAATTAAATCTTCAATAGTTTGATTTCTTTTTGAAGCTAATGCTTGAATCAATTTAAAACCAACGCCACAGCCACACAATTCATCATATGGATAGTTACAATCTATTTGCTTAGGATTTAAAACGGCAACTGCTTTAGGAATTTCACTCCCAGGTTTGTGGTGGTCACAAATAATAAAGTCAATATTTTTTTCAGTAGCGTA
The DNA here is from genome assembly GCF_964512405.1 of Tenacibaculum crassostreae. Classification (NCBI taxonomy): domain Bacteria; kingdom Pseudomonadati; phylum Bacteroidota; class Flavobacteriia; order Flavobacteriales; family Flavobacteriaceae; genus Tenacibaculum; species Tenacibaculum crassostreae. The sequence continues at coordinate 207,779 of NZ_CAZELE010000001.1, forward strand.
GGCAACTTTATCAATAGCTTTAATACCGCAGTCTAAAGCTATGATGAGAGAAAATCCATTGTCTTCAGCAAAATCAATTCCTTGAAAAGAAACACCATATCCTTCCTCGTATCTATCTGGAATATAAGTTGCAATATTTGGATGAATTGTTTTTAAGTATGACGACATTAATGAAACCGCAGAGGTTCCGTCTACATCATAATCACCAAAAACTAAAATATTTTCGTTGTTTGCTATGGCATTTTCTATACGCTGAACTGCAAGTTCCATGTCCTTCATTAAAAAAGGATCGTGTAAGTCGTTTAATGACGGTCGAAAAAACTGTTTAGCATCTTCAAAAGTTTCAATACCACGTTGTACTAAGATTTTAGCCAAGGTTTTATCAATGGTTAATTCTTTAGCTAGTTGAGTTACTTTGTTAGTATTTGGCTCTGGTTTAAAACTCCAACGCATAGCAATTCAGTCTGAAAATAAATTAGTTGTTGTGTAAGTGAATAGCTGTGGTTACATCAGCAAATTTTCTAAACATTTCCATCACTCCGCAATACTTTTCTATGGATAAATTTACTGCTTTGTTAATTTTTTTCTCGTCTAAATCACTTCCATAAAAATGATACTCTACTAAAACTTTGTGGTAGTATTTTGGATGCTCTTCAGTTAATTCTCCAGTTACTACAATTTTAAAATCATCAACATCTAAGCGCATTTTATCAAAAAGAGAAACAACATCTAAACCAGAGCAACCAGCTAAAGAAGAAAGCATCATAGCTTTAGGGCGCAATCCTGAGTCATTTCCCCCGTACTCTGCAGAAGTGTCAATTAGTATTGAATGTCCGCTAGGATTATCACTTTCAAATTGCATATTCTCTTTCCAAACAGTTGTAACAGTATTCGTTGCCATATTTTGATATTTTTTTGTTTCTTGCGTAAGTATGTTGTTGTGTGTTTCGACTTAGTTGTTCGAAATAATAACACAAACTTACTGTAAAAAGTTAGTATTAAAAATTTAAAAATAGAACTATGCCTTTAGTAACTCCTTTAGATCCGAATCATGATGCAGAAACAAAACAGTTGTCTGATTTTTATAATGAAACCTTAGGTTTTTGTCCGAATTCGGTGTTAACCATGCAACGCAGACCAGAAATTTCCAAAGCATTTATCAATTTAAATAAGGCGGTAATGGCGAATCACGGTCGTGTAACTTCGGCTTTAAAAAGAATGATTGCTTGGGTGAGTAGTAATGCAACGGGTTGTCGTTATTGTCAAGCACATGCAATTCGTGCTGCAGAGCGTTACGGAGCAGAACAAGAGCAATTAGATAATATTTGGGAATATAAAACGCATCCTGCTTTTTCTGATGCTGAACGAGCTGCTTTAGATTTTTCACTAGCAGCTTCGATGGTGCCAAATATGGTAGATGAAAAGATTAAAGAAGAATTGTATAAATATTGGAATGAAGGAGAAATTGTTGAAATGTTAGGGGTAATTTCTCTTTTTGGATATTTAAATCGTTGGAATGACTCTATGGGGACAAGTATTGAAGACGGTGCAGTAGAATCTGGAGAACAGTATTTAGGAAAACACGGTTGGAAAAAAGGAAAACATATTTAAAATAATATGAAACATTTTTTCGATAAAATTATTACAATAAAACCATGGGTAATGTTTTTATCTATGATAGTATTGTCAGTTTTTCCTGATGGAATAATAAAGAGCTTATTATTTGTTATTGCTTTTTCATTATTCACGTTTTGGACTTTAGGTGTAGGGGAAAAGCTACATAGTAAATTAAAAGATAAATCTATACTTAATTTAAAGAGGTTTAAAATTCAAATTGCATTTGTAGTTATTTACTTTTTAGTTGCGGTATTCTTTGGAGGATATAAAATAACTAATGAAAACATTCATGAATATGGGGTTGTTGCTTATGTGATTATCCCTTTACATTTAGTAATAATGTTCTTTATGATTCATACTATTTATTTTCTGTCAAAATCTATAGTAGTTTTAAGGAATCAAAAAGAAGGTTATGGATGGTATATGTTGGGTTTTTGGTTTTTTCCTATTGGAATATGGATAATTCAACCAAGAGTAATTGAATTGTTAGAAGAGTAATAAAAATAAAAAAGGAGGTTTTTCAAAAAAAACTCCTTTTTTATTTTTACTGATTTACTTTTTTAGTAAATCTCTAATTTCAGCTAATAATTCTTCTTGAGAAGGCCCTTTTGGAGCTTCAGGAGCAGGTTCTTCTTTTTTCTTCATTGCGTTAACACCTTTTACAATCATAAACATTACAAAAGCAACAATTAGAAAATCGATTACGTTAGTCAAAAACTCTCCATACATTACAGCAACTTCGCCAGTTACAGCGCCTGCTTCATCAGCAACACCTTCTTTTATCACGTATTTTAAGTCTTTGAAGTCAGCGTTAAATAATAGTCCGATTAAAGGAGAAACAATTCCTCCTGTAAATGAAGCAACTACTTTGTTAAAAGCAGCACCCATAACAAAACCTACTGCAATGTCAACTAAATTACCTTTCATTGCAAAGTCCTTAAACTCTTTAAGCATTCCCATATATTTGATTTAATAGTTAATTGAATTGAAAAGTATGAAAAAATTAGCTTTTCACCAATCTTTTTATTCGTTGTGATAACGCAGTAAGTATTTCATAAGGAATGGTTTCACACTTATGAGCTATGTATTCTATATGTTGTTGATGGTTGAAAATGATTACTTCATCACCTTCGTTACAGTCAACTTTTGTTACATCTACCATAATCATATCCATACATACATTTCCTATAATTGGGGCAGCTTGATTATTGATAATAACAAATCCTTCTTTGTTTCCAAGTCTTCTTGAAATACCATCAGCGTGCCCAACAGGAATAGTAGCAGTTCTCGTTGGTTGGTTGGCAACAAAAGCTCTGTTGTATCCAACAGTTTCTCCTGGTTGAATTAGGTGGATTTGTGAAATAATAGATTTTAACGTGTGTGTGTTTTTAAGTTGAGCAGTTTCTTGCTCGTTGTTTCCAAAACCATATAAACCAATTCCTAAACGAACCATATCAAATTGTGCTTGAGGGTAGTTTATAATTCCCGAAGTATTTAAAATGTGAATCATCGGTTCGTATCCTAAATGCTCGTAAAATTGTTTAACGATATAAGCGAAATTGTTAATTTGACCAATAGTAAATTCTTGCTCATTTGGGTCTTCACTAGCTGCTAAATGAGAAAAGATAGATTCAACTTTTACGTTGTTCGATTTTTTTAACTCGGTAAGTAAAGTTGGAACATCAGTATGCCAAAAACCTAACCTATTTAAGCCAGTATTAAACTTTATATGAATAGGGTAATTCATTAAAGGAGCTTCATCAGCAAGTTGCATAAAAGCATCAAAAATTTTAAAGTTGTATAAGTTAGGTTCTAGTCTGTACTTAACAATATCTTTTAAATTTTGAATTTGCGGATGTAATACCAAAATAGGAGTTTTTATTCCTGCATCACGTAATAAAATTCCTTCATAAGAATAAGCAACAGCAAAATAATCAACCTTATCTTGTACAATTTTAGCAATTTCTACAGCCTCACTTCCATATCCAAAAGCTTTTACAACGACTAAAATTTTTGTTTGTGGTTGTAGCTTTTGTTTAAAATACGCTAAGTTGTGTAATACAGCTTCCGAATCAATTTCTAAAACAGTAACATGGTTGTTATTCATTGTTGGTTTTTTCTTTATTTTTAGTTTGTTGCTCTTTCATAGCTTTATAATAAGCAGCTCTACTTAGTGGCTCATATTCTTGAGTTTCTCCTAAAAGTACCAAGTCATCGCTTTGTGCTTTTCTGTAACTAAAATGTGCTAGGTTTCCGGTACGAGTACAAACTGCATGTACTTTGGTAACATATTCGGCAGTAGCCATTAATGCTGGCATAGGTCCGAACGGGTTTCCTTTAAAATCCATATCTAAACCGGCAACAATAACACGAACACCTCTATTAGCTAAATCGTTACATACAGCTACAATTTCATCATCAAAAAATTGCGCTTCGTCTATTCCAATTACATCAACATCGTTTGCTAATAAACGAATGTTTGAAGATGCAGGTACGGGAGTAGAGCGAATTCTATTTTCGTTATGTGATACTACTTCTTCATCGTCGTATCGAGTATCAACTGCGGGTTTAAAAATTTCTACACGTTGTTTTGCAAATTGCGCGCGTTTAAGTCTGCGAATTAATTCTTCGGTTTTACCCGAAAACATTGAGCCACAAATTACCTCAATCCAACCAAATTGTTCTGTGTGATTTACTGTATTTTCAAGAAACATTTTGTAATTTTAAGCTCTAATTATTGATTTTTGTATTACTTTCGAACAAGGAACAAATTTATTAAAATTTACTATCAAATAGTAGAATCAAACGACAACTTATGCACAAAAAACTAGCATCCGATTTAACCAGTTTAGCGCACAGTATCTTACAAATGAAAAATAAAGAAGATGTGTTTGAGTTAAAGCAGAAAGCGTATGAAGTGTACGAAAAGCTTTCGGTTTTGGCGTATGTAGAAGAGTATATTAACAATACTCCTAATCCTACAAAAACCAAAGAGGAGTTGTTAGAAGATATTATTCTAGCAGAAGAGAAGAAGAATTCTGAAGCTGTGATAGAAGAGGTTTTAATTGAAGAAACTGAAATAACAAATAAAGAAGAAGTTGTTGTTGAAGATGTTTCAGAAGGGAGTGTAGAAAAAACGGTAAACGATGAGATAACTGAAAATGAAGAAGAAGTTAATGAGGAGAGAGTTATACATCATTTAGAGGAAGAATTAGAAGAAGAACTGGAACAAGAAGCAGAAGAAATTGCAGATAAAGTTATAGAGTCAATTGAAAGTGAAACAATTGTTGAAGAAATCTTAGAACAACCTTTTGATGAGCTTGAAGAGTTGTTACACGGTGATGACGACAATGTAAAAAATGATGTTAAAGATGTTGGAGAAAAGAAAACCCCAACTTTAGAAGATGAGTTGCAAGACACAATATCGGTAGATGTAATGACCGATTTGTTTACCAAAGCAGAACCTAAAAAAACGGTAAATGACTACTTTCAAAAAACCATACAAATAGATTTGAATGATCGAATTGCTTTTGTAAAACATTTGTTTGATGGTGATCAAAATGATTTTAATAGAGTTGTTTCACAGCTCAATACTTTTAAAACAGAAAAAGAGGCAAAAAAGTTCATCAATAAAATGATTAAACCTGATTACGATTGGTCTTCGAAAGAAGAATACGAAAACAGATTAATCGAAATTATAGAGAGAAGATTTTCCTAAATGTAGAATTCCAAAAAACTAAATTGAAAATGGTGGTTAGGTTATTGTTGAAATTTCTTTTCTTACAGTTGTTTTTTATGTTAACGAGTTGTGGTACGTATAAAACACAAACTTTTTCAGATAAAATCATACCAATTAAACCTAATTATGAATTAGAAAGCTCATGGGCTGTTTTACCATCTAAGTATAGTGATGATTTTAAAAAATATGCTTCCAATAATATAGATACATTAAAGGCAGATGTGTTTTATATATACCCAACCTTAAATACAAGCAAAAAAGACATTCGTTGGAATGTTCCCATCACAGATAAGGAGCAAAAAAGCAAAATAATTAATAAAGCCGTTTTATTTCAGGCGTCTGCTTTTGCGTTGTCAGGTAAAATGTATGTTCCATTATATAGGCAAGCACATTACCGTTCTTTTGTTAAGGATTATAAAAGTGAGGGTAAAAATGCTTTAGATTTAGCATATGAAGATGTTAAAGAAGCATTCAAAGTATATTTAAAAAACTATAATAATAATAGGCCAATTATTATAGCAGGTCATAGTCAAGGAGCTAGACACGGAGTACAATTGTTAAAGGATTTTTTTGATAACTCACCTTTGCAAGAAAAATTAATCGCAGCGTATTTACCTGGAATAAAAATTCTCCCTGATGAATTTAGAACTGTAAGACCAATGAGTTCACCTCGAGAAGTTGGTGGTTTTGTTTCTTGGAATACCTTTAAAAAAGGTAAATATCCTAAAAATAAATATTGGTATAAAGGAGCAGTAACTTCTAACCCAATAACATGGGATGAAAAATTAAACACATCAATAGAACAGCATAAGGGGTTTCTTTATAGTGATGGAAAATTATATACTAAAGCATTAAAGATTGATGTTACCAACAATGGCTTAATTTGGTCTACAAACCCAAAATTTCCGTTACGTTTTTTTATGTCTTTTTTGAAGAATTACCACTCAGGAGATATTAATTTATTCTGGCAAGATGTAAGAGAAAATTCTCTATTAAGAACACAAGAATGGTTTGATAAAAATAATAAGTAGGAGCTTTTAAAGCTAAATAAAGATTTACTAAAGGATAAATAATACACTTCAAACGTAGTTAAAAGCTTTTCAGAACTAAGTTGTTTTATACCTGATTAAAGTTTTTTTCCTGAAAAATAACTCCATAAATTCAAACACATTTATAAGCTCCGTAGCATTTAATTCACTTATGAAGTGTAATTTTCTGGTTAAGGAAAAACCCCTTTTTTACTATAAGCTATAAGAAATAAAGTTGTTAAATGTGTGTTAATTGATTAACTTTACAGTGGCTCATACTCTCTACTGAGCTGAATCTCTCACAAGTAAATTCCCTCTTACCTCTCAAAATTAAACCTCTCGTTTAAGAATTAACGAATTACCCTGAGTTATTTAACAACCTCTTTTAAAGATGTTTTACAGCTGGCTTAATTTTTTTAGGTTGGTATGTTGGGTGACCCTTTTATTAACAAAAAATCAAATACAATAACTATGTAAAATATTACAATATGTTGCTTGATGAAACAAAACCTGTCTGTTGGCAGACGGGATTTAACACGTTAAAAAGACGCATTAACAAAAATTTATTTGAGTACTCTATGAGTATAGCAAGTTTTCTTGCTGTGCTTTTTTTGTTTTCAATGCAAACAATTAATGCGCAAACAGTTAATACCGAATCATCTGTTCATGCCAATTTTGGTATAGACTCAGATGTTTACTCAGGAGAAGTAAGTTTTTCGGCATTAGCAGGATTTGGAACCGATGATTGGTTCATAGGAACTTCTGGTAGAGGAGTTATTGACGAAACTCCAACGGCTACTACAGCAAATTTATTGGTTGACGATAATGCTTCGGCAGAAATTAGAATGAGTTTTCCAATTTATTCAGTTGTTGATGGTAGGCTTTGGATTGATGCGGTGTTTATTCGAGATCAAAATGCCCAAGGAAACAATTCTGATTCCAATGTGTTTACAGGAGGGTCAGATAAAAACAATGATAATCCAAATACGTGGACAATTACTGACGCTTCAGTACCACAGAAAAACGATATCATTGATGTTTTTGGGCATTTAAGAAGAGAAGGTGCCACAGTTGGTACCGATGAATGGGCGCTATTAGGTGCATCAACAAGAAATGATAGTGGTGATAGCTATTTAGATTTCGAGTACTTTAGAAAGAAGGTGAATTTAGTAGGAGGTACTATTCAGTCTGTCGAGAACTTAGCAGCAACAGGTGGTAGAACACCTTACTTATTTAATCCTGATGGGTCAGTTGCTCAGCATGGAGATATTATTCTTTCTGTTAATTATGCAAATGGAGGACAAAATGCAATTATTAAATTGTATGTGTGGGTTGAGTTAGTAGGAGTGCCAGATTCTTACTTCGATACTCATAATACATTGCCTCTAAGACCTTTTGAATTTGCACAAGATAATAATGGTTATGTGCAATATGACGGAGGTAATGGAGCAGGTAATTATGGGTATGCGCAAGTTCAATTAAGAAGTGATTTACCACCAGGATCACAAGCTATATTTGCTCAGGTAAATGATGGAGGAAGTGTGCCAGCAGGACCATGGGGAACAATTAGTAAAGGGGGAGATATTGTAGCAAATTATTCAGAATTAACTTTTGCTGAAATAGCAATTAATGCATCAGCGTTAGGGTTTGATTCAAGTAGTTCTCCAGGAATAGATTGTGTAAGTCCTTTAGGAAGTGTAATTGTAAAAACAAGATCTTCAGATTCATTTACAGCAGAGTTAAAAGATTTAGCAGGTCCATTTAGTTTAGCGGATACGCCAGAGGTTACAGTTAGTATAGAAGGTGAAGACATTGCTTGTACAGAAGACAGTATAACACTAACAGCCACAGCAACTCCAGATGGAAATACCTTTACGTATGTTTGGTATAAAAATGGAGAAGAAATAATAGGCGAAACAGGAAATACTCTTGAGGTTACTGAAGCAGGAACTTATTCAGTGTCTGCAACACTAGAGTTTGCACCAGGGGTAGTAGGATGTACAGCGGAAGCTGATTTTGAAGTAAATGGTGAGCCATTAATTCCTTTAAATCAAGTGTGTCCAGATAACCAAACCATTCCCATGTGTACTTCACAAGGAGACATTAATACTGCATTTGGAAATTGGCTATCGGGGTTCTCTTATTCAGGAGGAAACGGAACAGTTGTAGAAAAATATTATATAGGTGAAAACGAGGTCGATGTTAATACGCTTGAAGCTCCAAATGCTTGTGGAGGAAGTATAACCATTAGATACGAGGTTTCTGATGAGTGTGAACAAGTTATGACTTGTGAAAGAACATTTACTGTTACACCAGATGATGTAGATCCAGAAATTGTAGACGTAGCAGACTATAAGCTAGAAGGCTGTAACACGCCATGGCCAGTAAACCTAA
>NZ_CAZELE010000002.1:0-252724 GCF_964512405.1 Tenacibaculum crassostreae
GGCCAGTAAACTTAACGACTGATTGGACAGACAACTGTTCAGCAGGCGGACAAGGTATCCAGTCAGATGGCGGAGTAGACCAACCAGACAGCGCAGACGGCTGTACACAATACAGATTGTATACGTTCACGATCACGGATGATTGTGGTAATAGCGATACCGAGACTACTTTAGTATCGAGAGACTACGACATGACAGCACCAGTAATAGTTGATTTACCAGAGAGCCTTGAGTTATGTGATGAAGAATTACCAGAAATGTTAACTGCAAAATGGATAGATAATTGTTCTGTTGGAGGTGATCTGGTAGCTTATCCATCAAACTTAAGAGAAGATAATTGTACTAAATATGCAGATTATGTATTTACTGCAACAGATGCTTGTGGAAATACTGTTGTTGAAACAGTTACAATGTCTAGTAAAACCGATTTATTTGAAAACTGTGGAACTGCGTTTGCTAGAGCAGATAATAACACATGTTTCTTAGACGATGGATTTAATCGTTGGGGTTGGACAAATTACTTTGCTGAAGAAGGTACATATACAATACCATTGTATACCGGAGCAGCACATTGTGATCCTTCAAATGGGGTTCAATCAGGTGAAGTTACAATTACTTATGAAGGAGGTTATGTTTCAGTAGAATATGATTTATTCGAAGGATATGTAATGAGTGTAGCACATGTGTATATTGGATGTGAAAAGTATCCTACTAAAAATGGTAAGGAAACAGTAGCACCAGGTCAATACAATTTCAACACAGCTACTTTAGATCATGTATCGAATTATACAGTAGGACCTATTGAAGCCAGCGGACCAATTTATGTAATAGCACATGCTGTAACTTGTGAAGAGGTTTGTAGATGTAATGAATCTGTTGATGATAATGGAACATTCACACCAGAAGATTCTGTTGATTGTAAAGAAGAAACAACAGAAACAGTTGTTGAACAGCAAGTAGTTGACTTTAAAGCGTATCCTGTTCCGTTTGAAAATGATATAACAATTGAGTACAAATATGAATTTGATACAGATGTTGCTATTGAAATTTACAACATGAATGGAGTATTGATTAAGAGAATTGAAAACAACTCTTATATCAAAGGTACTAAAGAAGAAATGAGAATAGATTTATCAACTGTTCAAAATCAAGCTTTAATTGTAAGATTGATTACTGACAGAGGTGTTGTTAACAAGAAAATTGTAGCAATGCGTCCGAAGAAAAGAAAGTAATCTGAATTATAACTGAATGGTTTGGAGGAATTTAAATTCCTCCAAGCTTATTCTAAAAAATTAGAAATTAAAAACCATAAAAAACGCTAAGATTAAATCTTAGCGTTTTTATTTTGTTACAAGTTAAATTAAACTATACTATACTTTAAAGGTAAGCATTGGTTTAATTGAACTTTTAGATAAGCTTTTAGTAATACTTCCATTAAAAATATGAGACAACCCACTTCTACCATGAGTAGCAAGGGCAATAACATCAGCATTAACTTTGTTAGAAAAGTTTAAAATTCCTTTTTCGATTGAAGAATCGTTGTAAACATTTATAGAGTAGTTTTGTAAATCATACGCATTGATAAAGTTTTGAATTCGAGCATTGGTTTCTTGGGTGTTTTCAAATTTTTGCGGAGTATTAATTTTTAGTAAATGAATATTACTATTCTCAAAATTTTTAGCAAAGGTTAAAAAACGTTCAAAAGCTTCATTTTTATTAGGTTTAAAACTAGAAGCAAAAACAAGGTTTTTTGGAGTGAAGTTATCACCATCTTTTTTGGTTACCATAACAGGTATTTCTGAATTTCTCACCACCTTTTCGGTGTTAGAACCAATAAGCATCTCTTCAAGGTCGGTATGACCTTTTGCTCCCATAACGATAAGGTCAGGATTGTTTTTTTTCGCATAGTCACGAATTCCATCAAAAGGAGTTTGAAAACGAATAGCATGCTTTACATTTTCGTTTTTCGGAAAGAATTCTTTCTTATAATCAATGAGTCTATCACGAACTTTTCTAATATACAACATGCTTTCAGGAATACTAAAATTTGTTCCAGCTCCCATGTCAATTATTCCAGTAGGAAGTTCAACCATGTGTAGTAAATGAACTTCACTATTAGCTTTTTCAGCTAGTTTCGAGGCTAATTTCGAAGCGTATTCTGAGGGCTTCGAAAAATCGGTTGGTACAAGGATTTTTTTCATAATAAGAAGATTTAAAGAGAGATAGTCTTCTAAATATACAAAAAATGATTGTAAGGAAGAAAGATATTTGTGTGTTAATGAATAACTTACTATATTTGCAGCAAATTTATTAATCAGATAGATGAAGGGGACGTGAGTCCCCTCTTTTTATACCTAGTATGAATCAAGAGCGAGTAAAAGAATTATTACAAGAAGCCTTACAAGAAAACGAGTCGTTGTTTTTAATCGACTTACAGTTTTTGGCAGACAATAAAATAAAAGTAATAGTAGATGGAGATTCGGGTGTGGCTTTAAGCGAATGTATTCGTATTAGCAGAAATATCGAGCATAACTTAGATAGAGAAGAAGAAGATTTTTCTTTAGAAGTTACCACGCCAGATATTGCGCAACCATTAACTGTAAAGCGACAGTATAAAAAGAACATAAACAGAATTCTAAAAGTTAAAACAGCAACTGAAGAATTTGAAGGAACTTTAACCGAAGTAACCGAAGATAGTATTACGTTACAATGGAAAACTAGAGAGCCAAAGCCAGTAGGTAAAGGAAAGCATACGGTAGAAAAAACACAAACACTAGCGTATCAAGATATTAAAGAAGCAAAAGTGAAGATCATATTTTAATTAGAGAATGAAATGGAAAATATTGCATTAATTGAATCATTTTCGGAGTTTAAAGATAATAAGAGTATAGATAGGGTAACCCTAATGTCTATCTTAGAAGAAGTATTTCGTGCTGCCTTAAAACGTAGATTTGGGTCAGACGATAACTTCGATATCATTATCAACCCAGACAAAGGAGATTTAGAGATTTGGAGAAACCGAGTGGTAGTTGCAGATGGTATGTCTGAAGACGATAATGAGGAAATTGAACTTTCAGAAGCAAGAAAAATTGAGCCAGATTTTGAAATCGGTGAAGATGTATCTGAAGAAGTTAAGTTAATCGATTTAGGAAGACGTGCTATCTTAGCATTACGTCAAAACTTAATATCTAAAATTCACGAGCACGATAGTACTAATGTTTTTAAGCAATTTAAAGACTTAGAAGGTGAAATTTATAGTGCAGAAGTACACCATATTCGTCATAATGCAGTAATTTTGTTAGATGATGAAGGAAACGAGATTGTATTACCAAAGAGTGAGCAAATTCGTTCAGACTTCTTTAGAAAAGGAGATGCTGTACGTGGAGTTATCAAATCAGTAGAATTAAGAGGTAACAAACCAGCAATTATTTTATCAAGAACTTCACCAGCTTTCTTAGTAAAGTTATTCGAGCAAGAAATTCCTGAAGTATTTGATGGTTTAATTACTATTGAAGGAGTAGCAAGAATACCAGGTGATAAAGCAAAAATCGCTGTAGATTCTTACGATGATAGAATTGATCCTGTTGGAGCTTGTGTTGGTGTTAAAGGTTCACGTATTCACGGTATTGTTCGCGAATTAGGTAACGAAAACATTGATGTAATTAATTATACTAAGAACGAACAATTATTTGTAGCAAGAGCATTAAGTCCTGCTAAAGTTACTTCTGTAGAAATTGAAATGTTTGATGAAGAGAAAAATGGTAAAAAAGGACGTGTAAACGTTTTATTAAAGCCAGAAGAAGTATCAAAAGCAATTGGTAGAGCGGGTGTTAACATTCGTTTAGCAAGTGAATTAACAGGTTACGAAATAGATGTTCAAAGAGAAGGAATTGAAGAAGAAGATGTAGAGTTAACAGAATTCTCTGACGAAATCGAAGCTTGGGTAATTGAAGAATTCAAGAAAATTGGTTTAGACACTGCGAAGAGCGTTTTAGAAAAAGACGTATCAATGTTAGTACAAAGAACCGATTTAGAAGAAGAAACAATCTTAGATGTTCAACGAATTTTAAGAGAAGAATTCGAAGACTAATATAAAACCAAAAGGAAGCTAGTTTCCTACTATGAGAACCATATAAAATCTAGCACAAAGAAGAAAAAAAGCATAACTATGCGTAGTTCGTGTAAAGTGTGTTTTTTCAATAAAAAGTACAAAACAATATATGGCTGAAGGCAACAAATTAAGACTAAATAAGGTTTTAAGAGAATTAAACATTTCTTTAGATAGAGCTGTAGAACACTTAGCTAAAAATGGCTTTGAAATCGAAGCGCGCCCTACTACCAAAATATCAGACAAAGAATATCAAATTTTATTTGATGGTTTTCAGACTGATAAATCTAAAAAGGTAGCCTCTAAAGAAGTTAGCGAAGAAAAGAGAAAAGAAAAAGAGGCAATTCGTCAGCAATTAGAAGAAGAGCAAGAAAAGAAGCGTATAGAAGACGAAGCTAAAAAGCAGGAAGTTTTAAAAGCCAAAGCTGAAAAATTAGAGTTAAAAACTGTAGGTAAAATTGATGTTGAAACTGGTAAAGCAGTTGAAGAAAAAGAAGAGCCTAAAGTTAAAGAAGAAGTAGAAGTTTCTAAAAAAGAAGAAACGGTTAAAGAAACTCCTAAGGTTGAAGAGCCTGTAAAAACTGAAGAAAAGCCAGAGCCTAAAAAAGCTGAAGAACCTAAAAAGGTTGAAAAAGCTGCAGAAGTTTCTAAACCAGAAGTAAAGGCAGAAAAGCCTAAAGAGGTTAAGAAACCAGTTGAAAACAAGCCTCAGGAAGTTAAAGAAGCAGAAAAAGCAGTTGAAGTAACTCCTGAAAATGCTGAGAAAATTAAAACTCAGTATAAAAAATTAGACGGTCCTAACTTTACAGGTCAAAAAATTGATTTAAAACAATTTGAAAGACCTAAAAAGAAGAAACCAGAAAATAAAGGTGCTGCTGCTAACGATAACGATAAGAAGAAGCGTAAGAGAATAAGCAAGCCAGCAGGAGCTGCTGGAGGCGCAGGAAATGCAGCAAGACCTAATCAAGGTCAAAACAAAGGAGGTCAAAATCGTGGAGGTAATAACCGTGGTGGACAACGTGGAGGAAGAGGAAGACAAAATGTGGCTCCAAAAGAAGAGTTAACAGAAGCACAAATCCAAAAACAAGTTAGAGAAACCTTAGAAAAACTTCAAGGAAAATCTAAAAAAGGAAAAGGAGCAAAATATCGTCGTGATAAGAGAGATGCTCACCGTCAACAAAACGAAGCAGAATTACAAGCAGCACAAGCAGAAAGCAAAGTGTTAAAAGTAACAGAGTTTGTTACAGTAAGTGAGGTTGCTACGATGATGGATGTTCCTGTTACACAAATTATTTCTACCTGTATGATGTTAGGAATGATGGTAACAATGAACCAACGTTTAGACGCTGAAACTTTATCAATTGTTGCAGAAGAATTTAACTACACAGTTGAGTTTGTTGGTGCTGAAGTAGAAGAAGCAATTGAAGAGGTTGAAGATAACCCTGAAGATTTAATTACTCGTGCACCAATTGTTACGGTAATGGGTCACGTAGATCACGGTAAAACTTCGTTATTAGATTATGTTCGTAATGCCAACGTAATTGAAGGAGAATCAGGAGGAATTACTCAGCACATTGGTGCGTATTCAGTAAAAGTAGGAGATCAAAGAATTACATTCTTAGATACACCAGGTCACGAGGCCTTTACAGCAATGCGTGCTCGTGGAGCGCAAGTTACCGATTTGGTAATTATTGTAGTAGCTGCCGATGATGATGTAATGCCACAAACAAAAGAGGCAATTGCTCACGCACAAGCAGCTGGAGTTCCTATTGTATTTGCAATTAACAAAATAGATAAGCCTAACGCGAATCCAGATAATATTAAAACACAATTATCTGCTATGAACTTATTAGTAGAAGATTGGGGTGGTAGTATTCAATCTCAAGAGATTTCTGCTAAAACAGGACAAGGGGTTGACGAGTTACTTGAAAAAGTATTATTAGAAGCTGAAGTATTAGAGTTAAAAGCAAACCCTGATAAAAATGCTAACGGAGCAGTTGTAGAAGCTTTATTAGATAAAGGTAGAGGATATGTATCTACAATTTTAGTACAGGCAGGTACGTTAAAAATTGGAGATTATATTTTAGCAGGAAAGCATAGTGGTAAAGTAAGAGCTATGTTTGATGATAAAGGTAAGAAAGTAAAAGTAGCAGGACCTTCTACACCAGTATCTATCTTAGGTTTAGACGGTGCGCCACAAGCAGGTGATAAGTTTAATGTATTTGATGATGAACGTGAAGCAAAACAAATCGCTGCAAAACGTTCTCAATTACAACGTGAGCAATCTGTAAGAACTCAAAAAACATTAACACTTGCAGAAATTGGTCGTCGTATCGCATTAGGAGACTTCAAAGAATTAAACATTATCTTAAAAGGAGATGTAGATGGTTCGGTAGAAGCTTTAACAGATTCATTCCAAAAATTATCTACTGAAGAAATTCAAGTTAATATTATTCATAAAGGAGTTGGTGCAATCACCGAATCTGATGTGTTATTAGCAACAGCATCTGATGCTATTATTGTTGGATTTAATGTGCGTCCGCAAGGAAATGCACGTGCTGTAGCTGATAGAGAAGAAGTAGATATCAGAACATACTCAATCATTTATGATGCTATCAATGACTTGAAAGATGCAATGGAAGGAATGTTATCTCCTGAAATGAAAGAAGAAGTTCTTGGTAACGTTGAAATTAGAGAAGTTTATAAAATTTCTAAGATTGGTAACATTGCAGGGTGTATGGTAATGTCTGGTAAAATTACTAGAGATTCTAAAGTTCGTATTATTAGAGAAGGAATTGTGGTTCATGATGGTGAATTAACTTCGTTAAAACGTTTTAAAGACGATGTTAAAGAAGTAACTAAAGGATACGATTGTGGTCTTCAAATTAAAGGATATAACGACATTAAAGAAGGTGATGTTATTGAAGCTTACATTGAAGTAGCAGTTAAGAAAAAGCTTAAATAAGCTAAATAACTTATAAACAGTAAAAAGGACGTCTTTTAAAGACGTCTTTTTTGTTTTATAAAATAAAAATAAGTTAAGATGATTTCTTTAATTGACGTTTTTTAGCATTTATTTTCAGAAATTTTAAAATGAACGTGAAAAATCAAAGTGCGCTCGCTAGTGAAGTTTTCTAATAAAACCATTGATTTTCAACGGTAAAAAATATTTTTTGATTTTCTTCTGAATACTATATATTGCATATCGTTAAAAAACCCTTCAATTTGTTATTAAAATAGCAAAAATTTAACAACTTCTTCTTTAAGAGTTTTGTTACCCGTTTTTTAACAAAACAAAATAACTAATTTTTAAATTTTCACAACATGAAAAGAATTTTTCTTACAATGGCAATTGCTGCTGGAATTTTAGTAGGTTGTCAAACTAATGAACAAACTCCTGACTCTGAAAACGACAAGGAGTTAGCAACTTTACAAAAAGCAGAAAAACAATGTTTTGCTAATGATGTTTTAGAAGCTAATATGGCTAACGACCCTAGCTTAAAAGCAAGTATGGAAAACATTGAAAGTTTTACAGCTAATTACATTGAAAAAGTACAAAAGGGTGAGGTTCAAGCAAGATTGGTAAATGGTAAAATCCAAATTCCAGTTGTTTATCACGTAATTTATCGTCAAGCTAGTGAAAACTTATCATTATCTGTTTTACAAGATCAGATTGATGCGTTAAATGAAGATTTTAACATGCAAAACCCAAATAGAGGTGCAATGCCAGCTGAATTTGCAGGAGTTGAAGCTAATGTGAATATCGATTTCGTAATCGAAGATGTAATTAGAGTTCAAAATTCTAAGAAGAGAAGCTGGAGACCAGATGATTCTATGAAGTTTACTTCTTCAGGAGGTAGTGATGTTGTTAATCCACAAGAATTTTTAAATATCTGGATTGTTAACGTTATGCCTTATAGAGGTGGTCAAATCTTAGGATATGCACAATTCCCAGGAGGTAGTTGGTCTACTGATGGTGTAGTTTTAGCACATCAGTTTGTTGGAGCTGGTAATAGAACAGCAACACACGAAGTTGGTCACTGGTTAAACTTACGTCACATTTGGGGTGACGGTGGATGTGGAGCTAGCGATTTCGTTGCTGATACTCCAGATGCAGACGGAGCTAGTAGAGGATGTCCTTCTTACCCAACTGTTGAGTGTGGAAGTGCTAACATGACTATGAACTTCATGGATTATTCAAGTGATAACTGTATGTATATGTTTACTGAAGGTCAAAAAGCTAGAATGGATGCAGTTTTTGCTCCAGGTGGATTTAGAGCTACTATGGCAGATTAATTTAGTCTATACGAATTTATACCTAAAGACGTTCTTTTATAAAAGAACGTCTTTTTATTATTTATAATCTGTAAACTTTTAATAAATGAAATATTTAAAAATGATGAGTCCTTTAGTGTTTTTATTAATGATGAACTGTGCTGCACAAAACACTTCTAAAGGATTTGATAAAATTGCTTACGAAGCTCAAACTAGAGGAAGCTTAGTGCAAATTACTGTTGAAGGAAATAAATTGTCTTATAAAACATATCAAGAAGAAGAAACCAAAGAAATTTCAAAAGAACAGTTAGAAGAATTAAAAAAAATAGTTGATGAACTGAATTTAAAAGGAATATCAGACCTAAAAGCACCAAGCGAAAAACGTATTACTGATGGAGCGTTACATGCTGAATTTGTAATAAAAGTTGGAGATGAAGAATACAAATCAAGTACATTTGATGCTGGAAATCCGCCAACAGAATTAAAAAAATTAGAAGATTTTTTATATAGCTTGTCTGATTTAAAAGAATAAAAAAACCGAGCATTTGCTCGGTTTTTTTATTTAGAGGTGTAAAGAAAATTATTGTCTAGTCCAACCTGCTCCCCATGTAGCATAATCAGTACCAGTTGCAGCTGTGTTTTCAGTCATGAAATCTGAGTCAGCAAAAGCAACTCCTGTATCATTTTTTACTTTAACTGTTACGTCATCAAACTTAACATCAGTAGCTTTTAAATCTCCTGAAGTAACTCCGTTTCCTGTAGGGTTGTCTGTAACATCACCATCAAGGTCAAATCCTTCAGCAAAGCCCCTTAATACAACATTGTTAAAGATACCTTGTGTACCTGCTCTTAAACGGATAGCTTCATTTCCTGTACCAGAACCTAATCCTACAATTGTTAAATTAGTAACGGTTGGTTTAGAGAAATATTTAGGGCTTGATAAGTTTCCTATATCAGTATTGTAACCATCAGCTTCAATTCCTTTATCGTGGTCAGTTCCATGTTTTACATAAGCATCTGTAATTGTACCAGAATAACCTTCAGTCCAGTCGATAGAATCGTCTTGAGCATTTACAACTGAAACGTTGTTTACATTAACAGTTCCACCAAAGAATTCAACTCCATCGTCTTTTCCTTCAAACATTTGAATATACTCTACTTTTGTAGCGTTTCCAACTCCGTAGAAAGAGAATCCGTTGTTTTCTGATTGTCCATCTGCTTTTCCTCCAGAATACTCTACTCTTACATAGCTTAATACACCTGAATTGTCATTAGGAACATCTCCTCCGTAAGGTAAACTTGCAATTTCTGAAGTAGAAGTAGCAGTACCACCAGAAACAGAATTAATAGGTGCTTTACCTAATAAAATTAATCCTCCCCAGTCTCCTGCGTTAGGAGTACTAGCTGCAGAAGTAAAAATAATTGGTTGGCTTGAAGTACCTTCTGCCATAATTTTTGCTCCTTGAGAAATTGCTAAATATACATCAGAACCTGTAGCAGCAGCTTTAATTGTTGTACCAGCAGGAATTGTTAAGGTTGTTCCGCTTTCAAAAATTGTTGCACCAGTAATAATGTAACATTTAGTAGGATCTAGAGTTAAATCTGAAGTGTAGTTTCCTTTTAATTCTACCTCACAAGACGAAGAACCTCCACCGTTGTTATTGGTAACACTGTTGTCATTGATTACTATATCAGCTGTATCATCAGCTCCACATGAAGTTAATAAAGTAGCTGTGATAGCCAATCCTAATAAAAAATTGTTTTTCATTTCCTTTAAAGTTTAATTATTTTTTTGAGTTTTTATTTTAGTTAAAGTTTGTATTTAAGACCTAAGCTTATGTTTGTTCCTCTTTTGTATTCAGATAAAATTACATCACCAATAGAAGTATTTTCTCTTACTCTTTTAATTGAAGGATCTAATAAGTTTTTAGCTTTTAAGTTTACTTCCCATTTTTCTCCGAATTTATTTTTCCAAATAAAATCAACAGTTGGAATTCCTTTTTCAATAATATTTCCTAATTCTCCAGCACCTAAAGCGTCAATTCTGTCAGAGAAATAAGAGAACACTAAAGAAGTTATAGGTTTGTAATTTTTAAACTGAGTAGGGGTGTAGTTTAAGTTAGCGTTGATTAAGAAAGGTGAGGCTCCTTGTAATTCGTCGTTATCCCTGTTAAATGTTGTGCTATACCCAGAAACTCCAGTAATATCTTTCTTTAAATCTTGATTTGTGTACATGTACGTAAAGTTGAATCCAGCAGATAAGACTGTTTCGTCATCTTCATCTTTTACTAAATTTTTACGCGCCTCAATTTCAATTCCAGCCACTGTTGCTTTATCTCCAGTTCTAAAATAACGTTGGTCACCGGCTGCACTATTAGCAATTACCAAGTTTACTGGATTGTTAATTTGTTTGCCAAAAGCTCCAACAGAAAGTAATTCATCTCTTGAAATAAACCACTCATATTTTAAGTCTAAATTGAAGATTTTTGAGAATGATGGATTGTCTAATAAATCGGGGTTACCACCTACTCTTTGCCCAATTCCTTCATAAATAAATGGAGCTACTTCTTTAAATTCTGGTACAGATATAGTTTGACTAAAGTTAAAACGTAAGTTTTGGTCATCGGTAACAGCATATTTTACATTTAAACTTGGTAAGAAAAATGTTTCAGAAGCATTTCTAAAACCAGGGTCTTTTGGGTTGATGTTAATTACATCGTAAACAATATCTTGTTTAAAAGCTTCAACTCTGATTCCTGGTACAAAAACCCATTTTTCTCCAGATTTGATTTCAGCAGAAACATAACCAGCGTGAATGTTTAATTGACCGTTATAGGTGTTTTCGTCTAAACCTGGTAAGCTTGCAATATTACTGTTTTCAAAACCTGGAAGTTTTCTGAAAACATCTAATCGGTAGATTTTATCTGTTTGATTTTTATAAATCTGTGCGTTTTCTAGGTTGAAAATGCTATTAAAATTATGTACGTTAGAAACTTGGAATTGAGAATCTAAAATGTCGTAACCATACCTGATGTTTTTAAAATCTCTTTCTTTTGTTCTTCCGTTATATCCGAAATTGAAAGTTAAATTTTCAGTAAAATTATATGCTAAGTTTACTCTACTGTTTAACTCTTCGTCAATAATTTTTTGGAAATAGCGTTGGTTGTCAAATGAGTTATTTGTGTAAAAAACAGCATTTGTATTTGGATCGTTATCTAAAGTGTTTTGAAAGTTTTCTAAACTAATTCTTTTTCTGTCTGGTTCGTGAGCAAAAACGTTGTTGTAACCAATTCCCCAAGTTAATTTTAATTTACCATCTTCAAACTTATGATCACCAGTTAACTGATTTACAAAAACTAAATCTTGATTGTATTGAACATTCATTTGGTAAAAACCTTCATCAGTATTTTTTAAAGCGTCTCTGTTTTTACCTAAACCTCTGTAACCGTAATAACCAACTTCATCACTAGAACTGTTTAAGAACAATGAAGTGTACTTTAATTTGTGATTGCTATTGATGCTATATAAAGCACTTAACATAGCTGTTGTAGCTGTTGAATATTGATATTCTTTAGCGTTAGGATATTCTTTTTTAAATACGTTAGAAAAATCAACGACAGGTCCTTCTCTGTATTCAAAATCTCTACTGAAAGAAGCAGTACCAAATAAGCTTAATCTTGATCCGTCTCTAAAATCGAAAGATTTTCCTGCGTTAGCAGCGATAGAATTGTTTATTGGGTTGCCACCATCAACTGGGTCTACTCCGTGAGAAAGAACTACAGCAAAAGGATTGTGTTCAAATCTGTTATAGTATCCAAAATAACCGGTTCCTTCACTTTTCTTGAAGTTTTCTCCCATTGCTCTTGAATTAACTCCAGATCCTAAGTTTACTTCAAAGAAACCATTTCCTTTATATTCTTTAGAAGATACATCAATATTACCAGCAGCAAAGTCTCCGTAAAAATTAGAAGAGTAAGCTTTACTTATTGATACGTTTTGTATGATGTCTGATGGAAATAAGTTTAAGTCAATATTTTTCTTAGCAATATCATTTGAAGGTAATGAAAGACCGTTCATGGTAGTGTTTAAATATCTATCACCTAAACCACGAACATATACATTACTTGAACCTTCTTGTTTTGATACTCCAGAAATTTTAGATACTGCACCCGCTGCATCTGAAATACCTTTTGAAGATAATTCTTCTGCACCAATACTTTCTTTAATTACTGTAGCTTTCTTTTGCTCTAATAATAAAGCACTAGCTTTATCTTTACTTGTTGAAGCTTTAATTTCTACTTCATCTAAAGTAACACCTTCGTTAGCACCTAACTGAATATTTACAGTTAAACTTTGATTTGCGACAACGGTGATAGGTTTTTCTATTGTTTGATATCCAACAAAACTAAAAACAATGGTTTGGTTACCTGCAGGTACATTTAGTGTGTACTTACCATCCATTTCGGTTGTTCCTCCAATAGATGTTCCTTTAATAAAAACATTAGCAAAAGGTAATGCCTCTCCATTCATCTCTTTATCTGTAACTATTCCAGTAACAGTACCTTTGTCTTGTGAAAATGCAAAACTACAAAGGCTTAAAAGAGTAATAACTATTAATTTTTTCATTCTAACTAACTTGTGTTCTTAAATACCCTGCAAAAGTGGAGCGGTATTGTAAATCAAATGTTAGTTAGAAATTATTGTTCTATTATTAGAATGTTTACTTAATGTTAATAGAAATAGTATATGTTACCTTAATATTAATTACTTGTAAATTTCAGCCCAATAGATAGGGTTCTTGGCGTTGCAGGACCGTAGATGAAATTGCTGTCACGCTCTTTACCTACATCAAAAGTTTGTTGATATGTATCAAAAATGTTTTTAATACCAGCGGTAAGTTCAAGATTGGTGTTAAGTTTTTCTAATTCAAAAGTATAACTACTGTTAATCCCTAAATTAAAAAAGGAAGGAGAAGTAAAATATTCATCTGAAGACAAATTATTTGGAGAAGCTAAGTGTAACACATCCATACTACCGGTATAAACTAAATTCAACGCTGTTTTAAATTTTTGATTTGGAGTATAGGTCGCTGTAGCGTAACCGTAAGTATTAGGCGTGCGTAAAAATTCTCTTTTTAAAGGAAGTTCATCTGAGTTGTTTACTGCTGAGTTGTATTTGCTCGATTGATAAGTGAAACCTGCATCTAGCTGTAAAACTCCATCATAATTTAAACGAGTTTCTAAAGTGATTCCTTGCACTACTGCCCCGTCACCATTTCTTTTTTCAAAAACTTCTCCAAAAGAATCTTCACCAATAGACTCTAAGTAAAAAGCATCTTTTAAATTGGTGTAAAAACTTTCAACAGTAAAACCATAAATATAATGTTCAGTTGGTTTATCGTAGTTGAAGGAAAGCGTATAACTGTTAGAGCGCTCTCTTTTTAAATTGTCTGCTAATACAACTCGAGATACTCCACCACCTGCGAAAGCAATGTGTAAATCGGTATCAAAAGCTTGCGGAGCTCTAAAACCTGTTCCCCAAGTTCCTCTAATTTGAGTGTTTTCAAAAGGTTTAAACAATAATGATATTCTCGGACTTGCTACATTATTTATTATTGTTTTCTGGTTTCCGTCTTGTTTTAAAGCATTTAATTGATGATTATCGTAACGTACACCAGTTAGTAAGTTCCATTTTTTTGAGATTTCCCAATCGCTTTGAAAAAAGAAGCCGAAATTTTTGGTGAGTTGATCTACTCTATAATTATAAGCTTCAATAAAATCGTTAACATCATCTTGAACAAATTCTCCACCAATCGTAAACACATTATTTCCGTCTAAAAAATTTTCAAGTTTATGATTAAATTGTAATCCTCCTTGAAAAGTTGTGGTAGTTGAGTTTCCGTAAGGTGGATTTGTTAAGTGTGCTGTGTCTTCAGGAGTGCCAACATCTGGACGAATTCCTGTATAATGTTCTCTGTCGGTATATTGAGTTGCAAAATAAGTAATGATAGAACTTTTGTCATTATTAAAGTTGATTTGGTAATCAATATTCCCAACATACACATCATGTACTCTTTCTTCTGATTGTAACGCAAAATGAGGAGCTTTATCAACCATTTCTCCACCATAACGATACTCGTTCATTTTACTAAAATTGATTTCTACTTTTTGATTATCCGTTGGAAGAAAGAACAAATTGGTGCCGAAAGAACTGTTTTTTAACTCGGGAAGTTCAGAAAAGTTGTCATCGTTTGCATCAAACATCGCTCTTTTTCTATTATTTATAAAAAATGAAGCTCCTGCATTTCTGTTTTCGTTTACAATGGTTGCATTTCCTGCAATGATGTGGTCAGAAATTCCTTTCGTATTTTGGTAAGTGTACCCTATGCTGTAATTATTTTTCTTCGGAATTTTAGTAATCACGTTTACTGTACCTCCAATAGCGCTTGAACCGTAAAGTGCAGAACCACCACCACGAACAACTTCTATGCGTTCAATCATATTTGTTGGAACTTGCTCTAAACCGTACAAACCAGTTAACGGACTAAAAATTGGACGACCATTTATTAAAATTTGTGAATATCCTCCGGCTAAACCGTTCATACGAAGTTGGGTGTAGTTACAGGTTTGGCAATCAGTTTCTACACGTAAACCCGTTTGAAATTTTAATCCTTCAGATAAATTACACGCTTGCACATCAGCTAATGTTTGACTATTAATCACATTAACAATAACGGGGCTGTTTGTTCGGCGTTTATCAGTTCGAGTACCAGTAATAGTTACTTGATCTAATATTTCAGCAGTTTCAGTTAATGTAAAATTTATAGTTTTTTCTTCAGATGCATTTATAAGAACTGTTTTTCTTTCTGATAAATAAGCTATTGATGAAGCTACCAAAACAAATTTATTTTTTGAAGTTTTTAGTTCGTAGTTACCAAACTCGTCCGTAGTTGTACCAGTTTCTGCTCCTTTAATATAAACTGAGGCGAAAGGAATTGGTTCTCTTTTAGATGTTGTGATGCTACCTTTAACAGTTTGTCCGTTACTAATGCTTGATATAAATAGAATTGCAATCGCAATGTAATTTTTCATGGTAAGTTGTACTTGTAAATTTATGCAAATATAAATTAATTTTTAGACAAGGCTAAAAATATGTTTAAATGAAGCAAAATTTATATATTTGTATCTCTAAAAAATTATCATGTTTAGTCAATCCGAAGAAAACTATATCAAAGCGATGTATCATTTAGCTGCCAATTCTAAAAAAGGAATTAGTACAAATGCGATTGCGAATAAATTAGATACAAAAGCATCTTCGGTTACTGATATGATAAAAAAACTATCTGAAAAAGAGGTGGTGGTATATAAGAAATACCAAGGTGTAACTTTAACGGAGTTTGGTAAAAAAACTGCGGTAAGCATTATTAGAAAGCATCGTTTATGGGAAGTTTTTTTAGTAGATAAGTTAAATTTTTCTTGGGATGAAGTACATGAAGTAGCAGAGCAGTTAGAGCATATTAAGTCGCCTAAATTAATTAATGAACTAGATGCTTTTTTAGGATATCCCAAAAGAGATCCTCATGGCGATCCGATACCAGACAGTGAAGGAAATTTACAAGTAATTGAAAAGAGTTTGTTGTCAACTTTCAAAAAAGGAGAACAAGGTGTTTGTGTTGGTGTAGATGATAGTTCTTCAGAATTTTTGCAATTTTTAGATAAACAAGGTATAGCACTAGGAAAACAAATAAAAGTATTGAATATTGAACCTTTTGATGGTTCATTGCAAATAGAAATCAATCAAGAAGAATTGACGATTTCAAACAAAATTGCAAGTAATTTATACATGCAAAAATCACGATAAATAATAAGTATATATGAGTACATTTGATCAATTAGTAGCTTTCGGGAAAGAACATCCAATACAAGCTGCTTTGTACGCTTCTCTATTTACATGGGGATTAACAGCCTTAGGAGCTAGTTTAGTGTTCTTTTTTAAAAAATTAAATAGGGCTGTTTTAGATGGGATGTTAGGTTTTACTGGAGGAGTAATGGTAGCGGCAAGTTTTTGGAGTTTATTATCTCCAGCAATTGATAACAGTCCAGGAGAAGGATTTGTAAAAGTAATTCCGGCAGCAGTAGGTTTTGGATTAGGAGCTTTAGCATTGTTTGGTATGGATAAATGGTTACCTCACTTACACATCAACTTTAAAGAAAATGAAGCTGAAGGAGTTAAGACCAACTGGCATAAAACAACGTTGTTGGTTTTGGCGATTACTTTGCATAATATTCCCGAAGGATTAGCGGTTGGAGTTCTGTTTGGAGCTGCATCTACTATGGTAGGAGTTGAGCAAACTGAAATGATTATCGCAGCAATTTCCTTAGCGATTGGTATCGGAATTCAAAACTTCCCTGAAGGGTTTGCGGTAGCAATGCCACTTCGAAGACAAGGAGTTAGCAGAAGAAAAAGCTTTTGGTACGGACAATTATCTGCAATAGTAGAACCTGTTGCGGCTGTTTTAGGTGCTGTAGCAGTATCTTTTTTTACACCTATTTTGCCTTATGCTTTAGCCTTTGCTGCAGGAGCAATGATTTTTGTAGTAGTTGAAGAAGTTATTCCAGAAACACAACGAGATAAATATACCGATGTAGCTACCTTAGGTTTTATTGGTGGATTTATCGTAATGATGTCTTTAGATGTTGGTTTAGGATAGAACACAATGTGTTCTCATAAATATTTTAAAAGCAGGATTTCATAATAGAAATTCTGCTTTTCTTTTTACTTTGATTTTTGCCTCTTGAATCCAAAAGCAGTATTTTGCAACAAAAATAAATCAGTTGCAACAACCATCAACTTTTCAAGTATATAACGCTTCTGCGGGTAGTGGTAAAACTTTTACATTGGTTAAAGAATATCTGAAGGTTTTATTACAATCTGAAGATATTTTTCGCTTTCAAAAAATATTAGCGATTACGTTTACCAATAAAGCTGCAGGAGAAATGAAAGAACGCGTGTTGCATAATTTGCAAGTTTTTTCAGAAGGAGAAAGTAACGATTTGTTAGAAGTAATTTTAGGAGAAACTTCCCTTGATAGACAAACTGTAAAAGAACGAAGTAAAAAAATATTAGATGAAATTCTTCGTAACTATGCTGCATTTTCAATTACTACCATTGATAGTTTTACGCATAAAATCATAAAAAGTTTTGCGTACGATTTAGGGTTGCCTTTAAATTTTGAAGTTGAAATGGATGCAGTTTCGTTGTTAAACGAATCGGTAGATATTCTTATTTCAAAAATAGGAACAGAAGAAGCCTTAACAAAATTGTTAATTGATTTTTCTCTTGATAAAGCTGATGATGATAAATCGTGGGATATTTCTCGTGAATTGAATGAGTTTTCTAAAATTTTATTAAATGAAGACGATACAAAACATTTTAGAAAACTAGCAAACAAACAACTTACAGATTTTACCAATTTAAAATCAAAATTATCAAAACATCAAAAGCTGATAAAAAGCCGTTGGAAAGAAATTGGTAAAGAAGCTTTGCAAATGATTGAAACCATGCAATTGGCACATAACGATTTTTATTACTCGCTACTGCCAAAACATTTTGTTGCATTGGCTCAAAATCCTGATAAAGCTAAGTTTTATGACCAAAGCAAGCTTAGAGAACGAATTGAAGAAAATAACTTTTATTCAAAATCGAAATCTGAAGATGTAAAAACAGCTATTGAAGGAATTCTTCCTGAATTGTTGCAGTTGTATATGGAATCGGAGCAATTGTATCAGCAATTTTCAATGAATAATTTAGCGTTGAAAAGCATTATCCCGTTAGCTGTTTTAAACAATGTTAATCAGGAACTAACACACTTAAAAGAAGAAAATAATTTACGATTAAACGCAGAGTTCAATCAATTAATTTCTGATAATATAAAAGACCAACCAGCACCTTTTATTTATGAGCGAATTGGGCAACGATTTATGCATTATTTTATTGATGAAATGCAAGACACGTCAACATTACAATGGCAAAATTTAATTCCGCTAATTGATAATGCCTTGGCGCAAGAAAACAGTAATTTGTTGTTGGTGGGTGATGGTAAACAAGCAATTTATCGTTGGCGAGGAGGAAAATCGGAGCAATTTATTGGTTTAGGGTCAGAAAAAGACAATCCGTTTCATATTCAAAAAGAAGTAAAAACGTTAGAAACTAATTTTAGGAGTTATGCTGAGGTTATAAATTTTAACAATCAATTTTTTCAACATACGGCAAATTTCTTGCAGAATGAATCCTACAAGCAATTGTTTGTTGATGGAAATAAACAACTAGAAAATTCAAAAAAAGGAGGTTGTGTGTCGCTAACTTTTTTAGAAAAAGAAGAAGATAAAGAGGAAGAACAAATCAAATATCCGAAGAAAGTTTTAGAACTTGTGAAACGTTTAGAAAATGAGTTTTCATTGAATGAAATTTGCATTTTAGTCCGTAAAAAGAAAGACGGAATTGCAGTTGCAAATTACTTGTCAGAAAACGGAGTTGATATTATTTCTTCAGAAACCTTATTGTTAGAAAATAGTTCAAAAGTCAAGTTTATTATCGATGTTTTACAAGTAATTCAGCATCCGAATGATAAAGAAACCTGTTTGGAATTATTGTATTTTTTACAAGAACATTTAAACATTACAAAAGACAAACATTCGTTTATAGCTGAGTTCATACATCAATCAAACGAAAATATTTTCCAACAATTAAAAAACTATGGAGCTTCTTTTGAATTATCTACTTTTCATCAATTGCCTTTTTATGAAAAAATTGAAGAAATTATAAGAGGTTTTCAACTAATCACCTCTTCTGATGCCTATGTGCAATTCTTTTTAGATGTGGTTTTAGAACAGCAACGAAAAGGAACAAGTATTCAGGAGTTTTTAGATTTTTGGTCTGATAAAAAAGATAAGTTAAGTATTGTGGCTCCAGAAAGTGGAAATGCAGTGCAGGTTATGACAATTCACAAGTCGAAAGGATTGGAATTTCCAGTGGTTATTTTTCCGTACGATTTAGATGTGTATCGACAAGTAAATCCGAAAGTTTGGTTAGATGAATTGCCTGAAAATTATAACGGATTTAAAGAATTGCTAGTTCCTTTTAATAAAGATTTGAATTATGTAAACGATCGCGGTTCTGAAATTTATCAGCAGCAACGAGAAGAGTTAGAACTTGATAATTTCAATTTATTATATGTTGCATTAACAAGGGTAGTAGAGCAATTACATGTTATTACCGAGAAGAAAATTTCATCTAAAGGAGAAGAAAATACGAATTTTTATTCGGGAGTTTTCATCAATTATTTAAAAGCTCAAAACCTGTGGGAGGAGAGTCAGTTAGAGTATGTAATTGGTGATTCAAAAAGAGTAAGTGAGTTTAAAAAGCAGCAAAGCAACACCGAAATTCAAGAAGATTTTATTTCAACTCCGTGGCAAGAACACAACATTCATATGCTTGCAAGCGCTTCTAAATTATGGGATACCGAACAAGGAAAAGCAATTGAGTTTGGTAATTTAATTCACGAAATGATGGCTGAAATAATTGTAAAAGAAGATGTAGAAAAGATAGTGCAGCGTTATGCGCAACAAGGAGTACTTCCGCAAGAAAAAACATCTGAAGTGACAAATAACATTAAGCAAATAGTAAATCATCCGCAGTTAGGGAAATATTTTTCTGATGAGGTAATAGTATATAATGAAAGAGAAATTGTTGATATTGATGGTCAAATGATTATTCCAGATCGTTTGGTGTTTAATCAAGAAAATGAAATGGTAATTATCGATTATAAAACAGGAAAACCATCCAAAGCATATCATCAACAATTATTACGTTATGAAAAAGTATTGCAAACAATGAATTTTAAAGTAGATAAAAAACTATTGGTATATATTGATGAAGAAATTTTGGTTGAAGAAGTTTAACGATTAACTTTGACCTTTAATATAGCAAACAACTTTCAAACATAAATCATGTACGGAAAAATAAAAGAACAATTACAACAAGAAATTCAGGATATTAAAGATGCTGGGTTATATAAATCAGAACGTATTATTACCTCGTCGCAAGATGCCGTAATAAAAATTTCTACAGGTGAAGAAGTAATTAACTTTTGTGCCAATAATTACTTAGGATTGTCTAATCATCCAGAAGTAATTCAAGCAGCAAAAGACACCATGGATACACATGGTTTCGGAATGTCATCAGTGCGTTTCATCTGTGGTACACAAGATATTCACAAGCAATTAGAAGCAAAAATCGCAGAATTTTACACGACAGAAGACACGATATTGTACGCAGCAGCTTTTGATGCTAACGGTGGAGTTTTTGAACCATTACTTACAAAAGAAGATGCAATTATTTCCGATAGTTTAAATCATGCTTCTATTATTGATGGAGTTCGTTTGTGTAAAGCAGCACGTTATCGTTATGATAATAATGATATGGCATCTTTAGAAGAACAACTAATTGAAGCAAATAAGCAAAACCATCGTTTTAAAATTATTGTTACTGATGGAGTTTTTTCTATGGATGGAATCGTTGCCAAATTAGATAAAATTTGCGATTTAGCAGATAAATACGATGCTATGGTAATGGTAGATGAATGTCATGCAGCTGGGTTTATCGGGGAAACTGGACGAGGTACTGTAGAATTAAAAGATGTAATGAACCGTGTTGATATTGTTACAGGTACTTTAGGAAAAGCCCTAGGTGGAGCAATGGGAGGATATACCACAGGTAAAAAAGAAATTGTTGAAATTTTACGTCAACGTTCAAGACCGTATTTATTCTCTAATTCATTAGCGCCAGCTATCGTAGGAGCTTCTTTAAAGGTGTTTGATTTATTATCAAATGACACTTCTCTTAGAGACAAACTAGAGTGGAATACTAACTATTTCCGTTCAGAAATGGAAAAAGCAGGCTTTGATTTAGTTGGAGCAGATGCTGCTATTGTTCCTGTAATGCTTTATGATGCAAAGCTTTCTCAGGTAATGGCTAATAAGTTATTAGAAGAAGGAATTTATGTAATAGGTTTCTTTTATCCTGTTGTTCCAAAAGAACAAGCAAGAATTAGGGTCCAACTTTCAGCTGCACATGAAAAAGAACATTTAGACAAAGCAATAAATGCATTTATTAAGGTTGGGAAAGAGCTGAATGTGATATAAATATCTTGTTCAAAAACTTGCATTTCTTGTAAGTTTTTGTAGATTTGTTTTTGTAAATAAGTTTTAACAACTTACATTTGCGTAATATATAAACGAACTTTTAATTTAAATTTTTAATAATGAAACAATTAAAATTAGCTGTGATGGCTTTATTTGCGTTTGCTGCGGTAAACGTTAGTGCGCAGGATTCAGACAATCCTTGGGCAGTTGGTTTCGGAGTAAACGTTGTTGACGTTCAATACCCATGGGGAAATGTGCCTATTGAAACCTTAGGTAAAGATTATATTGGTACTTCAGATTGGAATGTTTTACCATCTATTTCGAGAGTAACAGTTGATCGTTATTTAAACGATGGTTTTACATTACAATTAGCGGGGTCTATTAACAAAATTGAAACTGTTTACACACAAAATGATACTGATGAATTGTACTGGGCAGTTGACGCTAATGTAAAGTATGATTTAAACAATATTATTGGTAACACTGGTTGGTGGGATCCTTATGTGTATGTTGGTGGAGGTTATACTTCTTTTGCTGACGAAGGTGAAGGTATGTTAAATGCTGGTGCTGGATTCAATACTTGGTTTAATGATAACTTAGGGTTAAACTTCCAATCTGGGTATAAGCAAACATTTGCTGATAAAGTTCCTGTACACTTCCAACACTCTTTAGGGTTAGTGTTTAAGTTTGGAGGAAAAGATACTGACGGAGATGGAATCTATGACAAAGAAGACGCATGTCCAGAAGTTGCTGGATTAAAAGAATTCAACGGATGTCCTGATACTGACGGAGACGGAATCAAAGATTCTGATGATGCATGTCCAGAAGTTAAAGGTTTAGCTGCTTTAAACGGATGTCCTGATGCTGATGGAGATGGTATCGCTGATAAAGATGATGCTTGTCCTACTGAAGCAGGTACTAAAGCTAATAACGGATGTCCTGATGCTGACGGAGACGGTGTTGTAGATGGAAAAGATAAGTGTCCAAACACTGCTGGTCCAGCTGAAAACAACGGTTGTCCTTGGCCAGATACTGACGGAGACGGAGTATTAGATAAAGATGATAAGTGTCCAAACGAAGCTGGTGTAGCGTCTAACAACGGATGTCCAGAAGTAGTAATTAAAGAAGAAGCTGTTAAGCAATTAAATGAGTTTGCAAGAGCTATCTATTTTAACTCAGGTAAATCTACTTTTAGAACTGGTACTACTGGTAAATTAGATTTAATCGCTGGAATCATGAAAGAATACCCTAAAGCTAACTTTAGTATTCAAGGACACACTGATAGCCAAGGTGCAGCAGCGTATAACCAAAAATTATCAGAAAGAAGAGCTGCAGCTGTAGTTACTTATTTAGTAAATCAAGCAGGAATTTCTTCTTCAAGATTATCTTCTAAAGGATTTGGTGAAGATTACCCAATCGCTGATAACAAAACTAGAGACGGTAGAGCTCAAAACAGACGTGTTGAGATTAAATTAGTAAAGTAATTTATTCCTTAATATATAAATTAAAGTCCCGATTTTTCGGGACTTTTTTTATTGCATATATTTTGTGTAAAAATACCCTGAAACTTTTTTTAGTTTCAATCAAAAAAATTACCTTTGCACCTTGAAAAAACGAGCTAAAGCTCATATAGTAAATAAAATAACTTTAATTACATATAGTAATGTCTACAATAACAGGTAAAGTTTCTCAAATTATTGGTCCAGTAATCGATGTTGAGTTTAATACGGAAAATGCTGAATTACCAAAGATTTATGATTCGTTAGAAATTAAAAAAGCAGACGGTTCAACTTTAGTTTTAGAGGTTCAACAACACATCGGTGAAGATACAGTTCGTACTATCTCTATGGATGCAACTGATGGTTTACAAAGAGGGCAAGAAGTAATTGCTACTGGTAACCCAATTCAAATGCCAATAGGTAATGATATCTACGGTCGTTTATTTAACGTAACTGGTGATGCAATTGATGGATTAGGAGATTTACCAAAAGAAGGTGATGCTGGTTTACCAATTCACCGTTCAGCTCCAAAATTTGAAGAATTATCAACTTCTACCGAAGTATTATTTACAGGTATTAAAGTAATCGATTTAATTGAGCCTTATGCAAAAGGAGGTAAAATTGGATTATTTGGAGGTGCAGGAGTAGGAAAGACTGTATTAATTCAAGAGTTAATTAACAACATCGCAAAAGGACACGGAGGTTTATCTGTATTTGCAGGTGTAGGTGAAAGAACTCGTGAAGGAAACGATTTATTACGTGAGATGTTAGAATCTGGGATTATCAAGTATGGTGATGATTTCATGCACTCTATGGAAGATGGAGGATGGGATTTATCTAAAGTAGATAAAGCTGGAATGAGAGATTCTAAAGCTACTTTCGTATTCGGTCAGATGAATGAGCCACCAGGAGCACGTGCACGTGTAGCATTATCAGGTTTAACAATCGCTGAGTATTTCCGCGATGGAGCTGGTGAAGCACAAGGAAAAGACGTGTTATTCTTCGTAGATAATATCTTCCGTTTTACACAAGCAGGTTCTGAGGTATCGGCATTATTAGGTCGTATGCCATCAGCGGTAGGTTACCAACCAACATTAGCAACAGAGATGGGAGCAATGCAAGAGCGTATTACTTCTACTAAAAAAGGATCTATTACATCTGTACAAGCGGTTTACGTACCTGCGGATGATTTAACGGATCCAGCACCAGCAACAACGTTTGCTCACTTAGATGCTACTACAGTATTATCTCGTAAAATTGCCGAATTAGGTATTTATCCAGCGGTAGATCCATTAGATTCTACTTCAAGAATTTTAACAGCTGATATTTTAGGAGACGAACACTATAACTGTGCGCAAAGAGTAAAAGAGATTTTACAACGTTATAAAGAATTACAAGATATTATCGCAATTTTAGGTATGGAAGAATTATCTGAAGAAGATAAATTAGTAGTTCACAGAGCACGTCGTGTACAACGTTTCTTATCTCAACCATTCCACGTAGCTGAGCAGTTTACAGGTATCCCAGGAGTATTAGTAGATATTAAAGATACTATCAAAGGATTTAACATGATTATGGATGGTGAGTTAGATAAGTATCCTGAAGCGGCATTCAACTTAAAAGGATCAATTCAAGAAGCAATTGATGCTGGAGAGAAAATGTTAGCTGAAGCTTAAAAACTATAAAGTATGTTTTTAGAAATTGTAACTCCAGAAGCTATTTTATTTTCATCAGAAGTTGATTCTGTTGTTGTACCAGGTGTAAACGGAGAATTCCAAATTTTAAACAATCACGCACCAGTTGTGTCTATTTTAAATGAAGGAAAAGTAAAGGTACACGTACACACGCAAGATCATTTAGTTTTTGATGATTTACACGGTAGTATTGAAAGATTACCAGGTGACGATAAAGTATTAACTTTAGCTATTAAATCTGGAACTCTTGAAATGAAAGATAATAAAGCGATTATTCTAGCAGATTAATTCGTTAGTATTATAAAATAAAAAGCAACCAATTTGGTTGCTTTTTTTTCTTTAAAAAAGAATAGCAGATTGAATTTAATTATCTTTGCAGTAATGAATGGAATATTTTTATTTATTGGAGGTCCTGAGATTTTTGTAATCTTATTAATCGTTGTTATGTTATTCGGAGCAGATAAAATTCCTGAAATAGCAAGAGGACTAGGAAAGGGTATGCGTCAAATAAAAGATGCAACGAATGATATTAAAAGAGAGATAAATGAAAGTGCCAAAAATCAAGGGATTGATACCGATTTTGTAAGAGATATTAATAAAGAAGTAAACGAGGTAAAAGACAATATTGATGATTTTACCGGACCTATAAAAAGGAATAGGTAAAATAAAAAACTCCCGATTAAATATCGGGAGTTTTTTATTTTACTCTACTTATCGTTAATCCGTCTCTAATAGGTAATAAAACGGTTTCTAAGCGACTATCTTCGTTTAAAAGCCTATTGTACTCTAAAAGAATTTTGGTGTCTATATCTTTTGGGTCTATTTCTTCAATTACTTTACCGCTCCAAAGTACATTGTCAGACAAAATAATTCCACCTGTATTCATTTTTTCAATTATTTGATGAAAATAATTCACATAATTAGATTTATCAGCATCAATAAAAACCAAATCAAACTTGTCGTTTATTGACGGGATTATATCCAAAGCATTACCAACATATTGAGTTATTTGATCTCTATATTCTGATTTTTGAAAATATTTATATTGAAGTTCTTCTAATTCTTCGTTTTTATCAATGGTATGAATCATTCCATCTTTAGATAAACCTTCTGCCAAACACAAAGCAGAATAACCTGTGTATGTGCCTATTTCTAAAATAGATTTTGGTTGAACTAATTTAGAAATCATAGAGAGAACTCTTCCTTGAAAAGCACCACTTAACATACGAGGATTTAACACTTTTTGCCAAGTTTCTCTACTTAATTCTTGTAGTAATTTAGGTTCAGATTGAGAATGTTGAACAACGTATTCGTCTAATTTTTCTGGTAAAAAATGCATGTGGTTAAATTTGATAAGCAAAATTAAAAAAACGGAATTTATCAATACAGTAAATTCCGTTTCAATCTAACAAAAAATCAAAAATTGGTTAAAAAACCAAAATTGTCTAATTAAAATTATTTAATTGTTTCTTAAGTTCTTCTTTATCTGTGCTAGATAAGCATACTTTATCTTTACTACAATCGTTTGCTTTAAATTTTAAAATGTTTGTCATTTTTTTATTTTGCTTTGTGTATAAAGCGCAAACTTTGCAAACTAGTAAATGCCAATTAAGTTGTATTTTTTCATACAATGTTGCTTCACCATATTGGCTTTTATCGCAAATAGTGGTTGCTTCGTCGCATGTAATATTAAATATTTTAAACATATTTTACTTATTAAACCAGTTTTGTTCCATACAGCTTCTCAGTTGAGTTCTTGCTCTGTGGATAATAACCCATAAATTTGACGGAGTAATATCTAACTCCTTACAAATATCTTCAGTTTCAAATTGTTGTATGGTTTTCATTTTAAAAACCATAGCGTATTTTTCTGGTAATTTATCAATACAATCGTCTAATTGACTTTTTAATTCTTCGGTTTCTATACTTTTTTCTGCATCATTTCCCCAAGATTGAGGAACACGTTCTTCAATCCAATTTCCTTCATTATCGCCATTGTCATAAAAACTCATTCTAATTTCAGCTTGTCCTTTTTTAGAATTTATTTTTCGATAATAATCAATAATCTTTCTTTTTAATATGGAAACTAGCCAAGTTCTTTCAGTCGACTTTCCCTCAAAATTTTTAGCTGATTTTAATCCTGCAAAAAAAGTTTCTTGCACCAAATCTTTTGCTGTGTTTGAGTTATTTACACGAGCAATTGCGTAATTAAATAAATAATCAGCGTAATTGTCAACCCATTTATCGGGACTTAAAGTATTTGAAGGATTTGTTTGGTTCATCAAGCCAAAGATAAGTTATTTTTTTATGAATGATGTTTTATAAATTCTACTTAATCCGTTAGGATTCGTATTTAGGTAACTGTTAAATTCTTCTAATGTCATTTTTTTAGGAAGTACTTTAGAGATAGCAGAAGGATTTGATGTAAAATATAATGTGTTGGTTTGTGTATCTACAAACGGACAATAATCTAACCTGTTAGAGTTGATATTTGTTAAATGCGTAGCAGGTAACCAATTGTTATTTTCACCTTTTTTACTCATGTATAAATCACCTCTACCCAAATCGTCTTTTCTACCGTAAGAAGTAAAAATAATAAAGCTTTCATCAGGAGCTACAAAAGCATTGAATTCATATTTTTCAGAATTAACACCAGAATTTAAAGTTACAGGTTTTGTGTATTCTCCATTCACCAATCTACTCACATAAATATCTTCTTTTCCTGTGGTGTTTTCTTTGTATTCTGCAGTAAAAAATAAATCACCTTTTTCAGTTACCGAAGGATAAAATTCATCGACACTAGTATTTACATTACTTCCAATATTGATAGGTTCAGACCAATTACTTGACAAAGATTTTCTTGTAACATACCAAATATCCATATCCTTTTTTATTTCGTCTGAAGTATTGTTTTTTCTGTTAGAAGCAAAAAATAATTTCAATCCATCAGGAGATAAAAAAGGTTCTAA
The DNA here is from genome assembly GCF_964512405.1 of Tenacibaculum crassostreae. Lineage (NCBI taxonomy): Bacteria > Pseudomonadati > Bacteroidota > Flavobacteriia > Flavobacteriales > Flavobacteriaceae > Tenacibaculum > Tenacibaculum crassostreae. Next base: position 27,748 of record NZ_CAZELE010000002.1, read on the forward strand.
ATCTTTATACTTTCCAGAAAATGAAACAACTTCAGGTTTTTCCCATTTCCCATTTACTTTTTTTGAATAGGCGATAAAAGAGTATTCTTTTAAGTAACTTTCTACTGTAAAATAAAACTCATCTTGATTTTTATTCATCGAAAAATCTCTCACGTTTGGTAATCCAGAAAACAACTTAGGAAGAAATAACTCTGGTTGTTGTGCAAAACTAAAACTAGAAACCAATAAAAGTATAAAATATGCTTTTTTCATTTTACTTATTCTCTAAAGCTTTACAACTACTTCTACGTCTCATGTCTACTAAATAAATAATTTCCCACTTTCCATTATTGTTAAAAAGCTGAAAAGAATTTGCTCCACAATGGCTAAAATTATCATTAAAATAAAACTCGTAAGGTGTCCATACTGAAGCTAAGTTTCCATCAATTTTTATATCCCAAGACAATAGTTTTTCTAAATAAGTATGTTCAGGTTTTTTACTAGCAATATTGGTTAAAAGTTGCTCTTTAGTTTCTGTCTTTAATTGTTTTTTACCTTGTTTATTTGTGAAAGTTGTTTGAAGTTTAAGTTCTTTATGAAGCACAGAATTTACAATAGCACTGTCACCTTTATGCAGTCCTTCGAAAAAAGTTTCAATAGTTTGTTTAATTACCTTTTCTTCTTGTTTTTCTTGTGCATTTACTACAGTAGATAAAACTACCACAATAAGCATTGTGATTATTTTTTGCATGTTAGTTAGATTTTGAAGAGTAAAGCTATTAAAAAATTAAAACGCTTACTTTTAATTAACAGAAGATTAACGGCTTTAAAATAAAAGAGAAACTGTTTAAAATCTTGTAATAAATAAAAGCATTGAATAATTGTGTATTTTTACAATCCGTAAAATAAAAGAAATGTCAGTAGCAAAAAAAGAATATAAAAGAGTCACTACAAAATCTCTTGTTGAGATGAAAGCTAACGGAGAAAAAATCTCTATGCTTACAGCTTACGACTATACCATGGCAAAAATTGTTGATGGAGCAGGAATAGACGTACTTTTGGTAGGTGATTCAGCGTCAAATGTAATGGCGGGTCATGAAACTACGTTGCCAATTACATTAGATCAAATGATTTACCATGCATCTTCAGTAGTAAGAGGAATCGATCGTTGTTTAGTAGTGGTAGATTTGCCTTTTGGTAGCTATCAGTCAGATCCTAAAGAAGCATTACGTTCTGCAATTCGAATTATGAAAGAAAGTGGTGCACACTCTATAAAATTAGAAGGAGGTAAAGAAATTAAAGATTCTATCAAAAGGATTTTAAATGCAGGTATTCCTGTTATGGGGCATTTAGGATTAACTCCTCAATCAATTTATAAATTTGGAACTTATACCGTTAGGGCTAAAGAGGAAGAAGAAGCAGAAAAATTAATGCAAGACGCTTTAATGTTAGAAAAACTAGGTTGTTTTGCACTTGTGTTAGAAAAAGTACCAGCTAAATTAGCGCAAAAAGTAGCAGAAGCATTAACGATTCCAGTGATAGGAATTGGTGCAGGTGGTGGTGTAGATGGACAAGTATTGGTTATGCACGATATGTTAGGAATGACACACGAGTTTAATCCGCGTTTTTTACGTCGTTATTTAGATATGTATACTGAAATGACTAAGGCTTTTGAACAGTATATTACTGATGTAAAAAGTAAAGACTTCCCAAACGAAAACGAACAATATTAATTATAAAAGTCTTCTTAATTGAAGACTTTTTTATTTTAGAACACATTCAAAATGAAAGTACTTCATTTAGATACCAATCATCTTTTAATGCTTAAGGAGCTCAATAAACTGGGTTTTATAAACGAAGAAGATTATACATCTTCAAAAACCGAGATAGAAGCAAAAGTTCATCAATACGACGGAATAATAATTAGAAGTAGATTCACTATTGATAAACAGTTTTTAGATAAAGCAACAAATCTTAAATTCATCGGACGTGTCGGTGCTGGATTAGAAAATATTGATTGTGAGTATGCGCATTCTAAAGGAATAGAACTTATTTCTGCTCCAGAAGGAAACAGAAACGCCGTTGGCGAGCATGCTTTAGGAATGTTACTTTCTCTTTTTAACAAGCTTAATAAAGCTGACAAAGAAGTAAGAGAAGGAAAATGGCTGCGCGAGGAAAATAGAGGAATTGAACTTGACGGTAAAACTGTAGGAATTATAGGTTATGGTAACATGGGAAAAGCCTTTGCTAAAAAACTTCGAGCTTTTGATGTAGAGGTGTTGTGTTATGATATAAAACCTAATGTTGGTGATGAAAATTGTAAACAAGTTTCTTTAGAAGAACTACAACAAAAAGCTGATGTATTGAGTTTGCATACACCACAAACTCAACGTACGATGAATATGGTAAACAAAAATTTCATCAATTCGTTTTCAAAATCGTTTTGGTTATTAAATACAGCCAGAGGAAAATCGGTGGTTACTAAAGATTTGGTTGCTGCATTAGAATCGGGTAAGGTTTTAGGCGCAGGATTAGACGTGTTAGAATATGAAAAAAAATCGTTTGAAAATTTATTTTCTGACGTAGAAATGCCTGAAGCATTTCAGTATTTAATTCAATCAGATAAAGTTATTTTATCACCTCACGTTGCTGGTTGGACAATAGAAAGTAAACAAAAATTAGCGCAAACCATAGTTGATAAAATAAAAACCAAATTCTTTGATAAAATCTTATAAATCTCAGAATGAATCTTAAATTCTTCAGTGGTATTTATTTACTATTTCTATACTCGATTATCGAGAGAAATTTTGCTAACTTGCCTATATGAAGAAAACAATCTTTGTTTTTTCGGCATTAATAATTGCTTTGCTAACACTTTTTCAGGTTAGTAAATATTCTGTTGCTACAGGTAACTTCCGCATTGAAATTATAATTACACTTATAGCAGTTTTTTTCTTTTCAGTAGGTGTTTTCTACAACAAGAAAGTAAATAAAAACATTCACAAAGAAACTTCAAAAGAAATCAATACTCAAAAAATTAAAGAACTTGAAATTACTTCAAGAGAGTATAGTATGAAGTTTTAGAACTAATTGCTAAAGGATTTTCTAATAAAGAAATTGCTGAAGACTTATTTTTATCAGAAAGTACTATAAAAACCCATGTTTCTAGCTTACTTGTTAAGTTAAATGCAAAACGAAGAACCCAAGCCATACAAATTGCTAAAAAGCTGTTGATTATTGAATAAAGTACTAAAGTATGAGTATTTTGGTACTAAAGTATGAGGCTTTTTTTACACGTCTAAATTACTTTTGAGTGATTCAAATTTAAAATTATCAATAATGAAAAAAACAGTAATTAAATACGGAGTTTATAGCTTACTAACAGCTGCTATTTTATTTTTATTATCTCTTTTTTTGGGTAAAACATTCGATTATTCTACACAAGAAATTATAGGATATGCATCTATGATTGTATCCTTGTCTTTTGTGTTTTTTGGTATAAAATATTATAGAGATAATGAAAACGAAGGAAAACTTAGTTTTGGAAAAGCCTTACAAATAGGTGTTTTAATTTCTCTTTTTGCTGGTTTAGGTTTTGGAATTATCGATTATTTATACATAACAGTTATCAATCCAGATTTTGCAACTGAGTATTTAAACAAAACATTGGAGACAATGAAAACGTCGTTAACTCCTGAGGAATTTAAAGTTGAAAGCGTTAAGTTAAGACAACAAATGGAAGCTTATGGAGGTTCTGGTTTTATGGCTTTTATCATGTTTGTTACCGTTGTTATTATCGGATTTGTTATATCTTTATTATCAGCATTATTTTTAAACAGAAAGTAACCTATGAAATACGAAGCCTCAACACCCGAAGAATATATTGCTCAAGTTCCTGAAGAACGAAAAGAAGTTTTAGAAAAGCTACGAGAAACCATTAAACAAAATTTACCCGATGGTTTTCAAGAAGGAATTCAATATGAAATGATTGGTTATTATGTTCCACTTAGTGTGTATCCAGACGGATATCATTGTGCGCCCAACGAGCCATTACCGTTTATGAGTTTTGCTTCTCAAAAAAACTCAATCAATTTATATCATAGCGGAATTTATGCAATACCAAAAATTCATGATTGGTTTGTAAATGAATACCCAAAACACTCAAAAAGAAAGTTAGATATGGGTAAAAGTTGTATTCGTTTTAAAAAGATTGATGAAATTCCGTTCGATTTAATTGCGGAGCTGTGTTCAAAGATTACTGTTGAAGAATGGATTGATGTTTATGAAACTAATGTAAAAAAGAAATAAAATGAAAAAAGGTAAAGTAACAGGAATTGGTGGGGTTTTCTTTAAAACAGAAGATCCAAAAGCGGCTAAAGAATGGTATAAAAATAATTTAGGTTTTAATACCGATGATTGGGGTTGTACGTTTTGGTGGAAAGATACTAAAGGAAATAAAGCTTCAACACAATGGAGTCCGTTTGCAAAAGACACTAATTATTTTGAGCCTTCTAAAAAAGACTTTATGTTTAACTATAGAGTTGAAAATTTAGTAGAGTTGTTAGAGGAGTTGAAAGAAAAAGGCGTTACAGTAATTGATAAGATAGAAGAGTACGATTACGGTAAATTTGGTTGGATAGTTGATTTAGATGGAAATAAAATTGAGTTATGGGAGCCAAATGACGAAGCTTTTTTATAAATTTAACCCATTATCAACTTAAAAATTAACATATGGAAGTAGTAAACGAAAATGGAAATCCAGTTCCAACACAAGAAAGTAAAAGAATCTTAGCAGGAATTTTAGCAATTATATTAGGTGGTTTTGGAGTTCATAAATTTGTTTTAGGGTATACTAAAGAAGGTTTAGTTCTGTTAGGAGCAACTTTGTTATCTATGTTATTAATGTGTTTAATAATTGGAGCATTTTTAATCTACATTCCATGGATTATTGGTTTAGTAGAAGGAATTATTTATTTGACAAAATCAGATGAAGAATTTATTCAAACGTATCAAGTAAATCAAAGAGGTTGGTTTTAATTTTTTTCAATTATGGAAGAAGGAAAACAAGATTTTAAAGAAAACTTTAACGAAGGCTTAGACAAAGCAAAAGAGGTTATGGATAACGTAACCGAGAAAGCTAGTGAATTGGCAGGAGAAACTGCAGAACACTTAGTTGATTTTGCTGAAGATACTAAAGGAAAAGTATCTGAACTACTAGCTGATGAGTCTGTTCAAAAGGCGAAAGACAAAGCAACTGAAATAGCTGCTGAAGCTAAAGAAAGCTTAGAAGATATGACTGAAAAAGCGTCTGAAGTTTTGGGAGAAGCAAGTGAACATCTTGCTGATTTTGCCGAAGATGCAGAAGAAGAAATACAAGAAGGAGTAAAGAAAAGTAAAAACTTCTTTCAGCGATTATTTGGAAAATAAATCGACTTATACGATAAAGAAAAGAGCGCCAATTGGCGCTCTTTTTATGCTATATTATTAGCTTTATTTGTTTTAACAATTGCTTGTTCGTTCTTCCAATCTATCCATTTTTGACCTTTAATGCGGCGCATTACATTGTCAACAGTACGCATTACAAAAACATTGTAAATAGCTTTTCCTAAGTTTTTTGGGTTACGAGCAATAGCACGTAAACTCATAGAAAACCCAGGGGTTACATAACGCATATAATGCCAATATCCTTCTGGCATGTACAATACATTTCCATGTTCCAATTCAGCAATATAACCTTTCGCGTTTTTAAGCGCAGGCCACTTTTCAAAATCAGGATCGTTAAAATCGATATCTTCTCGGGTAATTAATGAATGTGGAATTTTATATAAATATTTGTTTTGCTTCTGGTCAAACAAAATACACTTCTTTTTTCCTTCAAAATGAAAATGAAAAATATTGGCTAAATCAATATCGTAATGCATAAAGGTATACGAATCACGTCCACCAAAAAACAACATTGGCAACCCTTTCATTAAACGTAAACCAAAATCAGGAAACGTAAAATCTTTTTGCAATTGCGGAACTTCTTTTAAAACATTCCATAAGAAAATTCTGAATTTAGTAGGCTCACGTTTTAATAAATCTACATACTCACTCATTTTCATGGTAGCATGAGGTTCGTTAAAACCATCTTTATAATCAACAGGTCTGTCATCGTATAGAGGAACCGTTTTGTCACCAGCAACTTCCTTCATATATTCTAAAGACCATTTATCATATGCAGGCCAATCTTCGATAAAACGCTCAATAACCACAGGTTTTTGCGGTTTAAAATAATTTTTTATGAATTCTTCTTTGGTAATGGTTTCAACTCTGTCAACTTGAGAAAGATTTAATGCCATAGCTACGTGTTTTAAAGAAGCAAAGTTAATAAATCGTTATGATACTTTATTCTTAAATTTGATAGATAAAATTTAGAGCATGATAAATTTATCTGAAGACTTTTGGAACAAGAAATATATTGATAATAAAACAGGGTGGGATTTAGGAGCAATATCGAATCCTCTACAAGTTTATTTTGACCAACTAGAAGATAAAAAAGTAAAAATTTTAATACCAGGAGGAGGGAATTCTTACGAAGCAGAGTATTTGTTTAACAAAGGGTTTACCAATGTTTTTGTGGTTGATATTGCTGAAGAACCTTTAAAAAGAATTCAGCAAAGAGTTTCTGATTTTCCTTCTGAAAATTTAATTCACGCTGATTTTTTTGAGCTAAAAGGCACTTTTGATTTGATTATTGAACAAACTTTTTTCTGTGCTATAAACCCTGAGTTACGACCAAAATATGCGCAAAAAACTCATGAACTACTTTCAGAAAAAGGTAAACTAGTAGGTTTGCTATTTGATGCGAAATTAAATGAAGATCATCCACCTTTTGGTGGAAGTAAAGACGAATATCTCACCTATTTTAATTCTAGCTTTTTTATTGAGAATATGGAGTCCTGCTATAACTCAACTGGAAGCAGACAAGGAATGGAATTGTTTGTGAAAATGATAAAAAAAGAGTGCATAAAAAAAACGTCATTACGAAGGAGTTAACGACTGAAGTAATCTCATTAAATAAAAAGATTACTTCGAAATTAAAATTTCTCGTAATGACGATTTTAATATTGTAAGCCAGTATTAATTTCTTAAAACTTTTGCTTCTTGCTTTTTAGCTTCGTTTCGCTCAATTTTATGTTCTGGTCTTGTCCATTTTGGTTTTTCACCTAAATCTTTATATTGAGAATCACAAGCTTCTACCGATTCTCTTTGTTCGTGTTTATAAAATGCTTTTTGCGGATTCAATCCTAATTCTTCAAACATTTTCATATCCTCGTTAATATCAGGATTAGGAGTCGTTAATAATTTATCTCCTGCAAAGATAGAGTTAGCTCCTGCAAAGAAACACATAGCTTGTCCTTCTCTACTCATTTGTGTTCTACCTGCCGATAAACGTATTTGGGAGTCTGGTAAAACAATACGAGCAGTAGCTACCATACGTACCATTTCAAAAATGTTTACAGGTGGTTGGTCTTCTAACGGAGTACCTTCTACGGCAACTAATGCGTTAATAGGTACAGACTCTGGGTGCGGAGAAAAACGAGTTAAAGTTTCTAACATTCCTGCTCTGTCTTCTAACGATTCTCCCATACCAATAATTCCACCCGAACAAACGGTTACATTTGTTTTACGAACGTTTTCAATAGTATCAATTCTATCGTCAAAAGCACGAGTAGAAATAACGTCGTCGTAATAATCTTCTGAAGTATCAATATTATGATTGTAAGCATATAAACCAGCCTCTGCTAAACGCTGTGCTTGGTTTTCGGTAACCATACCTAAGGTACAGCATACTTCCATGTCTAATTTGTTAATAGTACGCACCATTTCTAATACTTGATCAAATTCTGGTCCGTCTTTTACATTTCTCCAAGCAGCACCCATACACACTCTTGATGAACCTCCTTCTTTGGCACGTAACGCTTGTGCTTTTACTTGGTTAACGGTCATTAAGTCGTTCCCTTCAACATTGGTGTGGTAACGTGCTGCTTGTGGACAATACCCACAATCTTCAGAACACCCGCCTGTTTTAATCGAGATTAGGGTACTTACTTGTACGGTGTTTGGGTCGTGATATTTTCTATGTAGTGTTGAAGCTTCGTATAAAAGCTCCATTAAAGGTTTGTTATATATTGCTAGAATTTCTTCTTTCGTCCAATCATGTCTTATTTCACTCATAAATTCAAGTTGTTTGTGGTGGTAAAAATAAAAAATTCCGCTACGAAAGCGGAATTTTATGAGTCTTATTTTTCTTCGGAAGGAGAATCGTCTTTATCGATGACTTTAGCATCTGTATTCGGAAGCTCTTTTCCTTTTAAATAATCAGGTAGTTGCATACCCGCCATATTAAACATTTCTTGTAGTGGTGGTACTGCATTGTACATCCCTGAAATAAAGTTCGATGTTGAGGTTTTTCCGTCTTTTCCTCCACCATTTTCCCAAACAGTAACTTTATCAATTTTAATATTTTTAATCGCTTCTGATTGTAATTTTACCAATTCAGGTAATTTGTCTGCAATTAATAATAAAGCAGCGTTTTGTGAATCGTTACCAGCAGCTTTAACAATTTGATCTAAACCAGCAGCTTGTTTGGTTAATACTTCATATAAACCTTGTGCTTCTGCTTGAGCTTTGAATAAAATAGCATCTGCCTCTCCTTTTGCTTTTCTACGAATTTTTTCTGCTTCCGCTTCTGCGTCAATCTCAACTTTATTTTTATCAATTTGAGCAGGTACAATAATATCTGCCATTTGTGAAGCTCTTTCTCTTTCTGCTCTGGCTTTTTCAGCTTCTTGTTCTGCAGCGTAGGCTTCTTCTAATGCTTTTGCCGATTGCACTTTTTCTGATGCAATAGCAGAGCGTTCAGCTTCTGCTTCTCGCTGTCTTCTTAACGCATTTGAGTTTGCAACTTCAATTTTTGCAGTGTTTTCTCCATCTACTGCTTTTGCATTAGCAGCAGCTACTTGTGTTCTTTCGTCTTGTACTGCGTTAGCTTCACCAATAGAACCATCTCTGTTTTTTTCAGCAACCGATTTACGAGCCGCATTAATTGCGTGTGCAGCAGCTTCTTTACCTAAAGCTTCAATATAACCTGATTCGTCAACAATATCAGTAATGTTTACGTTGATTAGTTTTAAACCAACTTTTTTCAATTCTGATTCTACACTTTGTGAAATATTGGCTAAAAATTTATCTCTATCAGCGTTAATTTCTTCAATATCCATAGAAGCAACAACTAAACGTAACTGACCGAAAATAATTTCTTTCGCTAATTCTTGAATTTCTGGTAAGCCAAGACCTAATAAACGCTCAGCAGCATTTTGCATGATTCCTGGTTCGGTAGAAACTCCAATGGTAAAACGAGAAGGAACATTTACACGAATGTTTTGTTTAGAAAGTGCGTTTACCAAGTTTACTTCAATAGAAATAGGCGTTAAATCTAAAAATTCATAATCTTGAATTACTGGAAAAATAAAAGCAGCACCTCCGTGAATACATTTAGCAGATTGCCCGCCACCAACTTTACCATATACTACTAAAATTCTGTCGGAAGGACATCTTTTATAGCGTTTTATTAAGGTAGCAAATAAAATAAAGATAAATAGGATGGCAACAATTAGACCTATAGGTCCTGCAAATCCATCAATTTGTAATAGCATTAGTTTTAACATAGTCAATTTTTATTTTTGAGGTTCAACAATTAATATTCCGTTTGAGGTTACTTCGATAACTTTTATTACTGTTCCTTGAGTTAAATCAGTATCATTATCAGTTAGCGCTTCTAGTTCGCGAAGTGAATTTTGCACTTTAATGTGTACTTTTCCTATGTTGGAGCGATTTGCGCCAACCGTTAAATAAACTTCACCAATTTCGTTTAGTGCGTTTTTCATTTTTAAAGTGCCGCTATCAGTAAGTTTACTTATGTAATAAAAAAGAGCAGCCATAATAGTCATCATTATCAATCCGCAAATAACAGAAATGATAATAGTTATTAGTTTAGAGTTTCCAGCATCGATACTTGCAATTCCACTCCACCCAAAAATAGCAAAGAAAGCCACCATATTTTTAAAAGTGAAGAATTGAAATCCAGCACCAGTATCTGCATCAATTTCAGTGTCTATATCACCAATATCATCAGTGTCTGCACCGATAAAACTACCAATTAAAACAAATAGAAAAATTAAGGTTGAAATTAGTGTAACAACCCAATACATTTTTTGAAACGAAGTTAATTCAGAAAACCATTCCATCATAAAGCAATTATTTAATAAGAGTTACTAAAAGTATATAAATTGCCTGAAATCGACAATTTTTATTTTGTCACTAGAACAGAAACCGCATTTCCACCAAAACCTACAGCATTTACCAATATTTTAGATAATTTTTTTGGATGTTCTTGAGGTTTAGCAAAAGGAACTTCAATAGCTTGTTGGTGCTGCAACATTAAAACAGCCAATTCTAAACTTAATAATCCAGAAGCCCCAAAGGTGTGCCCTAGTTTCCATTTATTAGTAGTTAAAAAAGGGAGTTTGTTACAAAACACGTTTTTAATTGCATTTACTTCAGAAATATCTCCTTTAATCGTTCCAGGTGCATGCATAATTACAGCATCAATTTCATCAGGAGAATAATTACCTAATGCCATTTTCATTGATTTTTGAAAACAATCTGCATTGGTGGAAACGGATGTGTTGTGTTCTAAAATTTCGGTTGCATACCCAATACCTTCAATTTTTGCTATGGCATCTTCTTTAGCTCCGGCTTCTAAACAAAAAGTAGCTGCGCCTTCACCTAATACCATCGTGTTTTTTTTCTTTTCTAAATCGAATGCTTTGCAAGGAATTTCATCTTTTTCATTTGAATATACTTTCAATGCTTGCATTTGAGCAATGGTAAAATCGGTTAAAGAAGCTTCACTGGCACCAACTAAAAACTTGTCGGTTAATCCAGATTGTAACCAAGCAACACCGTTTAGTAAAGAATGTAATCCTGTTGAGCAGGTAATTGAGTGTGAAATTTCTGGTCCGTTACTTTGTAAATCATGCGCAATCCATGAAGAGATATTTCCTAAAGTTGTGGTAGGAGAACTCAAAGTAGAAGAAATACCTTTTTCTAAAAATTCTTTATGGTATTTTTCAAATAAAGAAGTTGCTCCTCGAGAAGAACCTATATTAATTCCGAAGTTGTCATTACCATTCCAGCCTGCTTCTTGAACTGCTTTTCGAGCCACTAAAAGTGCATAAAGAACGGTTTCGTCTAGGTTTTTATACTTGTTGTCAGAAAGCCTTATTTTCTCAATCTTCTTTTTGTCTTCTAATGAAAGCTGAGCAACCCAAGCATTGTTCTTTTTCGATAAAAAATGCTGAGGTAACAAATAGTTACTCCAAATAGTATTTGGATTGCTTCCTAAAGCAGAAATAGATGCAAAAGATGTTATTGAAATAGGTTTGTTCAACACGATAAAATTTTGGCAAAAATAAGGCTTCTTAAGGGGATTCAGAAGAAAATAAATTAGTTATCTTGCTAATAAAAAAATTATGAGTGAACAGCATCAAAAAAGTTGGTTTCGTAGAAATTGGTTATGGTTTATCCCTTTAACAGGATGTTTAGGAATTATTTTTCTTTTCGTATTTGGAATAGGTGCAGCAATTTTTGGGGTTTCAAAAATGATAACCAATTCAACTCCTGTAGAATATGCGATTGAAAAAGCTTCTAAGAATGAATATGTTATTGAAAATTTAGGAGCTGAGATTGAAAAGTATGGCATTCCTTCAGGGAATATTTCTTTGAGTAATGATGATGGAGATGTGGATTTTTCTATCCCAATTAGAGGAGAAAAAGGAGAAGGAATTTTAGTGGTAAGAGGAATTAAAACGGATGGTGTTTGGGTGTATGAAGACTTATATGTTCGCGTAAAAGAAACTCAAGAAGAAATTAATTTGTTAGCAAATGAAAAGATTCTAGAAAGTATCTAGAACCTTTTCAATAGTTGTATATATTTTGTTCAGTTGTTCTTGGGTAATTACATACGGAGGTTGGATGTAAATCGTATTTCCTAACGGACGCAAAAATACTCCTTCATTCATAAAAGATGCTAAGAGTTGATCTCTTAAACTACCATATCTGCTAGAATTTGTTTTTAAATCAATCGCTAAAATCACCCCTTTTGAACGTACTTCAGTTACTTTAGGATGGTTTTTTACTTTATTTAAAAAGTTAACATGAGCTGACGAAATTCGTTGGATGTTTTGTTGAATTTCTTCAGACTGTAGTAGTTCGATACTTGCTAAAGCTGCACGACACGCGATTGGATTTGCAGAATAGGTATGACAATGCATAAATCCTTCAGCAATTGAATCTCCTAAAAAAGCAGCATAAATTTCTTCGGTACAAGAGGTAATTGCCATAGGAACCAATCCTGCTGTTAAGGCTTTACTTAAACAAATAATATCTGGTTTGGTAGTAATTTCATCAGAAGCAAAATTGTTTCCAGTTTTTCCAAACCCCGTCATTACTTCATCAGCAATAGTTAAGATGTCGTTGTCTTTACAAAATTGAAGAATTTCGTTTATATCTTTGGCATTATGAATTTTCATTCCCGCAGCTCCTTGAACCAAAGGTTCGTATATAAACCCTGCTACTTTTTCTTTAGTAATAATCTTTTTTAACTGCTCTATAATAGCATGGTTATTTTCTCCATTCGGAACAGGAACACGTTCTACATGCATTAAAAAATCTTCAAACGGACCATTGTAAACCGAAAGTCCTGAAACAGACATTGCGCCAAAGGTGTCACCGTGAAATCCGTCTTCTAAAGCTATAAATAAACTTCTTTTTTCGCCTTTGTTAAAATGGTATTGTAACGCCATTTTAATTGCAGCTTCAACTGCAGTAGAACCATTGTCGTTAAAAAAGATTCTATTCTGATTTTCTGGAAGAATTTTAATCAGTTCTTCAGAAAGTTTTACAGCAGGTTCATGTGTAAAATCGCTAAACATTATTTGATCTAACGTTTGCATTTGGTTGTAAACACGACTTGTAATAAAATCATTACAATGCCCAAACATACTGGTGTACCAAGAAGAAATAGCATCGATATACTCGTTGCCATGTTCGTCGGTAAGTATGCATCCTTTTGCTTTTACAATTCCTAAACTATTGGGGTGGGTTTGGTGTTGTTTTAAAGGATGCCACAAGTGCTTTTTATCTCTTTCTTGTAAGGTCATAATTTGTCTTTAAAAAGGTTGGCATACTCTTTAATTACATTTTTATCAAAATATGGTTCTTCATCAATACGCCCAATAACAGGAGCATTTGTCATCTTTTTAATAATGTCTTCTGTTGTTGGATGTTCATTTCCTGAAAAAAGTATTACAACATCAAAACCTCTTTCTTTTAAGTAATTTACCGTTAATAAAGTATGGTTGATACTTCCCAAATAATGACGAGAAACCACGATGATTTTATAATCTGGTTTAAGAATATCTAATAAAGTGTTTTTATCATTTAAAGGGACTAACAATCCACCAGCACCTTCAATAACTAAGTTGTTTTTTGTTGAAGGTTCTTTTATATTATCAATTTCAATTCTAATTCCATCTATTTCTGCGGAAGCATGCGGACTCATAGGTGTTTGCAACCCGTATGCATTCGGATGGAAAATAGTTTTTTGATTAGAAATTAGTTTTTCTACTTTATGTGTATCGGAATAGGCTAAATCACCCGATTGTATGGGTTTCCAATAATCAGCCTCTAAAGCTTCCGTTATAATGGCAGAAGCGATAGTTTTGCCTACTTCTGTTGAGATTCCTGTAATAAAATATTTTTTCATTTAAAGATTGTTTTGCAATCGTTACATATAAATTTTCTGCTTTCAAAAAATGGGAAAAGCATAAAAAATAGATTTTTTCGTTGTAAATCAGCAACGAGTATTTTTGTCGAATTACACTTAGGGCAATGAATATCGTTTCCATTCTCGTCTTTGTGATAATTTCTAATGTCGTTATAAATGGTGATTGCTCTTTCTAAATCTGAGTTATGAACAAGTAGCTTTACCCCTCCAATAGCTTGACTAATTAATGGGTCAGAATCAACAGTTTTTTCATCCATTAACATGGTGTTTATTCCTTCCGAATCTAATTTAGCTTTGATTACTTGGGCTTCAGTAGAATATTCAAAAAGAGCTAAAATGGTAAAGTCATCTCTCATCTGCTTAGATTTTAAGCAAAAGTAGCAAGGTTCTCTAAAACATCGGTAATTTCCTTCTTAGAATTATAAGAGTGTAAGCAAAAAATAGGTGTGTTTATGATTTTATAGAATAGTTAAAGTATAGAATATTGTTTCTGCTTTTAAGGAATGTCAAAATTAATGAATAAACTTAGGACATTTTATGAATAGATTTATTTTTGTAACAGTAAGTTTTAGAATAAGACTTATGAGTTATCTAAATCATAATTTAGATAAAGCATCCATTTTCTGAACTAATGAACTTTAGAATAAAACAAAAGAAAAGTATAATGAAAAATAAAATTCTAAAATTATTTCCTGTATTATTCGCAATACTGTTGTTAGTTTATGTTTTTTATAACAATAATAGAAGAGAAACGTTGTTAAAAAAAGGAGAAACTGTATACACTTTAGGGACTACTACTCAACTTAAATCTACATCTCGTTCAGGATTGTCTATATATTATAATTTTTTTCTTGCTAACGATAACAAAAAAATTGAAGCTAGGACTTTCTTTGATATAAAGGACGCAAAAAAACCTTATGTATTCATAAAGGAAAAGTATATTGGTAAAATTTTTTTTGTAAAGTATAGTAAAGAGAAGCCTATTTATAGTGAAATTTATTTCGATAAGCCTGTACCAGATAGTTTATCTAATTGTACTAATTGTTATTGGGAAAAGCCACCATGGTAGTTTTTAAGTTTAAACATCAAAATTATACTTTGACCGCAGAGAATCTAAGTCTTGATTTTGTTATTCTTTTGTCTTGATACAAAAGAATAACAAAAGTTACATGAGTTTACACAACAAACTTCTTATTCGTCATTACGAGGAGTTAGCTATACGACGAAGTAATCTGTTTGTTCGTAGTTTATAATTAACTTTTGAGTTCTTATTTAAAAGATTGCTTCACTTCGTTCGCAATGACGATTAGTTTGAATAAAAAACTAATTTTTCTAAAACATCAGTAATCTCTTCTCTTGAATTATAAGAGTGTAAGCAAAAGCGCAAACGTTCATGGTTTTCTGCAACGGTTGGAGAAAGAATAGGTTTTACGTTAAAACCTTCTTTTTGTAATTGAGCAGCAATGTTTTTTACCTTTTCATTTCCTGGAATAACACAACATTGAATTGCTGAATTACTTTCTATAAAGTTCAATTTCAGTCTTTTTGATTCTAAGATAAAATGCTGAGTATTTTCTTGAAGTTTTTCTTTTGAATCAGTAGTGGTTAACTCCTCATAAGCAATTTTTATGGTGGTTAAGGCATGAGGAGACAAACCTGTAGTGTAAATAAAGCTTCTTGCAAAATTCACTAAATAATCTATAAGTTGTTGACTGCCTAAAATTGCAGCACCATGGCAGCCTAAACCTTTTCCGAAAGTCATAATACGAGCAAAAATCTCTTTTTCTAAATTCAATTCTTGAATCAATCCATAGTTAAAAACACCCAAAGCATGCGCTTCATCAACGATTAAATATGTATTTGTGTATTTTTTTATGAGTTGTGACATCGTTGTCAAATCTGGCGAGTTACCATCCATAGAAAAAACACTTTCTGTAACTACATATATTGAGGAGTGAGATTCTGAAACAAGTTCAGAATGACGTGTAATTAATTTTTCTAATTCCTCAATGTTATTGTGTTTAAACTTATACGGTTTAGCGTTAGAAAGTTGAATTCCATCTCGAATAGAGGCGTGAATAAACTCATCGTATAAAATAATATCTCCACGTTGAGGTACAGATGAAAAAAACCCAAGGTTAGCGTCGTAGCCAGAATTAAATAGCAACGAAGCTTCAGTTTTGTGAACTGTATTTAGCTCTTTTTCAACGATAGTATATAGGTTGTGATTTCCAGAAAGTAAACGGGAGCCTGTTGCTCCGTTAATTTTCAACGTATTTTCAAGTAAATACTCATGCGTTTTATCAAAAATAACTTCCGATTTAGCAAATCCTAAATAATCATTAGAAGAAAAATCGATAAGTGAATTTTCTTCACCAAGACTTCTTAAAGAGTTTTGAGCGATTCGTTGCTGTAGTTTTTGATGTAATTTTTTAGGAAACTGCATGGTGTAAAAATAAAAAAAGACTTACAATATTGTAAGTCTTTTTTGCTCCTCAACCTGGACTCGAACCAGGGACCCTCTGATTAACAGTCAGATGCTCTAACCAACTGAGCTATTGAGGAATGTTCTTGTAGAACAATCTATATATGTTGTAGAAATTATCGGCTTCTACGTTGCCTTTGGCTCCTCAACCTGGACTCGAACCAGGGACCCTCTGATTAACAGTCAGATGCTCTAACCAACTGAGCTATTGAGGAATTTAAAACATACTTGTCTTAAAATGCGAGTGCAAATTTAAGTTCTTTTTTCATATCTACAAATTATTTTTTGCAAAAAAATCAATAAAAACCATGTTGGGTTTGAAAATCAAAAAGTTATTAGGAATGTTTAAATAAAAACAATTCTCCTTTTTTGTGTTTATAGGGTTAAAAATAGCGTAAAAAAAAGAGCTGTTTTTATTAAAAGTTGTACTTTTGTCGTCATTATTCTTATACAGAAAAGTATCATAAAATATATGGACAAGTTTTCGTTCTTAAACGCAGTGCACGCAGAGTTTATAAGTGATTTGTATGAACAATATCAAAGCAACCCTGATGCGGTAGAACCAAGTTGGAGAGCCTTTTTTCAAGGGTATGATTTAGCGAATGAGAATTATTCGCTAACTGATGAAGAAGTTTCAGTAGAAATACCTAGAGAAGTTCAAAAGGAGTTTTTAGTAATCGATTTAATTAACGGGTATCGTACGCGAGGACATTTGTTTACCAAAACAAACCCAGTTCGTGAGCGTAGAAAATATTCTCCAACCTTAGATATTGAAAACTTTGGTTTATCTCAACAAGATTTAAATACTGTTTTTAATGCAGGAGAGTTTTTAGGGATAGGACCTAAAACTTTAGCTGAAATTATAGAGCACCTAAAATCTATCTATTGCGATAGTATTGGGGTAGAGTATATGTATCTTAGAAACCCAGAAGAAATTAAATGGTGGCAAAATCGTTTAAATCAAAACGATAATCACCCTAATTATTCTGTAGATGCAAAAAAATACATTTTTACAAAATTAAATCAAGCATCTACCTTCGAGAGTTTTTTACAAACAAAATATGTTGGTCAAAAAAGATTCTCTGTTGAAGGAGGGGAAACATTAATACCTGGAGTAAGTGTTGCTTTAAGAGATGCTGCTGAAAAATACGGAGTAGAAGAATGTGTGGTTGGTATGGCGCACCGTGGTCGTTTAAATACATTGGTAAATATCTTTAAAAAGCCAGTTCGCGATTTATTTAGTGAGTTTGAAGGAAAAGATTTTGAAGACCAAGATATTGACGGAGATGTTAAGTATCACTTAGGATTAACGTTAAGCAAAGAGTATAAAGGCGGACAAAAAATGAAGATGAATTTGGTGCCAAATCCATCTCACTTAGAAACTGTCGATGCAGTTGCTGAAGGTATTGTCCGTGCTAAGGTAGATTTAGATTATAACGGAGACGATAGTAAAATACTTCCTATATTAGTTCATGGTGATGCAGCAATTGCAGGTCAAGGAATTGTGTACGAAGTGGTACAAATGGCGCAATTAAACGGATATAAAACTGGGGGTACATTACACGTGGTGGTGAACAATCAAGTAGGTTTTACAACCAACTATTTAGATGCTCGTTCAAGTACTTATTGTACCGATGTCGCTAAAGTAACATTGTCACCAGTATTGCATGTAAATGCAGATGATGCTGAGGCGGTATGTCACGCAATGGAAATGGCTGTTGAATATAGAATGAAATTCAAAAAAGACATTTTTATTGATCTATTAGGTTACCGTAAATACGGACATAATGAAGGAGATGAACCTACATTTACGCAACCAGATTTATATAAATTAATCAAAAAGCATAAGAATCCTAGTGATATTTATGCTGAAAAACTAATAGCTGAAGGTAGTGTTACTGCTGAATATGTTAAGCAAGCTACGGATGACTTTAAAGCACATTTAGAAGTAGAATTCACAGAGTCTAAGAAAAAAGAAACATCTAAGATTCAAGATTTTATGCCTGATGTTTGGAAAGGTTTTGTTCGTAAGCAGTTAGAGCACATGTTGCAACCAACTGATACTACATATTCGGTTGAAGCATTAAAAGACATTGCTAAGGTAATCTCAAAAACACCACAAGGGCATAAGTTTGTTCGTAAAGCAGAGCGTATTTTACAAGGACGTGAAAAGATGGTTTTTGAAGAAAACTCTTTAGATTGGGGTACTGCCGAAAATTTAGCATACGGAACCTTATTAGAAGAAGGTTATAATATTCGTATTTCAGGTGAAGATGTAGAAAGAGGAACGTTCTCTCACCGTCATGCAATTATGCGTGATGAGAATACGTTAGAACGTGTTAACTTATTAAATACAAATCCGAAGAATAAAGGAGAAATGACGATTTACAATTCTCATTTATCGGAGTACGGTGTGTTAGGTTTCGATTATGGATATGCGATGGCAGCTCCAAACACTTTAACTATTTGGGAAGCACAATTTGGTGATTTTGCCAACGGAGCACAAATCATGTTCGACCAATATATTTCTTCAGCAGAAGATAAATGGAAATTGCAAAACGGATTGGTAATGTTATTACCTCACGGTTACGAAGGTCAAGGTCCAGAGCACTCTTCAGCAAGAATTGAACGTTTTTTACAATCATCAGCTATTGATAACTGGACGGTAGCTAACTGTTCTACACCAGCAAATATGTACCATATTTTGCGTCGTCAAATGAAGCGTGAGTTTAGAAAACCATTAATTGTATTTACACCTAAGAGTTTACTACGTTTACCACGTGCTGTAAATACTATTGAAGAATTAGCAGCAGGAACTTTCCAAGAAGTAATAGACGATACGATTGATACTTCTAAAGTAAAGAAAATGGTGTTCTGTACAGGTAAGTTCTACTACGATATGTTAGAAGAACGCGAGCGTTTAGGAAGAGAAGACGTAGCCTTAGTAAGAATTGAGCAATTATTCCCATTACATAATAATAAGATTAAAGAAGTGATGGATAAGTACCCGAATGTAGAACGTTATGTTTGGGCGCAAGAAGAACCAAAAAATATGGGTTCTTGGGGGTATATGTTAGAGCGTTTTGAATTGGCTAAATTAGAATGTGCTTCGAGAGATTATCACTCAGCACCAGCAGCAGGTTCAAGTGCACGTTACAAGCGTCGTCATCAACGAGTATTAGATAAAGTTTTTGATTAATTAAAGAAAGTATTTCAGAATAAAAATAAAAAACATGAGTGTTTTAGAAATGAAAGTTCCTTCTCCGGGGGAATCAATTACAGAAGTAGAAATCGCAACTTGGTTAGTTGAGGATGGCGATTATGTTGAAAAAGATCAACCAATTGCTGAAGTAGATTCTGACAAAGCTACGTTAGAATTGCCTGCGGAAGAAAGTGGAATTATCACTTTAAAAGCTGAAGAAGGTGATGCAGTGGCTGTAGGTGCTGTAGTATGTCATATTGATATGAGCGCTGCAAAACCAGAAGGAGGTTCAGAAAAAACAGAAGCTCCAAAAGTTGAGGAGAAAAAAGAAGCTCCAAAAGCTGAACCAGCTAAAGAAACGTATGCAACAGGTACAGCATCTCCAGCAGCTAAAAAAGTATTAGCTGAAAAAGGAATGAATGCTGCTGATGTTAAAGGAACTGGTAAAGATGGTCGTGTTACTAAAGAAGATGCTGTAAATGCAGTGCCTTCAATGGGAACTCCAGGAATGGGGTCTCGTACTTCTGAGCGTAAAAAATTATCAATGTTACGTCGTAAGGTGGCAGAGCGTTTGGTTTCTGTTAAGAATGAAACCGCAATGTTAACTACATTTAACGAAGTTAATATGCAACCAATTTTTGACTTACGTAACGAATATAAAGAAGCGTTTAAAGCAAAACACGGTGTAGGTTTAGGGTTTATGTCTTTCTTTACTTTAGCAGTAGTAAGAGCCTTAAAAATGTATCCAGATGTGAACTCTATGATTGATGGAGATTATAAAGTAAGTCACGACTTCCAAGACATTTCTATTGCAGTCTCAGGACCTAAAGGATTAATGGTTCCTGTAATTAGAAATGCTGAAAACTTAACATTTAGAGGTGTTGAAAGCGAAGTGAAGCGTTTAGCTTTACGTGCTCGTGACGGACAAATTACTGTTGATGAAATGACAGGTGGAACTTTTACAATCACTAACGGTGGTGTGTTTGGTTCTATGTTATCTACTCCAATTATCAACCCTCCGCAAAGTGGAATATTAGGAATGCATAACATTGTTAATCGTCCAATGGCTGTAAATGGTGAAGTGGTTATTCAACCAATTATGTATGTTGCATTATCGTATGACCATAGAATTATTGATGGTCGTGAGTCTGTTGGATTCTTAGTAGCAGTTAAAGAAGCGTTAGAAAATCCAGTAGAATTGTTAATGGACAACAATCCTAAGAAAGCATTAGAAATGTAAAACTTCGTCATTACGAGGAAGAGAATGACGAAGTAATCTTTTGTTTAATTTATAGATTGCTTCACTTAGTTCGCAATGACAAATAAATATTTAAATCCCGTACTATTTGTACGGGATTTTTTGTTTAGAATTTTTACTAACTTTAAAAGCCGTTTAATTCCATACCAATGAAAACTACAGAAGAAGAATTCGCAGTATATCATAACTTTCCTATTAAAGCGTTGTCTAATAAAGTTTTTAAAGCAATAAGTAACCCAGATGATTTAGAACATTGGTGGCCTTTAAAGTGTTCAGGATCTGCAAAACTAGGAGAAGAATATAATTTGTTTTTTGGTGAACCGTATAATTGGTATGGTAAAGTAGTTACTTGTAAAGAGAATAGTTCTTTTCATATAAAAATGACGAAATCTGATGATGATTGGAATACAACGACGTTCGGTTTTGATTTATTTGAAAAAGAAGATGGAGTTACTTGGGTACATTTTTTTCATAAAGGTTGGAAAAAGCAAAACGATCATTTTAAGCATTCATCATTTTGTTGGGCAATGTTGTTAAACGGACTTAAAAATTATGTTGAAAAAGGAATTATTATACCTTTTGAAGAAAGAAATTAAAAACAAATAATATGAAATTAGGAGCATTCTCAATTAGTTTAGCGGTTAAAAACATCCAAAAATCAAAAGAGTTCTACGAAACCTTAGGTTTTACTGTTTTTGCAGGTCAGTTAGAAAAGAATTATTTAATAATGAAAAATGGTAATTCTTTAATAGGACTGTTTCAAGGAATGTTTGAAAACAATATTTTAACGTTCAACCCCGGTTGGGATGAAAGTGCAAATACTCTTGATGATTATGATGATGTAAGAACAATTCAGCAACATTTAAAAGCTAATCACATAAAGTTGGAAAGAGAAGCTGATGAGAATACTTCAGGACCAGAAAACATTGTTTTTTTTGATCCAGATGGGAACACAATATTGATAGATCAACATGTATAAAAAAAACGGAAAGTAGAAATACTTTCCGTTTTTAACTGTAAGGGGAGGAATATATAGGGGTTATTTATCGTTTAACGTCCAATCGTATTCTAAATATACTACTTCAGCATTGTCATTAGCTTTTACATCAGAATACTTATTTATATAGTAAACTAAGCTGTTTTTTGAGGTAAAGTCTTCTTGATACCATTCAAAAACTTTAGACACTTCAACTTTATTTAAAGTTATTTTATTCTTGTTACTATCATTAATAAATTTCTTCATTAAAGCTTCAAGTTTAGTGTCAATATTTTTTTCAGTAAAGGCAACATTTGGAAAGCAAGGACCCGATTTAGACGCAGCATTTAATCCGACATGAATTCTTTCATCATCATGCCATCTCCTTAAGATTTTATGTTCAATATAATCTAAAGTGTATGTTTTTTTACCAATTTTAGCTATTGGAAGTTTCCAAGCATTTTTTCCTTGACGTTTTATTGCGGTTATATTTTTTAATGGATAACTATCTAAAATCAATTTAATAGAATATGCATTGTAAGCATTTATCCAAAAAGCTTTTGCTTTATTTGAAGACCATTTTTTACCAGGTATAGTTTCTTCTAAGTGTTTTAAATAAATGTCTAGTAATGCGCGATTTTTATGCAAACCTTTGTAATCTATACTTCCGTCTGTACCTACATAGGTTTTTAATAAAGCGTCGTATACGTCAGTCTGAGCTTGAGATTGAAAACTAATAAATAAAACTAAACTAAGTATTGTAATTGTTTTTCGCATTTTTTTAAGTTTTTGAGTAAATAGGTTGATTTACTAACTTTTGACGAATGCTTTTTTAAAACATTACACAAAACATTTAAATTTTAGCTAAAAAAGAAAGACCACTTAAAAAGTGGTCTTGAAAATGTATATAATAAATTGATTTATTTTTTACTTGCAAACGAGCTCAAAGCAATTGCGACAATACCTATTGCCATAGTAATATAAGAGTTAGTATTGTCTTGTGCTTTTACTAAATCTACATCACCTATTGAAACTTGCGCTTCTGGTTGAATTAGTGTGTAAATTCCGTATCCTAAAATTACTATTCCAGCAACCAATAATACAGTTTTGATATTTTTATTCATAATTAATAGTTTTTCATAAATATATGAAAAAAAACGAATTACAAGTCAAAACCGATATTTACACCAAGCTTGTTAGCAATTAATTTAGTGATTCTTCCTTTTACTTCAGGTATTTTAACACTCTCTAAAACAGTATTTGCAAAAGCATACATTAATAATGCTCTTGCCTCTTTTTTAGGAATACCTCTTTGCTGCATGTAAAATAATGCTTGATCATCTAATTGCCCAATAGTACAACCGTGAGAACATTTTACATCGTCTGCAAAAATTTCTAATTGAGGTTTTGCGTTAATCGTTGCTTTATCGCTGATTAAAATGTTGTTGTTTTGTTGATAAGCATTGGTTTTTTGAGCTTCTTTTTCAACAATAACTTTTCCGTTAAACACACCTGTAGAACGATCAGCATAAATACCTTTATAATCTTGATGGCTTTCACAGTTAGGTTCAATATGATTTACTAAAGTATGATGATCTACATGCTGTTTACTTTCAATAATTGTAATCCCTTTTAAAATAGAGTTGATATGTTCTCCTTTTTGATAAAAGTTTAGGTTGTTACGTGTAATATTTCCTCCAAATGAAAACGTGTGTACAGAACAAGTACTTTCTTTTTGTTGCTCGATATACGTGTTATCAACTAAAGAAGCGTTGTCATTATCATTTTGGATTTTATAATAATCTACCGTAGCATGAGTATCCGTGTAAATTTCTGTTACTGCATTGGTTAATACAGCATTGTCGTTAAGGTTTTGATGACGCTCTATAATTTGAACATGTGCATTTTGCTCAACAACAATTAAATTACGGGGTTGAAGCATTGCTGCATTTTCTTTTCCTGTATTAAAATTGATGATTTGAATTGGTTTTTCAACCTCAACATTTTTAGGAATATGAATAAAAGCACCTTCAGTAGCAAAAGCAGTATTTAAAGAAGTTAAATTATCTTGTTTTGCTATTTTATTGAAATACTTTTCAATTATTGGTTTGTATTTATCTTTCGAAAAAGCAGCAGATAATAAACATACATCTTTACCATCGTGTGTAGTGTTTGATAAAAATGAGCTGTATTTTCCATCAACAAAAACAATTTTGTAGCTGTCTATTTCATGAATGAAATACTTTTTTACATCAGCCAACTCTACCGCTACTTCTCGATTAGGAAAAATACTATAATCTTCTTTTAAAACTGAATTTAAAGAAGTGTATTTCCAAGCTTCAAGTTTTTTTGTAGGGAAACCTAGTTTTTCAAAATTTTGAAGCGCTTTGGTTCTAATATCGTGTAAATCTGAATTAATGTTTACACCGTTTTCAAAGGCTACGTATGATGATAATATTTTTTCTTTTAACTCCATTATATTCTTACTGTCATTACTACTCAGCGTTGATAGTTTATATCAAATTAAGCTAATTCGTTTTTAATCCAATCGTATCCTTTTTCTTCTAGTTCTAAAGCTAAAGAAGCATCGCCAGTTTTAACGATTTTTCCGTCGTGTAAAACGTGAACATAATCAGGTACAATATAATCTAATAAACGTTGGTAGTGCGTAATAACTACAACAGCATTGTCTTTAGATTTTAACTTGTTTACACCATTAGCAACAATACGTAATGCGTCGATATCTAAACCAGAATCTGTTTCATCTAAGATGGCTAATTTTGGTTCTAACATTGCCATTTGAAAAATCTCGTTACGTTTCTTTTCTCCACCAGAAAAACCTTCGTTTAAAGAACGTGATAAGAATTTACGGTCGATTTCTAACAATTCAGATTTTTCACGAATCTTTTTTAGCATGTCTTTAGCAGGCATTTCTTCTAAACCTTTTGCTTTACGAGATTCGTTAATAGCTGTTTTTATAAAGTTTGTAACAGTAACACCAGGAATTTCTACTGGATATTGGAAAGACATAAAAACACCTGCGTGCGCTCTTTCTTCAGGAGCTAATTCGCTAATGTCTTCTCCATCTAACTCAATGTTTCCTGAAGTTACTTCATAGTTTTCATTACCAGCAATTACCGATGATAAGGTACTTTTACCTGCACCATTAGGTCCCATAATTGCATGAACCTCTCCTGCTTTTACTTCTAAATTAATTCCTTTAAGAATATCTTTATCTTCTACCTGTGCGTGTAAGTTTTCTATTTTTAACATTACTGTATGGTTACTTTTTTAATAAGTTTTCTAATTTTTTGAAATCCTTTGGTGAGTGCTGAATAATTACTTCAGCATTTTTTTCTTTAGCGAAAGCTTCGAATTTATCCATGCTTTCTAATGTTTGCTCAACATTATAATTGAAAGAAGGAATACCTTTGGTTTCTCTATTTTCTTCAAAGTGGTATAAATCACCAGTTAATAAAATAGGTTTTTCTAAACCAGCTTCTATATATAAAGCTTGATGACCTATAGTGTGTCCTGGCATGTACTTAATTACAACTGTACCGTCACCAAAAACATCGTAATCACCGTTTAATTTTTTAACATTGGTAAGCTCTCTAACCGAGTTGTATACATCAGCATTTTTAACTTTTGCCGAATCGTTAGTGATAAAATCGTATTCGTTTTCTTGAACTAACCATGTAGCGTTTTTAAAATAATTAGCGTGACCTGTATGATCAAAATGTGAATGAGATAACGCAATATATTTGAAGTCATCAATTGTAAACCCGATAGATTTTAATTGATTTTGTAAAGAGTCTGGTCTTTGAATGGTAAATGTACCACTAGGTTCAGTGTAAGGCTCATCTAAAACTAACCCTTCAGGTAAACCAGCATCCCACATTAAATTTCCTTTTGGATGTGAAATCACATAATACGCATCGGTAAATTGTTTAGATTGACCCGTATATGTTGTGTCTTGTGAAAAAACTTCTAATTTATTTACTAAAATTGACCCTCCGTTTAAAACATGAAGTTTTACTTGAGGTTTTTCAGTTACTTTTTCTTCTGAAGAAGGTTTCTTTTCAGTGTTTTTACAGCTGAAACTAATAACTGCTAAAAGTATGAATACTAATTTTTTCATGGTGTTTCGTTTGTATTATCCTACACTACCTTCTAAACTAATTTCTAATAGTTTTTGAGCTTCAACAGCAAATTCCATTGGTAATTTATTTAGTACTTCTTTACTAAATCCGTTTACAATTAATGCAATTGCTTTTTCGGTATCTATACCACGTTGATTACAGTAAAATAACTGGTCTTCACCAATTTTACTAGTTGTTGCCTCGTGTTCTATTTGTGCAGATTTGTTTTTAGCTTCAATGTAAGGAAATGTGTGTGCCCCACATTCGTTACCCATTAATAAAGAGTCACATTGTGAGAAGTTACGCGCATTTTCAGCTCTCGACCCTATTTGCACTAATCCACGGTAGCTATTTTGTGATTTTCCTGCTGAAATTCCTTTAGAAATAATAGTCGACTTCGTATTTTTTCCTAAGTGAATCATCTTAGTACCCGTATCTGCTTGTTGGAAGTTGTTGGTTACAGCAATTGAATAAAATTCACCTACTGAGTTGTTTCCTTTTAAGATACAACTTGGGTATTTCCAAGTAATTGCTGATCCTGTTTCAACTTGTGTCCAAGAAATTTTAGCGTTGGTTTCGCACAATCCTCTTTTGGTTACAAAGTTGAAAACTCCACCTTTTCCTTCAGAATCACCAGGGAACCAGTTTTGTACTGTTGAATATTTTATTTCAGCATCATCTAAAGCGATTAATTCAACTACAGCAGCATGTAATTGGTTTTCGTCACGTTGCGGTGCAGTACATCCTTCTAAATAAGAAACATAACTGCTTTCATCGGCAACTACTAAAGTACGCTCAAACTGACCAGTACCTCCTTCGTTAATACGGAAGTATGTTGATAATTCCATCGGGCAACGAACTCCTTTTGGAATGTAACAGAAAGATCCGTCAGAAAATACTGCCGAATTTAATGCTGCATAAAAATTATCGGTTGGTGGTACAACAGAACCAATGTATTTTTTCACCAATTCTGGATGCTCTTGAATAGCTTCTGAAATAGGCATAAAAATAATTCCTTTTTCAGCCAATGTTTCTTTAAAGGTAGTTGCTACCGAAACAGAATCCATAACAATATCTACTGCTACGTTGGCTAATTTCTTTTGCTCTTCTAAAGAAATTCCTAGTTTTTCAAAAGTTGCTAATAATTCAGGATCAACCTCATCTAAACTATTTAATTTTGGTTTTTGTTTAGGAGCTGAGTAGTATGATATTTCTTGGAAGCTTGGTTTTTTGTAAGTGACATTTGCCCACTCTGGTTCTTCCATTTGTTCCCATATTCTAAAAGCTTCTAAACGCCATTCAGTCATCCATTCTGGCTCATTTTTCTTTTTTGAAATGGCACGAACAATATCTTCGTTTATTCCATTAGGAAACTTTTCACTTTCAATATCAGTATAAAAACCGTACTCGTATTCTTTGGTTTTTAATTCTTCTCTTAAATCGTCCTCGGTATATTTACTCATCAGTCTTTAAGTCTTCTTTTTGGTGTATTGGTGTTATAGAGAAAAACTTTCTCCGCAACCACAGGTTCTGTTAGCGTTAGGATTGTTAAATACAAACCCTTTACCGTTTAAGCCTCCAGAATATTCTAAAGTAGTTCCCACTAAGTATAAAAAGCTTTTTTTGTCAACTACAATTTTTACATTATTGTCTTCAAAAACTTTATCATTTTCTTGCTGGGTTTTGTCAAAAGTTAAGTCGTATGATAATCCTGAACAACCGCCACTTTTTACTCCAACACGAACAAAATCGGTTGTA
This sequence comes from Tenacibaculum crassostreae, assembly GCF_964512405.1. Taxonomy (NCBI): domain Bacteria; kingdom Pseudomonadati; phylum Bacteroidota; class Flavobacteriia; order Flavobacteriales; family Flavobacteriaceae; genus Tenacibaculum; species Tenacibaculum crassostreae. The sequence continues at coordinate 55,442 of NZ_CAZELE010000002.1, forward strand.
GTATCAAATCCATCATCTGTCATTAATTCAATGACTTTCTTTTTTGCTGTGTCTGAAACTTTTATCATCGTTTAAATAGATTAAATCTAAATGAAGTGCAAAGATAATGACAAAATATGACTTAGATAGTATTTTGAAATGAATAAAGCTATTGAGCTATAAGATTTGTTTATATCTTAAAAAGCCACGTTTATTATTACTAGATTACTCTTGAAAATCAGGGTTGTTTACAAAATTGTTGTCAGAAAGTGTTAAAAGAAAAGCTTTTAAATCGGCTTTGTCTTTATCGGAAAGTTGTACACCACCTTGACCAACTTTTTTCATCAAAGGATCTATGGTTGAAGATTGTTTCAATCCTTCAGAATAGTGATTAATCACTTCTTCAATAGTTGCAAATCGCCCATCGTGCATAAACGGAGCTGTGAATTTTAAATTTCGAAGAGAAGGTGTTTTAAACTTCCCATTATCGTTAGGGTCTCCAGTTACTTTTCCTAAACCTAAGTCGGTAAAAGTTGCATCCAATCCGTTGTTGTGGAATTTATTGTCTGTCCAAAGTGGATTGCTATCACTTCCGTGACAATGAAAGCAGTCGCCACGAGTTTCATCCATAAAAATGTTGAATCCGTTGAGTTCTTCAGGAGTCAAATCAACTTTTTTTAGTAAATATTGATCAAATTTTGAATCTCCTGAAATTAATGTTCGCTCGAATTGAGCGATGGCTTTAGTAACCAAAACAGAATCTATTTTTGTAGTACCAAATGCTTTTTTAAATAGTGTTGGGTATTCAGCGTGATCTTGTAATTTTTTAGCAACATTTTTCCAATCACTATGCATTTCGATAGGGTTGCGAACAGGTGCAAAAGCTTGTCGTTCGATACTTAGTTCTTTGCCATCCCACATAAATCGCTCATCAAAATTCCAAGCAAGGTTAAAAAGCGGCATAGAATTTCGATTTCCAAACTGCCCATTTACTCCGTCGCTAAAACGAGTTTCATCGGTAAATGCTCTTTTTGGGTCGTGACAACTAGCACACGATTGGGTGTTGTCTTTTGATAAAATTTTATCAAAAAATAATTTCTTCCCTAAAGAAATGCCTTCTTCAATTAATGGATTATTTGTTGGAACTAAAGGTGCAATCAGCCTCTGTTGAAAAATCTCAGGAACTTTTAAGCTCGCTGGAATAGGAGTATATACATCTACTTCTTCTTTTGAAGAACAGCTTAACAAAAGAAAAAAGAATAGAAAAATGTATATGCTTTGTCGTTTCATGTTATTGGTTGATTGTGCCTATACTAAACACGCCACTTTTTCCGTTTTCAAACATTAATTTTTGAGCTTCGAAATCTTCCATTAAATCGATATTCTTTTCGTTTAAATCCCAGTCGTTAGGTGATTTAAACCATCCTGCTACATTCATTTTAATTTCAATAGTAGCATTGTTTTTTAAAGTAATTGTATTACTGACTTCTATAGTTATTGAAGTGTCTTCAGATGTCATAGTTGTTGCGTCGTAAGCTCGAATAACATGAAAGTTATATGGTTGTTTATTACCATCTTTGTCTTTATAATTTCCGTCTAATTGCATAAAATGATAACCACCACCCATCATTTCGCCAACACTCCAAGAAGCTGTGTTTAAATCTTGATAAATATTACTTTGGTTATCATCATTAACAAAACCGAAAGTAAAAGTAAGTTTGTAAGAGCCTTCAGATACTTTTTGAGGTAATTCATGTAGTAAGCTTTCAGGGTTGCTAATATCTACTAACTTATAACCATCAAAAACAGTTTTTTCATCTGCACCATTGGTTAATGTTATTCTAGAAACTAAATAACGTAGTCTTGTAATTGAAACTTTTGTTCCTAGTTTATTAGTGAATTCTGTATTGTTTAGGTCAGATTTTTCAATAGTGGTATTATCCCAATTTTGAGTAAATTTTAATTTTACCGAAACCTCTTTTATAGGTTCATCATTATCTGAACTGCATGAAAAAAGAAGGATACTTACAAAAAGAGCTAAAAAATGCTTCATCTGTTTATTTTAATTTTATGATTAAAAGGTCGGAAAAACCTTTGTTTGTTGTTATATCTTGATTGTTGCTATTACTTTCACCAACTGCGATAATGCTTCCGCTAGTTAGTTCTGTTGCGTCGTAACAAAAATCTATTTCTGAACCACCTACCGTTTTTTGCCAAAGCAATTTTCCGTTTGTATCAATTTTCATGATTAAAGCGTCGTTTTGACCTTTATTGATAAAATTATTGTCTGAACTTCTTGAGCTTCCAGAAATAATAAAATTATTGTCTAAAGTTTTACGAATAGAATATCCCACATCAAAACTAGAACCTCCGTAGTTTTTTTGCCAAAGAATATTACCTTCTGAGTTAATTTTGATTGCCCAAACATCGGCGCCTCCATTGTTTTTGGTGACATCTTTGTCTGAACTTCTCGTGTCTCCTACAATAATAAAATTACCATCATTGCTTTTTGTAATAGCTCTGGCTTCATCAATTTCAGATCCACCAAATGATTTTTCCCAAAGTAACGTTCCGTTTTTATCGGTTTTAACTATCCAAAAATCATAAGACCCTTTATTACTTTTGATATCTACATCATTACTGTCTGATGATCCTATTAATAAATATCCGTCAGTGGTTTCAGCAACATCATAACAGGTGTCGGTGTTGGCACCTCCAAAATATTTACGCCATTGAATGGTCCCGTTTGCGTTTAATTTTATTCCCCAATAATCACCACCAGCATGTCTCGCTGAAAATTTTGAGTTACCAGCACCTCCCGATGCAGTTACATCTAAAATACTTGCGATAAAATAACCTTCATCGGAAGTTTGGATAACAGAAAAACCTTGATCAGTACCAGAAAAACCAGTATTCGTTTGCCAAGTAATTGTTCCGTTTGCATCAGTTTTTATAACCCAAACATCATCAAAACCATTATTTGAAGTAGCATCTATATCATCGCTTTTAGCATGACCTGCAATAACAAAACCATTGTCATTTGTTTGAATAAGCTTGTAAGCTTTATCATCTTTCGTTCCACCGTAAGTTTTTTTCCATTGAAGATTGTCTTCTCTGTCAAACTTCAATAACCAAAAATCGTATTGAATAGTACTTTTAGTGGTTTCAATGTCTCCATCTATACTTTGGGTAAAACCACCTATGGCATAGCCTCCGTCATTTGTTGATATGACACTTCTACCACTTTCATTTACTGAGCCTCCTAGTGTTTTAATAAACGATACTTCAGGAGGTTTGGTTGATGAAGTTTGAGAAATTCCATCATCTTTACTGCAACTTAAAAGTGATAAAACAACTCCAAAAAATATGGAAGTTCTTTTTAGCATTTATTGTTTTTTAATAACGAATAATCCTCTGTTTATATCACTTACCACTATTTTACCGCTGTTAAAATATGGGTAAACACTCCATACACCGTTAAAATTAGCTCCGTTGTTTTCTGGATACGTGTCGAAATATCCAATCTCAGAAATACTTTTACTTTCTATGTTTGCGATATCGATAAAACGCACCCCAGCTGTGTAATTAGCTAAATAAAAAGTATTGCCTTTTACATAACCATTATGATCGATAGCTTGGGTTGGTCCGTTATAAGTGAAATGTTGTTTTGGGTTATCTAAGTCTGAAAAATCAAAAATAATTGTTCGTGTATTTCCTCCGAAGTTTCTTTCGTCGTACTCGTCACCAAGAATAAAATATTTTTGACCTTCGGTAAACCAACCTTGATGAGTGTATCCTACATTAGCATAAGAAATCTTAGAAATGTTTTTAGGATTTGCTTTATCGGTAATATCTACTATAACAACTTCATTTTCATTACTTCCTATTAATATTTCTTTACCTGTATAATCTGAATCGGGGCCGGTGTAAGTTACTACTTGGGCATCATGACTATAATTGTCTGTTCCCCAACCACCTTCGCTAGTTGGAGCTAATGGATTTTGAATATTTATAAAAAGAGGACCTCCTTTGTATGTTCCGCTCTTGCTCGTTCCAACCGGGTATGCATAACCAGAATTTTGATTAATTACCATATTGTGAGCACTTCCAAAACCTGTGTAACGCGTGTCAGCTGTAAAAGTTGTTGGAGGATTTGTAACGTTTCGTAGTTTAGTTAAATCAAAAACTTGCATCCCGTGATTGTCAGCTTCACTTACAATAAATGCGTAATTGTTATAAACTTTTACATCCCACCAATATTTGCCTACCGTTGCAGTAGGAAGTTTCCCTAAATATACAGGGTTTTCGGTGTCGGTAATATCTACAAAAACAGTTCCGTTAAACACCCCCATTATAGCGTACTCTTTATTGGTAGTTAGATCGGTCCACCCCCAGCAATCACTTCCGTCACTTGCTCCAAAAGTACTTAAAGGAATATGTAATAGTAAATCATAATTTTCACAAGGAAAAATACCAGCCATTCCATTCTCACAAGGTTTTTTATTTGTCTTTGGAATTTCTTCTTCTGGTGAAGAAGAGCATGATACAAACAAGAGTACTCCAACTAATAAAATTAAGAAATTATATCTTTTCATAAACAGGGATTTTAAAAACACTAAATTAAGTAATTAACTACTTATATAACATTCAAAAACTGTTAAACCCTATTTTTATTTTATCTTGTATCGTGATTAGTAATTTATTTACTTGTCATTATCTTTGCAGCATGTTAGAAGATAAAAATCAAGAAAGAACTTCGTTGGCTGAACTTGGAGAGTTCGGATTAATCAACCATTTAACTAAGCATTTTAAAATGTATCACTCATCAACAGTAAAAGGTGTTGGAGATGATGCTGCGGTTATTAAATCATCAGAAGAAGAAACTGTTATAACTACAGATTTGTTAGTAGAAGGCGTACATTTTGATTTAAGTTACATGCCGCTTAAACATTTAGGGTATAAAGTGGTAATGGTAAATTTATCGGATGTATATGCGATGAATGCAACTGCCAAACAAATAACAGTATCAATTGCAGTTTCTAATCGTTTTCCGTTAGAAGCTATTGAGCAATTATATGCAGGAATTCAGTTAGCGTGTGATACTTATAAAATTGATTTAATTGGAGGCGATACAACTTCTTCAACTAAAGGTATGTTAATTTCTGTTACAGCTATAGGTACAGCTAAAAAAGAAGATATTGTATATCGTAACGGAGCAAAACCAACTGATTTAATGGTTGTTTCGGGTGATTTAGGTGGAGCGTATCTTGGATTGCAAGTTTTAGAAAGAGAAAAACAAGTGTTTCAGGTAAACCCTCAAAATCAACCAGATTTAGATAATTACTCATATATAATTGAACGTCAATTAAAACCAGAGGCTCGTAAAGATATTCCAACGTTATTAAAAGAGTTAGAAGTAAAACCAACTTCTATGATAGATATTTCTGACGGATTATCTTCTGAAATCATGCACATTTGTACGCAAAGCAAAACAGGATGTAAGGTTTATGAAGAAAAGTTGCCTTTAGATCCGCAGGTGATAGCAACTTCCGAAGAATTCAACATGGATTCTACCATGATTGCTTTAAGTGGAGGAGAGGATTATGAGTTGTTGTTTACTGTGTCAATTGATGATTACGACAAGATTAAAGGAAATCCACATTTAACGGTTATTGGTCATATTACCGAAGAAAACCAAGGGATGAATTTGGTAACTCGAGCAAATCAAGAAATTGAATTAAAAGCACAAGGCTGGAATTCTTTTAAAGGATAAAAAAATAGTTTTTTATGATAAAGCACACTAAATCAGTGTGCTTTTTTTGTTTTGTATGGTTGATGATTCTTTGAGGTGTGTTTCTAAGGTTCCGTTTAGTTTTTTTGGTATAAAAATTGTATCTTGGTCAGGCGAGAAAAATTATTAACAACAAAAAATCAAAAAAGAATGGGGATTTTTTCATTTATTAAAAATGCCGGAGCAAAAGTTTTCGGTATCGGAAAAACAACTGAAGAAGAAGCTGCTGAAAAAGCTGCAAAATTAGTAAACGCTGTAAATACATTAGAGCTTTCTGTAGAAAACTTAGCTATTAGTGTAGATGATGATAAAGCTACAGTTACTGGTGAAGCTGCAGATTTAGCAACAAAAGAAAAAGTAGTTTTAGTAGTAGGAAATACCGATGGTATTGCATCTGTAGAAGATAATATGACAGTTGCTGAAGTTGAGGTAATCGAAGAAGCTGCAATGGCTCAATTCCACACAGTAGTTAGTGGAGATTCATTAAGTAAAATTGCAAAAGAATTTTATGGAGATGCAATGAAGTATCCAGTAATTTTCGAAGCGAACAAGCCAATGTTAACACACCCAGATAAAATTTATCCTGGACAAGTATTAAGAATACCACCTTTAGTGGACTAATCAAAAGTTAATCAACCAAAGGAAAAAGCACTGCATTTGCAGTGCTTTTTTGTTGTTTAACCATGATATTAATACAGGTATATGGGTTAAAAAAGTAATAGAAAACAAGAAATTTATCTCATCTTTGCACTTGTTTTTTATACTCGTTAAAAATGAATCAAAGAGCATTAGCACTTACGGCTACATCTATCGCAACACTTATTTACGGAATAACTTTTACCGTTGCTAAAGAAGTGATGGAAGAACATATTCAGCCTTTCGGATTCATATTACTTCGAGTAGGTGGAGCCGCTTCGGTTTTTTGGCTGTTAGGGTTGTTTGTAAAAGCACCATCTATAGAAAAGTCAGATTATAAAAAAATAGCATTAGCATCTTTTTTCGGGATAGCGCTTAACATGCTTACTTTTTTTAAAGGATTGAGTTATACAACACCTATTAGTGGTTCGGTTATGATGGTAACAACCCCTATTTTGGTATTGATTTTTGCAAGTATTCTTCTCAAAGAAAAACTAATTTCAAGAAAGATAATAGGAGTTGTAGTTGGTTTAGTAGGCGCAATAATTTTAATAGCCTACGGAAATTCGTTACAAGGGAATGCAAGTAATATGATGCTAGGGAATTTCTTAGTGTTTGTAAACGCTGCGTCGTATGCAATGTATTTAGTTATTGTTAAAAAACTAATTGAAAAATACAATCCAATTGTTTTTGTAAAATGGTTGTATTTCTTTGGGTTTTTATTGGTGTTTCCTTTTGGTATTTCTGAGTTTTTAGAAGTTCAATGGGGTGTAATGCCAACGTCAATATACTTAAAAGCAGGATTTGTAGTGTTGTTTAGCACCTGTGTTACTTATTTATTCAACCTATTTGCATTATCAAGATTAAAACCAACCACAGTAAGTGTTTTTATATATCTTCAACCAGTGGTGGCAGCTATTTATGCGTTAATTGTTGGGAGCGATCATTTAGATATCGTAAAAATTGGAGCTGCATTACTCATATTTCTTGGAGTGTTTTTAGTAACCAAACGTCCTGCCGAAACTCCCAATAAATAACCGTATCTTTGCCGATTATTAAACCGAAGTTATGATACAATCTATGACGGGGTACGGTAAATCTGTACTACATCTGCCTTCTAAAAAAGTTACGATAGAAGTTAAATCGTTAAACAGTAAAAATTTAGATTTAAACACACGAATTCCTTCTTATTACAGAGAAAAGGAATTGGATGTTCGTAAAAAACTAGCGAGTAGTTTAGTGCGAGGTAAGGTAGATTTTTCTATTTATGTAGAAATGACTGCAGATGAAACTTCAACTACGGTTAATACTGGTGTGGTTCGTGAGTACATGCAACAGTTAAGAAATGTAACTCAAGTAGGTTCTTCTGATGATGTAGAATTGATGAAGATGGCAGTTAGAATGCCTGATGCGTTAAAAACAGAGCGAGAAGAATTAGATGATGAAGAATGGAAGCAAATTGATGCTCATATTGATGAAGCTCTAAAAGAAATCATTCAATATAGAATTGATGAAGCAAAATCGTTAGAAGAAGATTTTAAAACGAGAATTTTTAATATCAAAGAAGCGTTAGAAAATGTAAAAGAGTTAGATGGTGAACGAATCGAAAACGTAAAAGAGCGTTTGCAAAAAGCGTTAGACGATTTAAAAGTTGAGGTAGATGAAAATCGTTTTGAGCAAGAATTAATTTACTACTTAGAAAAGTTAGATATCAACGAAGAAAAAGTTCGTTTAGCGAATCATTTAGAGTATTTCTTAGAACAGTTAGCAACTGAAGATTCTAACGGAAAAAAATTAGGTTTCATCGTTCAAGAAATTGGTAGAGAAATCAACACCACAGGTTCTAAGGCTAATTTTGCACCGATGCAAAAATTAGTTATTCAAATGAAGGATGAGTTAGAAAAAATAAAAGAACAAATTTTAAACGTTTTATAAAAATGACAGAAGAATTTAAAGGGAAATTATTTGTGTTTTCAGCTCCATCAGGTTCAGGAAAAACAACCATTGTTCGTCATTTATTGGCACAAGAACGTTTTAATTTAGAGTTTTCTATTTCAGCAACTTCTAGAGCTCCAAGAGGTGAAGAAGTTGATGGAAAAGATTACTATTTTATTTCTGCAAAAGAATTTAAACAAAAGATTAAAAACGATGAGTTTTTAGAGTGGGAAGAAGTATATCGTGATAATTTCTACGGAACATTAAAAACCGAAGTTGAACGTATCTGGGCTCAAAAAAAACATGTAATTTTTGATATTGATGTTGTTGGGGGGTTGCGTATAAAAAAGAAGTTTCCAGAAGAAACTTTGGCAGTTTTTGTTAAACCACCTAGTGTTGACGAGCTTAAAATTCGTTTAAAGAAAAGAAGTACCGAAAGTGAAGATAAAATCAATATGCGTATAGCAAAAGCTTCGGTAGAGTTGGCAACTGCACCACAGTTTGATAAGATTATAAAAAACTACGATTTACCTGTAGCTTTACAAGAAGCAGAAGATTTAGTTGATAGTTTTTTAGGATTATAAAAGTAGGATTCAGGAGAAGAGTAAGAAAGTCATTGAGGTTATGAAAAACATAGGATTGTATTTCGGAACTTTTAACCCAATTCATATTGGGCATTTAATTATTGCGAACCACATGGTTGAAAATTCAGATTTAGATGAAATCTGGATGGTGGTTACGCCTCATAATCCATTTAAAAAGAAAAGCTCGTTGTTAGACAATCATCACAGGTTAGAAATGGTGTATTTAGCAACCAAAGAATACGATAAAATTCAACCTTCTGATATAGAGTTTAAACTTCCGCAACCTAACTACACAGTAAATACCTTAGCTCATATTTCTGAGAAACATCCCGATTATAATTTTAGCATTATTATGGGGGAAGACAATCTAAAAAGTTTTCATAAATGGAAAAATTACGAAGCTATTTTAGATGATTATAACATATATGTATATCCGAGAATTTCAGAAGGAATTATTGAAACTCAGTTTGATAATCATGAGAAAATACATAGAGTTAACGCGCCAATTGTAGAAATTTCATCTACCATGATACGAAAGGCAATTAAAGAAGAAAAAAACTGCAAGCCACTACTGTCTTATCAAGTATGGAAATACATTGATGAGATGAATTTTTATAAAAAATAGATTCGCCACTTTTTCGTTGTATATTTGAAGACCAAACTAGTATACTAAAGTGGCAAAGACGAAAAAACAACGAAAAATAAAACAAAAACTTACCGATAAATACAGGTTGGTAATTTTAAATGAAGACACATTTCAAGAACGTTTTTCTTTAAAATTATCACGATTAAATGTGTTTGTTTTTGGAGGGATTTTTTCAGTACTACTTATTGTATTAACAACTTTACTGATTGCATTTACAGGAATACGCGAATATATTCCAGGGTATTCTTCAACCGCATTAAAAAAGAAAGCGACAAAATTAACTTATGAAGCTGATTCTTTAAAAAATAGATTAGCGATAATAGAAAGTTACACTAGAGCTTTAAAGCCAGTGTTAACAGGTGAGATTGAGCCAGAAAAAATAGATTCAATCACCAGTGAAATACAAACAATTACTGTTGATGAAAATAAGTTGTTAGCAACGAAAGAAGATTCTTTGTTTAGAGAAAAAATTGAAAATAAAAACCTTTTTCCTTTATATCAAGGAGGAAATAGTAAGGCAAAAATTGTTTTCTTCTCTCCCTTAACAGGAAACATTTCGCAATCTTTTGATGTAAATGAAAAGCATTACGCTATTGATATTGTAGCACAAACAGGAACACCAGTAAAATCAGTAGCTGACGGAACTGTTATTTTAGCTGAATGGACTGCAGAGACTGGTTATGTGTTAACAATTCAACATGCTAACGAATTTATTTCTGTGTACAAGCATAACGGAACCTTGTTAAAACAGCAAGGAGATGTAGTAAAATCGGGTGAAGCAATAGCAAGTGTAGGTTCTACAGGTGAATTAACAACGGGTCCACATCTACATTTTGAATTATGGAACGACGGATTTCCCGTAAACCCAATAAATTATATAGATTTTCAGTAAATGAGTATAAAATCAGTAATAGCAATTCCTTTTGCCAAAATAATACGAAAGCAAGTATATAAATGGGCAAATAATCCGCATAAAACCCAAGAAAAAGTATTTCAATATTTAGTAACTGAAGGATGTAAAACTGCATTTGGGAAGGATCATGATTTTATTTCTATCAATAATTATGAAGACTTTAAAAAACGAGTTCCTGTTAATGATTATGAAGGATTGCGTTCGTATGTAGATAGAGTTGTTGCTGGTGAAGAAAATGTACTATGGAAAGGAAAACCGTTGTATTTTGCTAAAACTTCAGGAACCACATCTGGTGCAAAATATATTCCGATTAGTAAAGAGTCGATGCCTACACATATTTCAGCAGCACGTAACGCTTTGTTATTTTATATTGCTGAAACAGGCGATGCTAGTTTCGTTAATGGGAAAATGATTTTTTTACAAGGGAGTCCGGTGCTAGAAGATAAAAACGGAGTGAAACTAGGACGTTTAAGTGGAATTGCAGCGCACTATGTTCCGAATTATTTATTAAAAAATCGTTTACCGAGTTGGGAGACCAATTGTATTGAAGATTGGGATACAAAAGTTGATAAAGTTGTTGAAGAAACGTTGCCAGAAAATATGACGGTTATCAGCGGAATTCCGTCGTGGGTGCAGATGTACTTTGAAAAACTGATTGAAAAAACAGGAAAGACAGTTTCTGAGATTTTTCCAAACTTCAATTTTTTCGTTTATGGTGGTGTAAATTTTGAACCTTATAAAAATAAATTTGAAGCCTTAATAGGTAAGAAGATAGATTATGTAGAGTTGTATCCAGCATCCGAAGGATTTATCGCATATCAAGATTCTCAAACCGAAAAAGGAATGTTGTTGCAGCTTAATTCAGGGATATTCTATGAATTTATTCCTGCTAATGAGTTCTTCGACGAAAACCCTACAAGAATCTCACTTAAAGATGTTCAATTAGGGGTTAATTATGTGATTATTTTAAATACTTCTGCAGGTTTGTGGGGATATAATATTGGAGATACAATTGAGTTTACTTCGTTAAAACCCTACAGAATAAAAGTTACAGGTCGTATCAAACATTTTATTTCAGCTTTTGGAGAACATGTAATTGGGAAAGAAGTAGAAAAGGCACTTAATGATGCAATTAAAGGAACTGATGTTAATATTAGTGAATTTACCGTAGCTCCTCAAGTAAATCCAAAAAGCGGATTACCGTATCACGAATGGTTTATTGAGTTTGAAAATGAGCCTGACAACTTAGAAGAATTAGCGTCAAAAATTGATGCTTCTATGCAAGAGCAAAATGTGTATTATTTTGATTTGATTGCAGGTAAAGTTTTACGTCCGCTTATTATTAGAAAAGTTAAAAAAGGTGGTTTCCATGAGTATATGAAATCAATTGGTAAATTTGGTGGTCAAAATAAAATCCCGCAACTTTCTGATAACAGAAAAATAGCAGATGTATTAAGTGGTTTTTTAGTTGAGTAAGTTTAGTTAGCTTCTAACTCAAATACTTTTTGAAGCATTTTATCATCTTGATGATCTACTTTATACAAGCCTTCATCATTAAATAATTCACGTGCAATAAGAATTTTTAAGTTGTTCCTAAGTTGGTTTTTTGTTCTTTCAGAAACCCTGTAGTCTCTCATTTTTCTTAAAAATTTATCAGAAACACTATGATCTTTGTCGAAGTTTTTGATGAAATCTTCTACTGTTATTTTTGATAGTTTTTTTCGATTGTTATCAACATAAGAAAAAGCAAAATCGTTTAACGGACGGAAGAAAATTGTTGGAATGTACGCTGTGGTGTCTACAGCAACAAAATAATCAGGAATAATTCCGCCACCACCGTACACTATTTTTCCTTTAGGTGTTGTAAACTTTAAACTGTCTATGGTTTTAATACTGTCTTTACTAAATAGTTCTCCGTTTTCTAAACGAATATTAAAATCATGATCGTATTCTTCTGATGAAGTTTCGTCTTTATATGGTTTTTGAATAGAGCGACCTGTTGGGGTGTAATAACGAGCTGTGGTTAATCTCACTGCAGAACCATCACCTAAATCCATTTCTTGTTGTACCAATCCTTTACCAAAAGAACGACGCCCAATAATAATTCCTTTATCGTTGTCTTGTAAAGCTCCTGCAACAATTTCAGATGCTGATGCAGAGTTTTCATCAATCAATACATACAATCCACCGTGCTCAAAATCGCCTTTTTCAGTTGCGAAAGATTCTATAACATCGCCTTTGTTATTTTTGGTGAAAACGATGAGTTTATCATCTTCTAAAAATTCATCAACAATATCATTAGCAATATCAATAAAACCACCACCATTTCCACGAAGATCTAATACTAAATCAGTCATTCCTTTGGTTAAAAGTTTATCTAAAGAAGCTTTAAATTCAATATAAGTGTTACGTGCAAAACGATCGAGTTTTATGTAACCAATACTGTCGTTTAGCATGTAAGCAACATCAACACTTTTAATGTTTACTTTTCCTCGATTTATGGTGATATCGAAAATACTGTCGTTTGTTTTTCTGTAAATCTGTAAATCAACCTTAGTATCTGGTTTTCCTTTTAAGGCTTTCATTATTTGTGCTGTTTGTAAGCGTTTTCCAAACAAGGTATCTTTGTCGGCAAGTAAAATTCTATCTCCAGCTTTAATTCCAGCTTCAATACTTGGTCCTCCTTTAATAGGTTCTATTACGGTAATAGTATCACCAATCATACGAAACTGAACTCCGATTCCTACGAAGTTTCCTTGCATGTTTTCGGTTACGAGTTGTAAATTTTCTTTTGGAATATATACCGAGTGCGGATCAAGCTTACCTAGCATTTCGGCAATAGCACCGTCTAATAAATCATCGGTATTAACGTCATCAACATAATCACTTTCAATATAATCGATCAAACGTTTTATTTTACGTTCGCTAGAAGTGCTTTTACTGATAAGGTTACTTGTATTTCCACCGCTAAAAAAAGTTCCGATAAGAATACCGAAAACTACTGCGATAGAGAAATATATTGGTAAATTATTCTTGTTCATTTGGTAAATACGTCAATTCAACACCTGCTTTTTCTAAGAAATCTAACCCAGATCGGTCTTTATATGCATTTGCATATACAACACGTTTTATACCAGCTTGGTGTATTAATTTGCTACACTGTTGGCAAGGTGATAAGGTGATGTATAAAGTGGCGCCTTTGCACGATTGTGTTGATGCCGCTACTTTTAAAATAGCATTGGCTTCGGCGTGCAAAACATACCATTTGGTATAGCCTTCTTCGTCTTCGCAATAATTCTCGAAACCAGAAGGAGTACCATTATAACCGTCAGAAATAATCATTCTGTCTTTAACAATTAAAGCGCCCACTTTTTTACGAATACAGTGTGAAAGTTGTGCCCATTCGTTTGCCATTTTTAAATAGGCAACATCGTATTTTAATTGTTTTTTACTCAAAATAATTGGTGTGATTTTTCTTAGATGAGCTAAGGTAACTAGATTTGAATTAGATAGACGTTAATTTTTTACCAAAAAACACGATCGAACATCATTTGTAAAGCAAAACCGATTACGATAGATGAAGTAATTAAAATCCAATCGCGACGATTTACAGTAAAAATAGATTGTACCAAAGCTCCAATTAATAAAATTCCTAAAACAATAATGATTTGCGCTACTTCTACTCCTAATGCAAACTCTACTAAAGGAAAGAATTTGTCAGAAGTTTTGCCAATCATCATTTTAAAGTAGTTAGAAAAACCTAATCCGTGAATTAATCCGAAGAACAAGGCAAAAAATAAGTTTTGATTTTCTTTACCTACTGATGCTTTCTTAGCGGTTAACACATTCATTACTCCTGTAATAAAAATGGTTAACGGAATTAAAAATTCAATTAAATCTGCTCGTACATTTAAAATTCCATAAGCCGAAAGTGCTAGTGTTATTGAATGTCCTATGGTAAATAATGTGATTAGCCATAATACTTTTGTCCACTGCTTAAATTGATATACTACAGCTAACACGATTAAGAATAAAATATGGTCGTAGGCTTTAAGGTCAAGTACATGAAATAAGCCCATTTTAAAGTAGAAGATAAAATCGTTCATTCGGGGTTTAAATTTTTATTTGTCGGTCTATTTGTTGGTCTAAAGATATAAAAGTTTCGGTTCTTGAAACCCCTTTTATAGTTTGAATATCTTTGTTTAACAGATGCATTAAATCTTCGTTGTTTTTACATAAAATTTTAATGAAGATAGCGTAGTTACCGGTAGTATAATGGCTTTCTACAACTTCAGGAATATCTTTTAAACGTTTAATTGCTGAAGAGTATAAACTAGCAGAATCTAAGAAAACCCCAACAAAAGCGGTTGTTGTATAACCTAATGCTTTCGGGTTTAAAACCATTTTGTAGCCTTCTATTAAATCAGACTCATCTAATTTACGTAAGCGTTGGTGTATTGCCGCTCCTGATATTCCTACTTCACGAGCAATACTTAATATTGGAGTTCGCGCGTCTTCAACTAACCGTTTGATAATAATTTTATCAATTCCGTCTATTTTTAATTTCTTACTCATAAAACAAATGTAAGGAAACTTTATTTATCATTAAAAAATAAAAAATTATTGTTTTTCAATAATTTTATTATATTTGCTTCGTCATTAAATAATAAAATTGAGAATGAAAACAACATTAAGTATTTTAAAAATATTTTGCACGTTACTACTGTTAAGTGCAAGTATAAATTTTTTTGAAAAATTGTATAAAGTGATACATCACATTGTTTATGGAGGAAGTAGAATAAAAGTGTTTAAGCTCGAAATTCCAGAGAGTTTTCATGATGAGTATTATCATCTTTTAAATTTTATTGCTTTAGCATTGGTACTTTATTTTATATATCTAATTCTAGAGTTTAGAAAGGTAATATTTAAGTTTTCAAAAAATAGTGTTTTTACTCAAGAGAATAGTCAACGTTTACGAAAAGTTGGAAGAGGATTGGTTATTTATGGAAGTATAATTTTGTGTATTACGATAATTTTAGGTTTGGCAATTGATGGGAGTAATTCAGGTATAAATGCAAATTCAAATCCAGCTTTCAGTATTGGATATATATTTGGATATACAATAGGAGCCTCAATAAGTAAAGTGCTGCCAATATTTGTGGTTGCTTTATTTGTACAGTTTATATCTTTTTTAGTAGTAAAAGGTAATGTTTTACAAGAGGAAAATGATTTAACAATATAAAAAACAGAAAATGAAATCAGAAAAAATATTAAAAGGAATGCATATTATTGCTTGGATAGTTTTTGTAGGATTATTAATTAAATCAGGCTCTATATTAGTGTCTTATTTAGTGAGTATTAAAAATCCAGAGGCAGCTAAAAATCTTTTTGGAGGGTTAAACTTATTTGAGTATAGAAATTTTGATTTTATACAATACACATTTATAACTATGTATAAAGTAGGTTTGTTTTTAATTGAAGCTTATATAGCTTTTTTAGTAACTAAATTGTTGGCAAGTTTGAATTTAAAAAAACCATTTAATAGCAATGTGTATTTTTTGATGAAAAAAATTAGCTATGCTATACTTTATTTATGGGGGGTGGCGATAATACACAACGCTCATGTTAGGTTTATTGGAAGAAGGTATAATTTTTCAATGGATTTATTTTCGAGTGATTTTATCTTTTTGGCGGGAGTTATTTTAATTTTTTCTCAAATAGTAAAAAAAGGAATAGAGATTCAATCTGAAAACGACTTAACAATATAATTATGGCAATCATTGTAAACTTAGATGTAATGCTTGCTAAACGAAAAATGAAGAGTAAAGAGTTAGCAGAAATTGTGGGAATCACTACTGCAAATTTATCAATCTTAAAATCAGGAAAAGCCAAAGCAATTCGTTTCTCAACATTAGAAGCTATTTGTAAAGCATTAGATTGTCAACCAGCGGATATTTTAGAATTTGTAGAGGAGTAAAAACAGAAGATTCTGTACCTTTACAACTATGTATGCGTTGGTAGATTGTAATAACTTTTATACCTCTTGCGAACGGGTTTTTAATCCGAATTTGCAAGGGAAACCCGTGGCTATTTTAAGTAACAACGATGGGTGTGTTATTTCAATGAGCGATGAAGCAAAAGCGTTAGAACTACCTTTTGGGGCGCCTATTTTTAAATGGGATCAATTTTGTAAAAACAATAATATCTCGGTGCTATCATCAAATTATCCATTGTATGGAGATATGAGTGCTCGAGTAATGAAAATTTTAGAACAATTTTCTCCTGATGTTGAAATATATTCTATCGATGAAGCTTTTTTGCAATTTAAAGGTTTTGATAATTGTGATTTTGATTCCTATGGAACAAAAATTAGAAGTACAATTTTACAATGGACAGGTATTCCTACCTGCGTTGGTATAGCTCCAACGAAAGCCTTGAGTAAAGTAGCCAATAAAATTGCACGAAAGTTTTTAAAAGAAACAGGAGGAGTATATGTAATCGATTCCGAAGAAAAAAGAATCAAAGCATTAAAATGGATTCCGATAGAAGATGTTTGGGGAATAGGAAGAGGAATTCAAAAACGATTAAAAGCGAAAGGATGTACGAAAGCATACGATTTTACGCAGCTAGATGACGATTGGGTATTGAAAAACTTATCGATAACTGGTTGGAAGTTGAAAAAAGATTTAGAAGGAGAATCTAAAATACTACTAGACGAACCCACAACTAAAAAGGCAATTGCAACGACCCGAAGTTTTGAATATACATTTTCAGATTTAGACAATATTAAAGAAAGAATTTCTACGTTTGCAGCGAGTTGTGCAGAAAAATTACGCAAGCAAAATTCGAGTTGTCATATGGTAATTGTAATCTTACGAAGCGATTATCATAAGAAAGACAAAGAACAACATCGAGCGAGTAAAACGGTAGTGTTTCCGTATCCAACAAATTCAACATTAACTATTTGTAAAAGTGCTGTGCAAGCAGTAACTACTATTTTTAAAGAAGGAATACACTATAAAAGAGCTGGTGTAATTGTAACAGGATTAGTGCCTTCAGACAATTATCAGTTAGATATGTTTGTGGGTGAAAACCCGAAACATGTTTCTTTAATGAGTGCGATTGATAAAATTAATCGAACATATAAAGCAGATAAGATTAAATTAGCCAATCAAGATTTGCAACGTACTTGGAAGATGCGTCAAGAACGATTGTCACCTAAGTACACGACGAATATTAACGATATTATCAAAGTAAAGTGATTATGAATACATCAGAAGCATTGACTTTTTTCTTGCCAAAAGAGCTGAGTGAAAGTGAAGGAGCTATTTTTATGGATATTGGTATTTCTGCTGGATTTCCTTCTCCTGCAGATGATTTTAGAGAAACACGTATTTCGTTAGATGAAGAATTAATTAGAAACAAAGAAGCTACTTTTTTTGCACGCGTAAGTGGGCAATCGATGATTGGTGCGGGTTTAGAAGATAATGATTTATTGGTGATTGATAGAAGTATTCCGCCAACCAATAACAAAATTGCGGTTTGTTTTTTAGATGGAGAGTTTACTGTAAAGCGTTTACGAGTAGAAGGAGGTGAGGTTTGGTTAAAACCTGAAAATCCAGATTATCCAATCATAAAAATTACTGAAGAAAATAATTTTATCATTTGGGGAATTGTTACCAATGTAATTAAGAAAGTATAGCGTAAAGTTATTTAGAAAAGTAAAAATCCAGCAATTTGCTGGATTTTTTTGTCTTTGTTCGTTTATCTAAAAGTCTTGTTTCTAAAAAAAGATTAACAAAACTCGTCGTAAGCAGCTGCTAAATTTTGTGCGATAGCCTCAGCAGAACGACCTTCAATATGATGACGTTCTAACATGTGTACTAAATTACCATCTTTAAATAAAGCAATTGCAGGTGATGATGGAGGAAAAGGAATCATATATTCTCTTGCCTTCGCTGTAGATTCTTTTTCTACTCCTGCAAAAACAGTAGTTAAATGTGTAGGAGTTTTATCTGCTCCTAAAGAAGCGATAGCTCCTGGTCTTGCAGTACCTGCAGCACACCCACAAACTGAATTTACCATTACTAAAGTTGTTCCTTCTTTTGCTAAAGCACTATCAACATCTTCAGCAGTATATAAAGCTTCAAAACCAGCATTAATTAATTGGTCACGCATTGGTTTTACTAATTCTTCTGGATACATATTTTTGAATTAAATTTTGATGCAAAGATACTGCTTTTCATGGCAAGTGTCAACCAAAAATAGTCATGGTTAAAGAAAGCTAAAGTTTTATCTTTGTGCTTTCTAAAAATTAAGAATGGGAAAATTTGCAAAATGGCTCGGTGCAGGAGCTGGTTTTACTTTAGGAGGACCTATTGGTGGAATTATAGGGTTTGTTGTTGGTAGTTTTATTGATGGAGTTTCGGTAGAGGATTTTACACAAGAACAACAAGAATATCAACAAAGGCAACGTCAAGGCACAAGAGGAAGAGCAACTTCAGGTGATTTTGAAATCAGCTTACTAATATTAGCGTCGGTAGTTATAAAAGCTGATGGTAGAATTGATAGAAGAGAGTTGGATTATGTTCGTATGTATTTTGTGAAAATGTATGGTAAAGAACGAGCTAATCATGCATTTAAGCTGTTTAACGGAATTATCAAAAAGCAAATTTCAACGCGTCAGGTATGTTTGCAAATTCGTCAGCACATGTCGCATTCTACTCGATTACAGTTACTACATTTTTTATTTGGAATAGCTCAAGCAGATGGTCAAGTAACAGGTTCTGAAGAACAAGAAATTAGAAAAATAGCAAGTTATTTGTATATCAATGAATACGACTATGTGTCTATAAAAGCGATGTTTTATAACGAATCAGATAGCGCTTATAAAATGTTAGAAATTACAAAGCAAGCAAGTGATGATGAGGTAAAGAAAGCTTACCGAAAAATGGCAAAAAAATACCACCCAGATAAATTGCAAAATTTAGGAGAAGAACATAAAAAAGGCGCGAATGAAAAGTTTCAAAAAATTCAAGCAGCTTACGAACAAATTAAAAAGGAGAGAGGTTTAAGCTAGTTTTTGAAATAAACTAAAAAAAAGTATCTTTAGTAATTATTAAGGGAATCAATTAAAATATGGGGACAAGAATAACTATCGTTCTATTTTTTTTAAGTACAATTTGTTTTGGACAACGAAAATATACAGCAGATAAGTATTTTGAAGACTTCGCGTATAAAAAATCTGCCGAATTATACGAGAAAATATATGAAAAAGGAGATGATTCTTACGAAATCGTGAGTAGGTTAGGAGATTCATATTACTTCAATTCTGAGTTTATAAAAGCAGAAAAATGGTATAAAACTTTAATGGATAAGTATGAGAATTCAGCTTCTTCAGAATATTTTTTTAGATATGCACAAGCATTAAAAAGTAACGAAAAGGTTGAAGAATCAAACAAATGGCTTTTAAAGTTTAACGAGAAAAATAAAACAGACAGTAGAGGTTCTGCTTTAAAAGAAAACGAAGATTATTTTAGCGATTATACAAGTAATAAAAAGAAGGTTTTTGTAAACATCAAAAACGTATCAATCAATACTAAATATTCAGATTTTGGCGGTTTTATTTATCAAGATAAACTTTATTTCGCGTCTACAAAACCGGTAGAAACCAGCGATAAACTATACAAATGGAATAACCAACCTCATTTAAATATTTACAAAGCAACTGAACAAATTGATGAAGAAAATCAAATAGTAGATGTAAATGATGACGAAAGAATTCAATCGGTAAGTTCTGGTTATCATGAGTCAAGTGCTATTATTACTTCTGATGGTAAAACAATGTATTTTACTAGAACTAATTTAGATGAAGGTAAACTAAAAGGAGGGACAAATAAAATTGCGAATTTAAAAATTTATAGAGCAGAAAATATCAATGGAAATTGGGCGAATATAACTGAACTTCCGTTTAATAATGATGATTATTCGGTGGGGCATCCTGCTTTAAGTCCAGATGAGAAAACATTGTATTTTATTTCTGATATGCCTAATGGCTTTGGATCGACAGATATTTATAAAGTAGCAATTTTAGATGATAATAAATTTGGAACTCCAGAAAATTTGGGAGCAAAAATAAATACAGAAGGAAGAGAAATGTTTCCTTTTATCGCTAAAGATAACACGTTGTATTTTGCATCAGATGGTCATTTAGGTTTAGGAGCTTTAGATGTTTTTGAATCAAAAAATGAAGCAGGAGTTTATTCAAACCCTAATAATTTAGGAGTGCCAATCAATGGTCCATATGACGATTTTGCATTTGTGATTGACGCAGAAAAGAATAACGGATTTTTCTCTTCAAATAGAAAAGAAGGTAAAGGAGATGATGATATTTATAGTTTTGTTTTATATAAATGTAAAGAAGATGTTACAGGAATTGTATCAGACGAAGATAACAATGAGCCAATAGAAGGAGCTACAGTAAAATTGATTAATGCCGAAGGAAAAGTAGTTTCAGAAAAAGTAACTGGTAAAAACGGAGCTTATACGTTTATTGAGGTTGATTGTGAGCAAAATTTTGTTGTAATTGCAGAAAAACAAGATTATAAAGATGGAAAGCAAGAGCTTCAAACGTTAGATTTGAATAAACAATCAATTACTTCAAACGTGTCTTTAAAGTCATTAATAGTTGAAGACCAAATTGTAATTAATCCTATTTACTTTGATTTTGATCAGTACGATATAAGAAGAGATGCCGAATATGAGTTAGAAAATATTGTTTCTGTAATGAATAATCATCCTGAAATGATTATTAAAATAGAATCACATACCGATAGCCGTGGACCTAATGAATACAATAAAATGTTGTCAGAAAAAAGAGCCGAAGCAACAAGAGATTATATCGTTTCTAGGGGGATAAAATCAGAAAGAATTGAAAGCGCTATAGGATACGGAGAAGAGCAATTATTAAACAATTGTGATGATGAGAATGAGTCTAAATGTTCAAGAGAAGAACATCAAAAAAATAGACGTTCGTATTTTTATATAGTTAAAAAGTAGATTAAAAAATATTCAATAAAAAAACCGAAGCATTTGCTTCGGTTTTTTTATTGAATATGATTTTTAATAATTAATCGGTAATAGTAATAGTAATAGTTTCATTAATATTAATATATCCTAAAGCTACTGGGAATAATTGAATTTCAATTGTTTCTTCGCCTTCAGTAACTCCATCATCGATTATCGTTAAGAAGTCAGTAATTGTGTTTTGTAAACTAGTTGACGCATCATAAGTATAAATATATCCTTCTTGGAATAAAAAAGGACTAAAATCTTGAATAGTCATGAAATAATAATTTCCATCCCCAGTGCCCCAGTTGTAATTGTTGAAAGTATAATCTGTACCTTCGGTAGCAGTACCACCTACAACACGAAGTCCAATTTGACCTGAGATAGGTTCATCATAAACATATATACCTTCCCATTCATCTATTTTTCCTTGAACTAAATCTTCCTGAACTACAATGAACTCTGCTTGGTTCCCTTCGCTTACTGTAATTGCATTTTGAGCAGCTTTAGCATTTGTGAAATTTCCTATTTCAGTATCGAAAACAACTTCATCCTGTTCACAAGATATTATTACCAGAGTACATAAACTCAGTAATAGTGTTTTAATATTTAATATTTTTTTCATGATTTGTGTTTTTTAGAATTAATTTACGTCCCAAAATATCTTTGAAGTAAAAGCGTCGCTTCTACTTTGTACAGTAACATTTGCTGCGTTACCAGAATATTCTGAAGCAGGATATAATAATCTTACTGGAATATTTGGATCAGTAGAACCGTTAGGTAAAGGTAAATTACTAGGGAAGCCAGTGCGGTTATATTCTATCCATAATTCAGCCCCAGAAACACTAGTAAGTGCAATCCATTTTTGAGTTATTATTGCTTCTAAAGAGTTTCCTCCGTTAAAACCAAGAGATCCATCAGAATCTGTAGCAGTAATGTAAGTGCTAGCTCCAGAAGCTCCTAATGAATTAAAAGAACTTGTAATACCTTGGTCAAATAATGCTTTAGCATTTCCAGATAAATATCCTCTTTCTACTGCTTCTGCTTGTAAGAAATAACTTTCAGCAGCTAACATAATTGGCAAGTTAGCGTCTGCACCTTTTAAAATACCATCTCCTATAGAAGCTGCATTACCACCACCACCTTGTTGGGTTCCTGCAAAAACATTTCCATTAGCGGCATTAGGCTTCCATAATCTATTTAATCTTGGGTCGTTAGAGTTGTCTAATAAGTTAAATGCGAAGTCAGAAGGACCAGTCATTCTACCCATTGTTTCAGGGTTTCCTACAGGGTCAAATCCATATGTCTCCCAAAATGGATTTTGTCTATCATCTTGATCTGAGTAACCAGGATTGATTGTTACATCTTGAGTAAGAAATTGAACACCGTTTAATTCTGAGAACTTACTATTTACATAAGTAGCTAAGGTAGCATCTGTTTCTGCTTTTAAAATTAAACGTACTAATAAGCGTAATTTAATAGTGTTCGCGAAAGCTTCCCATCTTGCCATATCTCCACCAAAGGTAATATCAGCAGCTCCAAAAGATTCTGATGCTTCACTTTTGTTAATTAAAGCAATAGCTTCATCAATATTATCGATTAAGCTTACATATATATCTTGAGCGTCATCATAGACTGGAGTTAAGTTTTTAGTCCTTTCAAAAGCTTCAGAATAAGGAACATCTCCATATAAGTCTACTATATATTGAAAGTAAAAAGCTTTTAAAATTTTTGCAGCAGCTTTTTGATCATCCCAATTTTTATCATCTTGATGATTTTCAATAATAACAAAATTTGAAATATACCTATTCATGTCGTCCCAAACATCATTGTAAAATGTTGAAGATAATTGATACCTGCTTTCTTCACCATAAGCATCGTTAAAAGCTAAGTAGTTACCAGACCAAGAAACACCCATCCAGTTTCCAATTCTATTTAATCGATTAGTGTATGTTTCTGCAGATAATGTTTGCGCACCAACAATTAATTCGTTTGGATCTGTATCAGATAAGTTTTGAGCGACTATGTTGTCATTCACATCTAAATAATCATCACAAGAAATAAAGGCTGTGAAGATTAAAAATATTGAAGTTATTTTAAATATTTTTTTCATTTTTTTTCATTTTTAAAATGCTACATTAACTGAAAGAGAATAAAATCTAGTAGGAGGGGTAATACCATAGCTGGCTATACCAAACCTTCCAGCAAATTCAGGGTCGTTATAACCTCGATTGTTCCCTTTTAAGCTAGTCCATAAGTTTCGTCCACTCAGTCCAATATTCAATCTACTCAACTTAAGTTGGTCTAAAAACCTAGTTGGAAAATCATAACTTAAAGATACCTCTCTAATTTTAAATGCTGTTGCATCAGTTATGAAATTTTCATCAACGTCAACATAATTACCCGTATAGTAACCGTAAGCTTCACCTAAAGGTTGTAGATTTCCTCCACCAGCTGTAAATACAGTTTCATTGTTAACTCCTGTTCCTTCTACAGTTGAATTAGGGAAGATAAAAGGTTGTCTGCCATTATAGGTTGTTTCAAAAGTTCTACCTTGTCCTGTTAGGTCGTTTCTAATTCCAGAGTAGAATACATGTCCTGTCCTGTAATCTGCAACTGCAGCAAGGTTAATTCCTTTATATTTCAAATTTAAACCAAAGTTTAAAATGTAGTCTGGTGTGGTTTTACCTAAAACTTTTAACTCTGAGTCAATTAAAGGAGTACCATTTGCATCTACAACAACTCTACCTTGATCATCTCTTTGATATGAAGTACCTAGTAATGTAGGGAATTCTTGTCCTTCAATAGCATAAGCACCAACTGTACCAAAGTTAGCAACCTCAATTCTTTTAGATGCACCAGTTTCTTCAACAGTAGTTTTGAAAGTGCTATAACCAACTCTACCACTTAATTCAAAATCTTCTGTTTTAATTGGTGTGAAACCTAAATCTACTTCTAAAGAAGTAGTTTTTGTTTCTCCTAAATTAACAAGAGCGTTACCTAATCCTGAAGAAAAAGAAGCAGATCTATTTAGTATTTGATCTGTATTGGTACCCCAAGTTTGAGAAGCATCTAAAGTAAGCCTTGGACCATTATAGTTTAAAAATTCTAAATTTACGTTCGCTTCATATGAGGTAATAAATTCTGGTTTTAAATTTTGATCAACACTTTCTGATTCTGCAATCAAAGCTACTAAACCTGTGTTTGGATAAGTAACATCTATATTTGCTATTTCAGAAACCTCTTTTGATCTAATACCAGTAGCATTACCTGTTTTTACAAAGCTTGTAGATATTTTTGCTTTATGTAGAAACTTGTTTTTAATTTCAGGGAAAGCTTTAGTAGGGATAAAAGCGACACCAGCAGAAGGATAGAAGAAATATCTGTTTTGCTCAGGTAACACTGAACTACCATCATATCTACCAGTAAGATTTAAAAATAAATAATCTTTATACCCTAAATCAACTTGACCAAATGCAGAAACTGTTCTTGGTGTCAAAGGTTCTATTAAAGGAATATCTTCTGGACTCGTAACATTATCTAAACTAAATAAACCAGGTGTATTTAAGTCTGCACCACCTTTTAAAGTTCGAGTGATTTCTCTATCTGTTGTATTTATACCAACGTTAGATTTAAAAGTTAAATCTTCAGTTAGTTTATAGTCAAAGTTTACTAATAAATCAGCATATATATATGTTTCTTCATTATTGTCTTCTAAATAAAAAGAACGGATAGATCTATTTGTTCCAACATATACAAATGAATCTTCAAAACTATTTCTTCTAAATTGAAAATCATTTGTTGTTTTTCTATACGACCCTCTTAAAACAGCATCAATATTTTCATTAAACTCGTAGGTTAATTGTCCTGAAACATCAATTATTTTACGTTCACCTAATCTTCTGTTATTTTTTAATGTCCAATAAGGGCTGTCTTCATATATAGTCCAGTGATCATTGTTGTCGCCACTATTAAAAGCTTCTACAGGTACATTACCAGGAGTGTTAGATAATCTTTGGTACATACTTGTTCCTGGATAAGTGTTATCTTCTCTTCTGTTATCTACATCTCTATTGTTAACATCATCAGTACTTTGATCAGTATACCTAAAAATAGCTTGTGCTCCAAAT
Source organism: Tenacibaculum crassostreae (assembly GCF_964512405.1). Taxonomy (NCBI): domain Bacteria; kingdom Pseudomonadati; phylum Bacteroidota; class Flavobacteriia; order Flavobacteriales; family Flavobacteriaceae; genus Tenacibaculum; species Tenacibaculum crassostreae. The sequence continues at coordinate 81,123 of NZ_CAZELE010000002.1, forward strand.
TTACCGAATTGTTTTCCTAATGTTAATGAGAAGTTGTTTTTTTGAAGTTCACTACTAGGGATAACACCACTTAAATCTTGACGTAAGTATCCAAAGTTAAAATAACCTTTTTCATTATTCCCTTTAGCTATAGAAATTGAATTTTGAAGGTTAACTCCTGTGTTAAAAAAAGGCAAAATATTATCTTTAATATGACTGTACTTGAAATATCTAAAATTACCATTAGCGTCAGGAGTACCAACAGAAATTAAAGCACCGTTATATGGAGCTCCCCATGAACCTTGGTCTACAGTTTCAATATTACCACCCCAACCTTGACCAAAAATATTTTGTGTTTCAGGTAAAAAAGCAATTTCTTCAACTGTTAAGGAAGATTTTATATTAAAAGTAAATTTATTAGCATCTTTTGCTCCTTTTTTAGTAGTAACAATAATTACACCTGCTGCACCTAATTCACCATAAAGAGCTGCTCCATTTGCACCTTTTATCACATTCATAGATTCAATGGTGTTTGGGTCTAAACTAGAAAGTACTTCAGCAGTAGAAACAATATTGTCAATAACTATTAAAGCAGAATTATTACCAGAAATAGATCTAGTACCTCTTAATGTAATTTGAGTGTTCGGAGTTAATCCAGCAGAAGTTGTGTTAATCTGTAAACCAGAAACTTTACCTGCTAGCGCTTGAACAGCATCTGGGTTGGCAGCTTGGTTTAATTCGTCAGCTTTCACAACTTGATTTGCAGTTGTTATTTCATCTGGTTTACGCTTAATACCTACAGCAGTAACCACAACTTCTTGAAGTAGGTTTTCGTCTTCAGACATTAAAACATCAATAGTGTTTGAAGAGTTAATCGTTTTCTCAATAGTTTTCATACCAACAAAACTGAATACAAGTATATCACCACTATTGGCTTTTAATGAATATTTCCCGTCAAAGTCAGTTTGTACACCGCTAGATGTATTTTTAATTATGACATTTACACCTGGTAAAGGTCCGTTAGAATCAGAAACGGTTCCTGAAACAGTTTTTTCTTGTGCAAATGTTATTTGCACAATTAACGCCATGAAAAGCGCTAAAAATCCGTTAAACTTTTTTTTCATTGTGATTTTGTTTGAATTATTTGTACTCAAAAATGCCTAATAAAATCGGAATAAACAATCTTTGATAGCAAAAAAAGACTTAAAAAAATGTGAAAATTTAAACACAACTGTTAAAAAATAAACATGATAAGGTTTTTTGAAGGAGTTTTAAACATGTTTTTAAAGGAGAAATTTTACAAGAAAATACGTAATTTCGCACATTCAATTAATATACCGACAAAATGAGTAAAAAGTTTACTGAATACAAAGGATTGGATTTGCCAAAAGTAGCTGAAGAAATTTTAAACTATTGGGAAGAAAACAACATCTTTGAAAAAAGTATTACTACACGTGAAGGAAACGAACCATTTGTGTTTTTTGAAGGGCCACCTTCGGCAAACGGTTTACCAGGAATTCACCACGTAATGGCACGTGCCATTAAAGATATTTTTTGTCGTTATAAAACTCAAAAAGGATACCAAGTTAAACGTAAAGCGGGTTGGGATACACATGGGTTACCGGTTGAATTAGGGGTTGAGAAAGAATTAGGAATCACCAAAGAAGATATCGGAACTAAAATTACAGTTGAAGAATACAACGAAGCGTGTAAAAGAGCTGTAATGCGCTATACTGATATTTGGAACGACCTAACTCAAAAAATGGGATATTGGGTAGATATGGAAGATCCGTATATTACCTATAAACCAAAATATATGGAATCGGTTTGGTGGCTATTGAAACAAATCTATGATAAAGATCTGTTGTATAAAGGGTATACCATTCAACCGTATTCACCAAAAGCAGGAACAGGATTAAGTTCGCACGAGTTAAACCAACCAGGAACCTATCAAGATGTTACCGATACTACAGTAGTCGCTCAGTTTAAAGCCATCAAAGAAACCTTACCAGAGTTTTTACAAGTAGAGGGTGATGTACACTTTTTAGCGTGGACAACGACTCCTTGGACACTTCCTTCAAATACAGCATTAACTGTTGGTCCAAAGATTGAGTATGTGTTGGTAAAAACATTCAACCAGTATACATTTGAACCAATTCAAGTGGTGTTGGCTAAAAACTTAGTATCAAAACAATTTGCAGGGAAGAAATTTGCTCAAGTAGAAGATGTAGTGGAATTAGAAAACTATGCTGAAGGAGATAAGCAAATTCCATACGCAATTGTAAAAGAATTTATAGGGAAAGACTTAGTAGGTATTAAATACGAACAATTATTACCATTTGCTTTACCATATCAAAACCCAGAAAATGCTTTTAGAGTAATTTCAGGAGATTTCGTTACAACTGAAGACGGTACAGGTATCGTACACACAGCACCTACCTTTGGAGCCGATGATGCGTTAGTTGCAAAACAAGCAACTCCAGAAGTGCCGCCAATGTTGGTGTTAGATGAAAATGAGAATCCAGTTCCGTTAGTAGACTTACAAGGTAGATTCCGTCCAGAAATGGGAGAATATGCAGGTAAATATGTAAAGAATGAATACTATACAGATGGTGAGACTCCAGAAAAATCGGTAGATGTAGAGCTAGCGATTCAATTAAAAGAAGAAAATAAAGCCTTTAAGGTTGAAAAATATGTGCACAGTTATCCTAACTGTTGGCGTACCGATAAACCAATTTTATACTACCCATTAGATTCTTGGTTTATCAAAGTAACCGACGTTAAAGATAAAATGTTCGATTTAAACGAAACGATTAACTGGAAACCAAAATCAACAGGAGAAGGACGTTTTGGTAATTGGTTAAAAAATGCCAATGATTGGAACTTATCTCGTTCTCGTTTCTGGGGGATTCCATTACCAATTTGGCGTACTGAAGACGGTACAGAGCAAATTTGTATCGGTTCTGTAGAAGAATTGAAATCAGAAATGATAAAAGCTGTTGAAGCTGGCGTAATGTCTGAAGATATTTTTGCTGATTTTGAAGTAGGAAACATGTCAGAAGAGAATTATGATAAAATTGATTTACACAAAAATGTAGTTGATAAAATTGTCTTAGTTTCTGCATCAGGAAAACCTATGAAGCGCGAAAGCGATTTAATTGATGTTTGGTTCGATTCTGGTTCTATGCCGTATGCACAATGGCATTATCCTTTTGAAAATAAAGAATTAATTGATGCTAAAGAAAGTTACCCAGCGAACTTCATTGCAGAAGGAGTAGATCAAACTCGTGGATGGTTCTATACTTTACACGCCATCGGAACAATGGTGTTCGATTCTGTAGCTTATAAAAACGTGGTGTCTAACGGATTGGTGTTAGACAAAAACGGACAAAAAATGTCGAAACGTTTAGGAAATGCGGTAGATCCGTTTACAACTTTGGCGGAATTTGGTCCAGATGCTACTCGTTGGTACATGATTTCCAACGCAAACCCATGGGATAACTTAAAATTTGATATTGCAGGAATAGAAGAGGTAAAGCGTAAATTCTTCGGAACTTTATACAATACCTATTCATTCTTCTCTTTATATGCAAATATTGATAACTTCACATATAGCGAAGCAGAAATAGCGATTAATGAGCGACCAGAAATTGATCGTTGGATTTTATCTGAATTAAATACATTGGTAGATAAGGTTGATAAATTTTATGCAGATTATGAACCAACCAAAGCAACTAGAGCCATTTCAGATTTTGTTCAAGATCATTTAAGTAACTGGTATGTACGTTTGTGTAGAAGACGTTTCTGGAAAGGCGAGTACGCACAAGATAAAATATCAGCATATCAAACATTATACACTTGTATGTTAACGGTTGCTAAATTAGGTTCTCCTGTAGCTCCGTTTTTTATGGATCGCTTGTATAAAGATTTAACAAAAGCAACAGGAGTAGAAAGTTATGAAAGTGTACACATTGCTGAGTTTCCTAAATATAACGCTGATTTAGTTGATAAGTCGTTAGAGCGTAAGATGGAAAATGCACAAACTATTTCATCGTTAGTGTTGTCTTTAAGAGCTAAGGAGAAAATCAAAGTACGTCAACCGTTACAAAAAATCATGATTCCTGTGTTAGATGCAACGCAAAAAGAAGAGATTTTAGCGGTTGCAGATTTAATAAAATCAGAAGTAAACGTAAAGGAAATTGAGCTTTTAGACGATGCTTCAGGAATTTTAGTAAAACAAATTAAACCAAATTTTAAAGCTTTAGGTCCTAAATTTGGAAAAGATATGAAGCTGATTGCTAGTCAAATACAAAATTTCTCTCAAGAAGATATTTTTAAAATTGAAAAAGAAGGAGAAATTTCTGTGGAAATTAATAGTAAAATGATTACTTTAGAAACCGCAGATGTAGAGATTTCATCAAAAGATATCGAGGGGTGGTTAGTAGCAAATGCAGAGGGGTTAACTGTAGCTTTAGATGTTACAATAAACGATGATTTACGTAAAGAAGGTGTGGCAAGAGAGTTGGTAAATAGAATTCAAAACGCACGAAAAGACACTGGTTTAGAAGTAACCGATAAAATTAAATTAACCATTTTGCAAGCTGACGATTTAAAAGAATCGGTATTGGCAAATGAAAACTACATAAAAGCAGAAACATTAACAAATGAGCTAGTTTTTGTTGATGATTTAAAAAATGGTACAGAAATTGAGTTTGATGCCATTAAAAGTAGAATGTTAATTGAAAAAATATAGCATTATGGAAGATGTAAAAATAAGATATTCAGACAGTGACTTACAAGAATTCAAAGGAATTATCATAAAGAAGATTGAAAAAGCTGAAGAAGATTTAAAACTATTACAAGCATCGTATAAAAATGGTTCTGATAATGGTACAGACGATACTTCTCCTCAGTTTAAGTCGTTTGAAGAAGGGTCAGATACCATGGCTAAAGAAGCAAACATGCAGTTGGCTATTCGTCAAGAAAAGTTTATACGTGACTTAAAAAATGCGTTGATTCGTATTGAAAACAAAACGTATGGTATTTGTAGAGTTACAGGTAAGTTAATTCAGAAAGAACGTTTAAAATTAGTACCTCATGCTACGTTAAGTATCGAAGCTAAACGCATGCAGTAAACTATAAATAAAATTTGATAAAGCCTCTTTATGAGGCTTTTTTTGTATGAAAAATTTTGTATTCATATTCCTTTTAATTAATAGTCAATTTCTTTTTTGTCAAGAAAAAATAGTTCAACAAAGAACGATGAAAGCTGATGAATTAGAGATTATAACCTATGGGTTGGATGATATTATTATTGAAAATTCAGAAGGAAACAATTTAGAAGTGACTCTTTTTGATGAAAATCCATACGCACATAATATTTTATTTACTGAAGAAGATGGAGTTTTAAAACTAACTTTTGAGCTTAATTTTAATCTTTTTAAAGAAGAAGTTTTTAGAAAATACATAACAAAAAGGTTAGAAAGAGCAAGAGTGTTAATAAAAATTCCTAAGTACAAAAAAGTAGTTGTTTATGGAAAAACTATTGGAGTAACTTCTAAAAGTTATGACGGGAATTTAAGCGTTTATATAGAAAAAGGAAACATTCAATTAAATACAATAAAAAACACAACAATAGCTCATCTTTTTCTGGGGAATGTATACGCAAGAGCTTTAAATTCAGAATTGAATCTAACTACAAAAAAGGGTAGAATTGTTATTAATGAAAAAAATAAAAAATCTCCTTTTGTTAAATCAGCTTCCAATACTTCAAAAAAACTAACAGTAAGTTCTATACATGCTAATATTACTGTTGTAACAGACTAATTATAGAAGTTAACAAAATTTTATGAAATGAATTGGTAACAGATTAGAGTTGAATTTGTCTAATTTGTGGAATATATAAACGTTTAAAATGAATAAAAGTATACTAACCACAGCTGCAGCTGTATTATTATTAGCTAGTTGTAATTCAACAAAAAAAGCAACTGTAAATGACTTAGCGAGTCAAAACCCTATTGTATCTACTGTCGATTTAACCCAAGTTACTGATGATAAAGTACCAGTAACTATAAATCCGGGAAGATTTACTGTTGAAAAAGTTACCTACAGGCTACCAAGAGTAGTACAAGGTACATATTCGGTAAGTGATTTTGGAAAATATGTAGATGCTTTCAAAGCTTTCGATTATGAAGGAAACGAACTTACAGTAAACAAAGTTGATACAAACACTTGGGAGATTAGCAATGCTAAAAAATTAGACAAAGTAACGTATTTAGTTAATGATACTTTTGATGTCGAGGTTTCAGGAGGAATTGGAGGAGATACTCCGTTTTCACCAGCAGGAACAAACATTGAGTCGACAAACTATGTGTTAAATCTTCACGGATTTATTGGATATTTCGATTCTTTAAAAAACAGCCAATATAAGTTAGATGTTGTTTCGCCTGCAAATTTCAAAAGAACTTCAGCGTTACAAGTTGTAGGAACAAAAACAAACGATGACGGTTCAGTATTAACTTCAAGTTATTTCGCGCCTCGTTATTTTGATATTACTGATAACCCAATGTTTTATGGTGAGTTAGATGTTGAAGAGTTTCAAGTAGGTGATATTAAAATTGTATTAAGTGTATATTCTCCTAATAAAAAACATTCTGCAGAAAAAATTAAAGCAGTAATGGAAAAAATGATGCAAGCTCAAAAAGCATATTTAGGAAGTGTAAATAGCACAGCTCGTTACGATATTTATTTATACTTATCTGACGGTACAGAAAAAGCACCTAAAGGATTCGGAGCTTTAGAGCATCATACATCTACGGTAGTAGTGTTACCAGAAGCAATGCCAGATCAAGCTTTAGCTAAAAGTATGATTGATGTAGTTTCGCATGAGTTTTTCCACATTGTAACTCCGCTAAGCGTACATTCAGAAGACGTACATTATTTTGATTACAACCAACCAACTTTTTCTAAACACTTATGGATGTACGAAGGAATTACCGAGTATTTTGCTACGTTATTCCAAGTAAATCAAGGGTTAGTTTCAGAAGATGAATTTTATCAAAAAGTGATGGGTAAAATCAAAACTGCTTCAGGAATGAATGATTCTATGAGTTTTACTGAAATGAGTGAAAATGTTTTAGATGAACCGTATGCATCACAATACTATAACGTATACCAAAAGGGAGCTTTAATAGGAATGTGTATCGATATTTTAATGCGTGAAGAAAGTAACGGAAACAGAGGGGTGCTGTCTTTAATGAAAGAATTATCGTTAAAATACGGGAAAAACAAACCATTTGAAGATGATAAGTTAATTGAAGAAATTACAGCAATGACCTATCCATCAGTTGGAGAGTTTTTAAATACACACGTAGTAGGAGGTACTCCGATTGATTATAACAAGTTTTTTGCAAAAGCAGGATTAGCTTTAGAAGAATCAAAAGTTAAAACAAATTATATTCAAAATAATGGGTCAATTATTGTAAAAGGAGATAAAGAGTCAAAAACTATCCGATTTACAGATGCAGTCAAAAACAATAGTTTTTGGGCTGAAAATGGAGCGCAACCAAATGATGCAATTAAAGAGGTTGATGGTGTTGTGTTAACTATGGAAAACGCAAATCAAGTGTTTACCCAAATGTTTATGTGGCAACCAGGAAAAGAAGTTGAGGTAAAGTTGGATAGAAACGGAGAAGAAGTTGTAATTAAAACTACATTAACTCAATCGTATACTAGCGGGAAAAGCTTAAAGAAAAGTGCAAGTGCAACTGAGCAACAAAATGAATTAAGAAATGCTTGGTTAAAAGGATAAACCGTTTTTTTATAAATTAAAAGACCAATTCCATTTGATAAGAATTGGTCTTTTTTTGTTTATTACGAATATAAAATTCATAAAAATAGTTTTCTTATTTTTGTTTCCATTAAATTAAAAAAATGTCTAAAAAACACATCGCAATACTTACCGTAATATTGGCAATTTTAATTGATCAAATAAGTAAAATATATGTAAAAACCCATTTTCAATTAGGTGAAGAAGTAGTTGTTTTTGCAGATTGGTTTAAAATCCATTTTACCGAAAATAACGGAATGGCTTGGGGTTTTGAATTCGGTGGTAAAGCAGGAAAGTTGTTTTTAACATTGTTTAGAGTTGTTGCGGTATCAGGTATTGTATACTGGTTGTGGCAAACGGTAAAAAGACAAGCTCATACCGCAGTTGTAGTTGCTATTTCTTTAATCTTAGCGGGGGCTGTAGGTAATATTATCGATTCTGTTTTTTACGGTGTAATTTTCGATACATCGTATCATAATGTTGCAACGCTTTTTTCTGATAATCCTTACGGAGAATTATTCTACGGTAAAGTGGTAGATATGTTATATTTTCCAATTTACGAAGGTGAAAGTTTTACTTTTTTTAACGCTATTTTTAACGGTGCTGATTCTTGGATAACCATTGGTGTAGCTTTATTGTTTATCTTTAACAAACAAGCATTTCCAAAAGAAGAAAAAGAGGCAAAACAAGTTTCTTAAAACACTTTCATATACTTTTTTTATATTTATAGAAAAAGAAAACTATGCGCTTACTAAAATGTGCTGCAATATTTTTACTCGGATTTTTAATTGCCAAATTATGGTACGAAGAGCAAGAAGAAAAATATGAGCAAGAAGAAATTCAAGTTGTTTTAAACGGAATTAAAAATTTGAGTAAACTAGTTGTTTCAGAAGGGAATTTCTCTGAAATGTATAGTTTTTCTGATGCCAGAAAATATTTTTACGGATATCTTTCTTTTGAAAAAAAAGCGATGTTATCGGTAAATGCGAAGGTTGAGGTTGGCTACGATTTATCAAAATTAGAAATTCAGGTTGATAGTATTGGTAAACAGATTATCATTAATAAAATTCCAGAAGAAGAGCTAGTTATTTCCCCAGATATTAAATATTTCGATTTACAGCAAAGTCAGTTCAACACTTTTTCAAAAGAAGAATTGAACAAACTCAATAAAAAAGCGATTGAAAAAATAAAGTCAACAATTACAGTTTCTCAGCTGCAAAATGAAGCTAAAAACCGCTTATTTGAAGAATTGTCTAAAATTTATCAGCTTTCTAAAATCTACAATTGGAAAGTAGTAGACAATACGAATTCAAATTTGTTAGAACCAATTTTATTAGATTAGTTAGGTAGCTTTTTGCTCAATACCCCATAAATAAGAGAACCTAATAAAGCTCCAAAAAGAACAATTAGCATAGGTAGAAACCCTTGTCCTATTAAAACAAAAATAGGGGCAGGACATGCACCAGCTAAAGCCCAACCTAGTCCAAAAAGAGTACCGCCAGCTAAAGTTCGAGTAAATCCTTTTTTCTTTTCTTTTATGTTGATTTGGTTTCCTAAATAATCTTTAATTTTTCCTGTTTTAAAGAAATACATAAAAATTACTGAAATAGCTACGGCAGACCCTATAATTCCGTACATATGAAATGATTGAAACTTAAACATTTCATAAATACGATACCAAGAAACAGCTTCAGATTTTGATAAAATAATCCCGAAAACAATACCTATAATTAAAAATTTTACATTCTTCATACTAACCAAAAATTAAAGGGAATAAAATCCAAACCATTATCAATCCACCAATAAAAAAACCAATTACAGCTAGTAAAGAAGGAAGTTGAAAACTGCTTAAACCAGTAATAGCATGACCAGAAGTACAGCCATCGGCATAACGAGTACCAAAACCAATAAGAATTCCTGCTACTAATAAAATAACAAAACCTTTTAGAGTAAGCATGTTTTCTAAACTATAAATTTCATTAGGTAAATAGGTTTTTCCTGCGTCAGCAAAACCTAAATCGGCTAGTTTAGAAATAGTGGTTTGGTTTAGGTCAATTTCTGTAGAAAGAGATAAATAGTTCACAGCTATATATCCACCAATCATTAAACCAGCTAATAAAAAAATAGCCCAATCACGTTCTTTCCAGTCGGTTTTAAAATAATCTGACAGTTTTCCTGCACCAGCAATAGTACAAAGAGTTTCTAAGTTTGTAGATACTCCAAAATTTTTTCCGAAGTAAAAAAATAGAAACAAGACTAAAGCTATAAGTGGCCCCGACACGTACCAAGGCCAAGGTTGTAATATAAAATCCACAATAATTTATTTTGTATGGAATAGCAGCACCTCTTTTTGATAATTGCTGTTGTATTCAAGGGTTCTTTAAGAGGGCAAATATACGGTAAATTTTTACTACCATAGTAATTTACTAGGGTAAGGTGGCCATTATAAAAGAAATAGCAGAATTAATAGTAGAAAAAGAGTTATTTTTGAACTTTATATAGATTCATTAATTTTTGATATAAGAGCAATGGGAATAGATTTTGTGGTTACATGGGTAGATATGGATGACCCTAAATGGATTAAAGAGTTTTCGAAATATTCAGACAAGATTGATAATTCTGTAAATGAAAAATCTGAAGCACGTTTTAGAGACCATGGGTTTTTAAGATATTGGTTTAGAGGAATCGAAAAATTTGCTCCTTGGGTTAGAAAAATACACTTTGTAACTAGTGGTCAAAAACCAGAATGGTTAGATGAAAATCATCCAAAAATCAATTTAGTAAGTCACTCAGATTATATTCCGAAAGAGTTTTTACCTGTGTTTAATTCAAATTTAATTGAAATATATATGCACAAAATACCTGGTTTATCAGAACAGTTTGTGTATTTTAATGATGACTTTTTTATTATAAATGACGTTCCAGAAACGCGTTTTTTTGAAAATGGTTTGCCAAAGGATATAGCAACGTTTAGAACGAATACAGGTATTTCTCAGTTTGAAAAAATGTTGAAAAATAATATTCGATTGATTAATAAACATTTTGATAAAAAAGAAGTTCTAAAAAGAGATCACGATAAATGGTATCATCCATCATATGGTTCAAGAGCTAGAATAACGAAATTATTAAAATATTATAATAAGTTTATCACTCTTAGAACACCTCATAATGCTCAACCATATTTAAAATCTACTTTTGAAGATGTTTGGGAACATTGCGGAGAAGAACTAACAGAAATGTCTAAGCACAGATTCCGAAGTGATAATGATTATACGCCAGAGTTATTTAAAACTTGGCAGATATGCAAGTCTAACTTTATACCGTATAACACCTACCAAGACACAAAAATGTTTTCATTAGTTATAAAGTCTAAAAAAGCAATTAAAGCGCTTAGAGAACAATCGTATTCACTTGTTTGTTTAAACGATAATGTTCATATTAGAAACTATGAGAAGGTAATGCAAGAGATACACGATGCTTTTGAAAGTATATTACCAGAACAATCAAGTTTTGAAAAGTAAATCGTTTACTTATTCGAAATAAAAAAGCCTAATGTTTAACATTAGGCTTTTTTATTATGATTATTTTTCCATTTCAAAATCTTCCATGAACTTGGTAGTATAATTACCAGCTACATAATCTGGATGATCCATTAATTGTCTGTGGAAAGGAATTGTAGTTTTTACACCTTCAATTACATACTCATCTAAAGCACGTTTCATTTTGTTAATTGCCTCCTCACGAGTTTGAGCAGTAACAATTAACTTAGAAATCATAGAATCGTAGTTTGGTGGAATCATATACCCAGCATAAACGTGAGTATCGATACGAACACCATGACCACCTGGAGCATGATATGAAGTGATTTTTCCTGGAGCAGGTCTAAAGCCGTTAAAAGGGTCTTCTGCGTTAATTCTACATTCAATAGAGTGTAATTGTGGTTTGTAGTTTTTACCAGAAATTGGCACACCAGCTGCAACTAAAATTTGTTCACGAATTAAATCGTAGTCTACAACTTCTTCAGTAATAGGATGCTCTACTTGAATACGAGTATTCATCTCCATAAAGTAGAAGTTACGGTGTTTATCAACCAAGAATTCAACTGTTCCTGCACCTTCATACTTAATGTATTCTGCAGCTTTAACAGCAGCAGCTCCCATAGCATCACGTAATTCTTCCGTCATGAAAGGAGAAGGAGTTTCTTCCGTTAATTTTTGGTGACGACGTTGTACCGAGCAATCTCTTTCTGATAAATGACATGCTTTACCGTAAGAATCACCTACTACTTGAATTTCGATATGGCGAGGTTCTTCAATTAACTTCTCCATATACATATCGTCGTTACCAAAAGCAGCTTTTGATTCTTGTCTTGCAGAATCCCAAGCGTCTTTTAAATCTTCAGCTTTCCAAACAGCACGCATTCCTTTTCCTCCACCTCCGGCAGAAGCTTTTAACATTACTGGGTATCCTGTTTCTACAGCGATTTTTTCACACTCTTCAAAAGTGGTGATTACACCATCACTACCAGGTACACAAGGTACACCAGCAGCTTTCATGGTAGCTTTAGCGTTTGCTTTATCTCCCATACGGTCAATCATTTCAGGAGAAGCTCCGATAAATTTAATATCGTGCTCTTCACATAATTTTGAAAACTTAGCATTTTCAGCTAAGAAACCGTATCCTGGGTGAATACCATCTGCATTTGTAATTTCAGCAGCAGCAATGATACGATCCATTTTTAAATAAGATTCGCTACTTGGTGCTGGTCCAATACAAACCGCTTCATCAGCAAATCTTACGTGTAAACTTTCAGCATCTGCTTTTGAATAAACAGCTACTGTTTTAATACCCATCTCTTTACAGGTTCTAATTACACGTAGTGCGATTTCGCCTCTATTGGCAATTAATATCTTTTTAAACATAATTTATGAGTTTATGAGTTTATACGTTTTGTGGTTGATAAACTTAACGACATATGTTATTAAGTTTCCAAACTTTTAAACTTTCTAAACTAAATGTTATGATGGGTCTACTAAGAATAATGGTTGATCGAATTCTACTGGAGACATATCGTCAACTAATACTTTTACGATTTTACCTGATACTTCAGACTCGATTTCGTTAAATAACTTCATTGCTTCAATAATACAAACCGTATCACCAGCATTAATAGTACTACCAACTTCAACAAACATTGGTTTGTCTGGTGAAGGCTTACGATAAAAAGTACCGATGATTGGTGATTTTACAGTAACGTATTTAGAATCGTCTTCTGTTTCAGCAGGAGTAGCTGCAGCAGCTGCTGCTGGTTGTGCAACTGGGGCAGGAGCAACCATTTGTGGAGCTTGAGCCATAGGAGCAGCTGCCTGAATAATAGTAGTTTCAGGAGATTCGCTTCCAGTTTTAATGGTGATTTTTATATCTTCCATTTCTAACTTTACTTCACTTGCACCTGATCTTGCGACAAATTTTATAAGACTTTGAATTTCTTTAATGTCCATTTTCCTAAATTTTAGTTGTTTAGTTATGAGTTATATGCCCATTTTAAGTAAATAGATCCCCATGTGAATCCACCACCAAATGCAGCAAAAATTAAATTATCTCCTTGTTTTAACTCTTTTTCATAGTCGGCAAGTAATAATGGTAAAGTAGCAGAAGTGGTATTTCCGTACTTGTGAATATTCATCATTACTTTGTCATCTTCTAAGCCAACTCTATTAGCTGTAGCTTCGATGATTCTTTTATTAGCTTGATGTGGTACTAACCACTGAATGTCTTCTTTTGTTAAGTTGTTTCTGGTTAACATTTTTTCAGAAACATCTGCCATATTTGATACGGCAAATTTAAATACGGTCTTTCCTTCTTGATGAACAAAGTGTTGTTTGTTCTTAACCGTTTCTTCTGATGGAGGTAAAATTGATCCACCAGCTTCAATTTTTAAGAATTCTCGACCAATACCGTCGCTTCTTAAATATTCGTCTTGTAAACCTAAACCGTCGGTATTAGGTTCAAATAATACAGCACCAGCACCATCACCAAAAATGATACAAGTAGCTCTATCAGTATAGTCGATAATTGAAGACATTTTATCTGCTCCAATTAACAATACTTTTTTGTAGCGACCACTTTCTATATATCTAGCAGCGGTAGACATACCATATAAAAAACTTGAACAAGCTGCTTGTAAGTCGTAAGAAAAGGCGTTTACAGCTCCAATTTTTGACGCTGTATAGGCAGCGGTTGATGCTACAGGTAAATCAGGAGTAGCAGTTGCTACAATTACCATTTCAATATCTTCAGGGTTGGTGTTTGATTTTTTTAATAAATCTTCAGCTGCTTTTATAGCCATAAAAGAAGTTCCTGCGCCTTCTTCTTTTAAAATTCTTCGTTCTTTAATTCCTGTTCTGGTAGTAATCCACTCATCATTGGTATCTACCATTTTTTCTAGCTCTTTATTGGTTAGAGCGTATTCTGGAATATATTTTCCTACTGCTGTTATTGCTGCAGTTATTTTAGTCATAGTTGTTTGTTTTGTAGTAAAACGAGTTTTCAAAGTAATGAAAATTATTTCACTTTTTTATAGAAAAAAACAGCAAAAAGAGTAATTTTTGACAAAAAAACACAAAAAAACCCTCAGAAATGAGGGTTTTTTATGTTTTTAAACTAGTTTTTAAGCCTCAGCAGCAGCGCTTTCTAATACTACTTGACCTCTGTAATAAAGTTTTCCTTCATGCCAGTGAGCTCTGTGGTATAAATGAGCTTCTCCAGTTGTAGGATCAACAGCTATTTGAGGAACAGAAGCTTTATAGTGAGTTCTTCTTTTGTCTCTTCTAGTTTTAGATATTTTTCTCTTTGGATGTGCCATTTTATGTCTTATTTATCTGTTAGTAAATCCTTTAATTTATCCCATCTAGGGTCTGCTGATTCTTCTTCAACAGTTTTTTCTTTGTTTATTCTTAACTCTTCTAATTTCTTTAAAGTTTCTGACTGCATTGAACCGTCGGTTACACTTGGGTGTATTCTTTTGGTTGGTACAGATAGCACAATTAATTCATATATATATTGTGCAACATTTATTTGATAAGCTTCATGAGGAAGTATTAAAATTTCATCATGCTCATCATTAAATTCAGGTCCAAATTTAACAACTAAGTTTAAATCACCTGTAATAGGCAAATCAAACAACTCATTTGTAACGTCGCAAGGAACAGTAACGGTTCCGTTTATTGTAAAACTAAGTTCGAATAATGTACTCTTTTTTACAAATGCAACAGTTGTTTTTACCTGAGCGTTGTCAAATTCATCAAACTGAAATGCTTCAAAGAACTTTTTGTCAATTTGATATTCAAATAAATGACTTCCTTCTTTTAAACCTACAAAAGGTATGTTGAATTCTTTTAAGTCTTTCATCTACAACTATCAATTTGAGCGTGCAAAGATATAAAAAATGTTTTTATTTTTATATTTTGAGTGAAAAAAATACACTATTTAACTTTTAACGCATTTTTAGTGAGTTTTTGGTGCTCTTTTCGGTTCTTAAATATTTGTAATGAGGTAAATAAAGCTTCGGTAAATGAAGTTGCATTTGCTTTATTTTTGCCTGCAATATCAAATCCAGTTCCATGATCTGGAGAGGTTCTTACTTTGTTTAATCCTGCAGTAAAATTTACTCCATTTCCAAATGATAAAGCTTTGAATGGCGCCAAACCTTGATCGTGATACATAGCTAAAACTCCATCAAATTGTTTGTAAGTTTTTGAGCCGAAAAAACCATCAGCTGCATAAGGACCAAAAACTAACTTACCTGATTCTTTTATTTCTGCAATTGTTGGGCGGATGATTTCGTCATCTTCTGTGCCAATAATTCCGTTGTCTCCACAATGAGGGTTCAAGCCTAAAACAGCAATTTTTGGTTTGTTAATATTAAAGTCTTGTACCAATGAATTGTACATGATTTCAACTTTAGACTTTATAAGATCTGGAGTGATAGTTTCAGCAACTTTCGAAACAGGGATGTGTCCCGTTATTAAACCTATACGTAATTCATCGGTCATTAAAATCATCAAACTCTTTCCGTCTAAATTCTCTTCAAGATATTCGGTGTGTCCTGGGAATTTAAAATCTTCCGATTGAATATTTTCTTTATTGATTGGTGCGGTAAGTAGCGTATCGATTGAATTATTTTTTAGTGCAAATACTGCTGCTTCTAACGATTTAAAGGCGAACTTACCTCCATCTTCAGTAGTTTTCCCTAAATCAATCTTAGCTTCTTCCTTCCAAGCATTTAATAAATTAATTTTACCATAAACAAGTTTATTTATAGATGTAATTCCATGGATGTTGTTGTTGAGATTTAACGCTTTTTTATGATAGGAGATTAATTTGTTTGAAGCGAAAAGAACTGGAGTGCAGAACTCTAGCATTCGTTTGTCTTCAAAAGTTTTTAAAATAACTTCAATCCCGATTCCGTTAATATCTCCAACTGAAATTCCAACAATAATTTTGTTTGCTTTATCCATAGTTTATTTTCGTAGGTAAAGTTGTATTTTTGATGCTAACAAAAGTAACTAAATTTTTATAGAATGTTTACCGGAATAATAGAAACTCTTGGAATTGTAAAAGGTATTGAACGTGAAAAAGAGAATTTACACCTAACGATTCAAAGTGATATTACCAATGAGTTAAAGATAGATCAAAGTGTGGCGCATAACGGAGTATGTTTAACTGTGGTTGCGATTGATAATGATGAATATACGGTAACGGCTATTAAAGAAACTTTAGATAAAACCAATATTGGTAATTTACAAGTTGATGATGAAGTAAATCTTGAAAGAGCAATGAAATTAGGTGCTAGATTAGATGGTCATATCGTGCAAGGGCACGTAGATAGAACAGGAATCTGTAAGAATATAGAAGATGCAGAAGGAAGTGCCGTTTTTACATTTTCATATGATTTTGATGGGACTAATGTTACTATTGAAAAAGGTTCAATTACAATTAATGGGGTGAGTTTAACTGTGGTGAATTCTAAAAAAGATGAATTTAGTGTAGCAATTATACCTTATACATTTGAGCATACTACATTTAAAAATTTTGTTATTGGCAGTAAAGTAAATTTAGAATTTGATGTTATAGGTAAATATGTGGCAAGATTGACGCAGTTGAAATAAAAAAACACCTACAAATAATATGTAAGTGTTTTTGTGTTTAAATGTGGTCTTAAAGAGCCTAAATGAATTCAAAATCGTGTTGATTTTTATAATTACGTTTAATAATCTTAAAACAAAATTCTTTTAAGTGTTTTTTTAAACTAATTTTTTATACGTGATTATAAGTTTGGCAATTTTATTAAGAGAGCTTGTTCCGGTTAAGTCAATCCTAAAAAGCAAGAGCACAAAGTAATCCTAGTTTTGTTCTTCAACATAGACAAAATTAAATTTATTTAAACCTAAATTTTAGAACAAACTGTTTTAGATGCTTTTATAGTAAAAATATGAAAAGAGAAAAAAGAATCGAGTAATAAAGATCGGAGCTAATTATTAGCTCCGATTTTTATTTTATGAGGCGATATAACGTTTAACTACCCATAAAGGCACGTGTAAATCTTGGGTGAATAACTCTTCAGTAACACTTCCTACTAAAAGAGAAGTGAAGTTATTGTGCCCTTTATCTGCAACAAATAAGATGTCTGTTTTGTCTTTTTGGGCAATAGCTCTAATTTTTTCAGGAATACTATCTTCACCAGCAGACGCTTTAAGAGTTTCAATTTGTTGATTTTTTGTTTTTTGAAGTAATTTTTCAAATTGTTGATCAACGTGTTTTTCTACTTTTTCTCGAGCTTTATCAATTTTTATGTAAGGGAAAAATAACTGAGGTATTTTAAAAACATTAAGTGCTTTTAATGTAGATTTTTGTTTTGAGCTCATGTCTGAAGCGGTATGAAATGCTTTTAATGAGGCAGATGAAAAATCAGTAGCTACCATAAAGTTTTTAGGGTTTAAGTTCGTTTCTTTAGGAATTAAAAGTACATTACATTTTGCCATACGTAATAACTTACCAGAAACCGAACCAGATCCTTTATAAGTGTTTTTATTACCTACAATAATTAAATTAGTATGGTATTTATTAGCAACGTAGCTAATTAAACTTTCAGTATAAGCATCGTCTGAAACTAATAGCTCATAGTTGCAATCAGCATTAAAATGTTTACTTATGCTGTTTTCAAGCTCTTCTTCTATAATTTCTTCAATGTTAATGTTTTCAAGCTGTTCAGAAAACAAGTTGCTTATTTCATATTTTTTTACATTATGAATAAAATATACGTTTTCTGTTCCGTAATTTTTAGCCAACATGCTGCAATATTTAATTAGCGTGATGTCTAATTCAGATAAATCTAAGGCTACAAGTATGTTTTTTATCTTCATAATTTAAGCTTTTTGTTTTTTAGAGTCTATAAGTCTTTTTACAGTCTCTTGATATTCTTCTTTTTCCTTTTGATTTAAACGTTTTAAATGTTCTTTGTAGTCTTCTTTTAATCCTTTAAAAAGAGAATAACACATTAACAGCAAAAGTAAGGTAAAAGGAAGTCCGGTTGCAATAGAAGCTGTTTGTAAAGCTTTTAAACCACCACCTAATAGTAATACTGCTGCCACAGCTCCTTCTGCAAGAGCCCAAAATATTCTTTGCCCTACAGGGGCTTCAATTTTTCCACCAGAAGTTAAACTATCAACCACTAAAGATCCAGAGTCAGATGAGGTAACAAAGAAACTAGCGATAAGTATAATAGCAACAATATTTAAAGCCATTGAAAATGGGAAGTCTTCTAAAAACACAAAAAGAGCGGTGGCAACATTGTCATTTACACCCTCTGCAATTGTAGTATCTCCACCTAAAATTTCGTGTAACGAGGTTGCTCCAAAAGCGGTAATCCAAAACAGTGTAATTAATGTAGGAACAATTAATACTCCTAAAATAAATTCTCTAATAGTTCTTCCTTTTGAAACACGTGCGATGAACATTCCAACAAAAGGAGACCAAGCAATCCACCATCCCCAATAAAAGATAGTCCATGAATTTTGCCATTCTGTTCCTGTGTAAGCTTCAGCCCAAGTAGAAAGATTAATTAAATCGTTAACATAGCTACCTGTGTTTTGTACAAATGATTTTAAGATAAAAATAGTAGGCCCTAAAATTACCACTGCAAGCAATAACAGTACGGCAATACGCATGTTCATTTCACTAAGGAATTTTACTCCTTTGTCAACTCCTGAAACTACAGAAATGGTGGCGATTAACGTAATTCCTACAATTAACCATATTTGTAAGGAAATACCTGAATCTAAGCCAAAAACATGTTCTAAACCAGCGGCTACTTGTTTAACTCCAAGACCTAGTGAAGTAGCTAATCCAAAAACGGTAGCTAAAACAGCAAAAATATCAATAATATCACCAATTCTACCATGAATTCTATCTCCTAAGAAAGGGTAAAAAACAGAACGTATAGTCAAAGGAAGTCCTCTAGAATAGGTGAAATAAGCTAACGATAAACCGACCAAAGCATAAATCCCCCAAGCATGTAACCCCCAGTGTAAAAAAGTAACATTCATGGCTTCTTTGGCTGCGGCTGCGGTATTTGGATCAGCTAGAGGAGGTGAAGATAAATGGTAAACAGGCTCAGCAATACTCCAAAAGAGCAGTCCGATACCCATACCAGCACTAAAAAGCATTGAAAACCAAGAAGTAGTTGAAAACTCTGGTTTTGCTTTTGCTCCTCCAATACGCAAGGTTCCATATTTACTAAATGCTAAATAAAGCATAAAGGCAACAAAAATGTTAACGGCTAAGATGAATAGCCAGCCAGTTTTGTTTGCAATAAAATTTTGAGCTGCGTCAAAATAGGATTGTGCTCTTTCTTTAAAAAGTAAAGTTAAAGTTACACTAAGTATTATTACTATTGAAGAAGTGAAGAATACAGGTCCGTTAACTTCTAGTCCAAAGATTGATTTCCGCTCGTCACTTCTAATTATTTTTTTTGCTTTCTTCATTTGTTGATGATTTGTCTCATTCATTTTGTTAAAAATAATATCCGATGTTTATGTTAAATCTCATTTCCCAATTAGCATTAGGTGTTCCGTTTGCTAAAGAATTTGTCCATACAGGACCTAACCAGGGATGATCTTTTCCTGCCGCAAAATCTATATAAGTATAAACATTACCTGCTGTTACCAAGAATCCAAAAACATTCATTAAACTGTCTTCAAAATCTACAGCTGCTTTATCCATGTAACCAAAGTCGTTATAAACTTGTATACTAGAAATAGGTTTCCATTTTACAGGGAAGGTATAAGCAGCGCCTAAAGTATATGTAGTTGCTTCTGTCGTTGTAAGGTAAGGAGCTCCATAAGCAGTTAAGGCAATAAGATTGTTATAAGTAGTATTCTTTGTGTTGTATTTGTAGGTAGATACTTGTGCTTTAGCATCAAAGTTTTTTGCGTTTAGTTGATAGTGTAAGGCAAAAGAATGATGGCTAGATGTATCTTCAGTATCTAAATTATAGAGGCCTCCATATTGTGCAGAAAACCCTATTTGGTGTTGTGTGTTTTTATTCTCGAAGAGGTAATTTACTTTACCATTTAATTGGTTTGTTTCTTTGTGTCTTAAATCCAGGATTCCATCTCCATCAATATCTATTGATGCAACATCATAAGAGTATCGGCTATCAGAAACATCAGAATTACTTCCAAAAGTAAGTTCTTCAGCATTTTTAAAAAAAGCCAAGGCGTATTCCCATTTTTTTCCTTTATGGGTAAACTTTACCCCCATATCATGATCGTCTTCTAGTCCTAAGTAGTAGTTGATGCCAAAAAACCAACTATGAGAATTGTATTGAGTATTTCCGAAAGGTACTTGGGTTAACCCTAATTGAATATTGTCTTTTTCGTTAAAGTCATAACCTAACCAGCCTTGTTTAAGCATACCACCTCCAAAACTTTGCGAGTAAAATCGATATTCAGCATTAAGCTTTATTCCTTTATATTTTGCTTTAGCATTAATTCTAAAGACGTCGAAACCGAAATCGCCTCCACGTTTTTTTTGACCGTCTTTCCAAGAAGATAGGTTGTAGTTAAATCGAAGTGCTCCGCCAATTTTAACCTCAGGTTTTTCTTGTGAAAACATAACTGTAACAAAAGAAAAAGCAACTAAGACTAGGCTTTTTTTTGAGAAATTCATTGTTGTAATAATAAATGTGAAGAAAGTGTACTAGTAAAAGTACATTTTCGGTTTAAGAGCTAAGGAAAACTCTTTTTTAGCTTGATAAAAAAAAAGGAGATTTATTTTGAAGGAGGAATGAATTTATCTGATTGATTTCTGAAAATCAAAAAGTTAAAGCTAAAAACTCTTTTGTTCTTTTTGTCTTTAAGTTTTTTTATCATATGATAGCAAAGATACTGAAAGATACTGATTAAAAAGAGCTTTTCAAAAAGAGCTTATTTTATTATGTAAATAATTCGTGAAATTAGATGAAAAAATCCCTTAGGTAGAATCATTTTTTTTTTTTTAATAAAAACCGTTAATTGTGTTGGTGAGATAAAAGTTATGATGTTTTGATTATGAGTGTTTAAAGTAAAAAAAAGCATCAACTAAATGTTGATGCTTTAAAAGTGGTCCCACATGGGCTCGAACCATGGACCCCCTGATTATGAGTCAGGTGCTCTAACCAGCTGAGCTATAGGACCTGTTAAATTTGGATTGCAAAAATAAAAACTTTTTTAAATAATCAGCTATTTTTTTACACTTTTCTACTCATTAAATTTTCACCAAAAGCACGTAAACCTTCTTTCTGTTGCTTACTTATTTGTAGGTGATTTAAGCTTTCAAAAGACTTATTTGTATAGTACTCAATAAGTTTAAAAGTTTCTTGAGGTATGTTGTTGCTTTTAAAAATCCTTGAAACTGTAGCTACTTTATCAGAATTATTTTTTTGTTTTCCGTTGTATAAAGCTTGTAAACTTTCTTTATCGGTCGTATTAGATACTTCCAAAGCCTTTAAGTACAAAAAGGTTTTCTTATTTTCAATAATGTCTCCCCCGACTTGTTTTCCGAAAGATTCAGGATCTCCAAAAGTATCTAAATAATCATCTTGTAGTTGAAAAGCAATTCCTAAATTCAATCCGTAATTATATAGGTGTTGTGCTTGTTCTTCATTTGCTTTTGCAACAATAGCTCCCATTTTTAAAGCGGCAGCAACCAAAACAGATGTTTTTAAGGTAATCATTTTAATATACTCATCGATTGTTACATCGTTTCTAGTTTCAAAATCAACATCTAATTGTTGTCCATCGCAAACTTCTAAGGCAGTTTTGCTAAATAACTGTGCTAATTTTTGAAAAACAATTGGTTCGTAATTTTCAAAATACTGATAAGCTAGAATCAACATTGCATCACCAGAAAGAATCCCAGTATTGATATTCCATTTTTCATGAACCGTTTTGTTACCTCTTCGTAAAGGAGCATCGTCCATAATATCATCATGCACAAGAGTGAAGTTGTGGAAAACTTCAACAGCTAGTGCTGCAGGTAATGCTTCTTTATAATCTCCAGAAAAAATATCGGCAGCAATAAGTGTAAGTATTGGGCGAATTCTTTTGCCTCCTAATTGAAGAATATAACCGATTGGTTCATAAAGGTTTTTAGGTTCTCTAGTGAATTTTTGAGACTCTAAATATGAGATAAAATCTGATTGATATGATAATAAGTCCAAATCTGAAATTTTTTGTAAAAATAAGGGAAACCAAAATTTTAATTGATAGTGAATGTTAAAAAAACATTAAAACTTAGGAAACTTTTTTTGTTTCTAAAGTTTCCTGTTGTATTTTTGCCGGAGTTTTATGAGAGATAAAATTTTATATACAGCAGGAGAAATGTTTTTAAATCTAGGATTTAAAAGCGTAACAATGGATGATATTGCTAAAGAAATTGGTGCTTCAAAAAAAACGATTTACACACACTTTAAGAATAAGACAGAGTTAGTGCAAGAAGTTACTTCTTCTCTTTTTTGTATGATTTGTGACGGAATAGATTTAATTCATGAGCAGCAAAAAAATCCAATTTTAGAACTTTTTGAAATTAAAAAGTTTGTGATGTTGCACTTAAAAGATGAAAAATCTTCACCTCAATATCAGTTACAAAAGTATTACCCTAAAATTTATGCCGATTTAAAAGCGCAGCAGTTTGAGTATATGCAAAAATCTATTCAAGAAAATTTACATAGAGGGTTAGAGAGCGGATTATTTAGAAAAACTATTGATGTTGGTTTTATATCACGAATTTATTTTAACGGAATGATAGCTATTAAAGATCCGAGTTTGTTTCCGCTTCAAAAGTTTTCAATGAATGAGCTGATGGATTTTTATTTAGAATATCACTTGCGTGGAATTTGTACAGAAAAAGGAGTAGGAGTATTAGAAAAAGAACTGAAAAAATAACACTATATAAACTAATTGATGAAAAAACCACTATTATTATTTTGTCTGTTTTTCTTGGTGATTAAAGGAATGTCACAAGAAAAACAAATGAGTTTGTCCTTGCAAGAGGCTATAAATTATGCTGTTAAAAATAGTTATGAAAATAAAGTTTCATTAAATAATATTGAAGCAGCAAAAAAGAAAAAATGGGAAACTACCACTATTGGATTGCCACAAATTAACGGAAAGGTAGATTATCAAAATAACTTAAAACAATTATTTGATGCAGTAGATTTTAATAATGATGGATTTCCTGACTTTGGAGCAAAACACTCTGTAAATGCTGGGGTAACCTTATCACAATTACTTTTCGATGGTTCTTATTTAGTAGGATTGCAATCGGCAAAAACCTATTTAAAAATTTCTGAACAAGCTAAAGAAAAAACTGAATTAGCTACAAGAGAAGCTATTGTAAATGCTTATGGAAATGTCTTGGTTGCTGAAAAATCAATTGAGATTTTAGAGAGAAACAAAGCTGTGTTAGAAAAGAACTTAAATGAAGTTCAAAAGACATACGAAAACGGATTAACGGAGTTGGAAAATGTTGAGCAACTTCAAATCACATTAGGTAATGTTGAAAATAATTTAAGAAATTCAGCAAGGTTAAAAGAAATCGCTTACCAAATGCTAAATGTTTCCTTAGGGAATTCTATCGATACCGAACTTACCTTAACGTCAAATCTAGATAGTTTAGTAGTTGATAATACCGATTTAAGCTTGTTGTCTTCTCAGTTCGATTTAGATAATCATATTGATTTTAGAATTGCTCAAAATGATAGAGAAAGTAAACGTTTGTTAATGAGGTTAGAGCAAAGCAAAGCACTGCCTAGTTTATCTGCATTTGTTAATTATAATGCTGTAGCAAACTCAAACTCTTTCTCCTTTTTTGAAACTTCTCAAAAATGGGTAAATACATCTGTTTTAGGAGTAAGCTTAAATGTTCCAATATTCAGTTCTTTTGGAAGAAAATCAAGAACTAATCAAGCAAAAATTGAATTAGAAAATGCTGACATCCGATTAAAAGAAGCAGAGCAAAAATTAAACTTACAAGTTGCTGCTGCAAAAAGCGAATATCAATTAGGAATTGAAAACTACGAAACAGCTAAACAAAATTTAGCATTAGCCGAAAGAATAGAGAAAAAACAACAAATTAAGTTTTTTGAAGGAATTTCTTCAAGTTTCGATTTACTACAAGCACAAAACCAATTATACACACAGCAAAACAATTACGTACAATCTATGTTGAATGTAATTGCTAAAAAAGCTCAGTTAGAAAACGCATTAAACATACCACTAAAATAAAATCAACTATAATGAGAAAAATATATTCACTTTTCATTGTTACCTTACTTTTAGCTTCTTGCGGAGGTAAAAAAGAACAATCTGTACAAGATGTATTAGCATCAAACGATTTAGCTAAACTACGTGAGAAAAAAGCTGCTTTAGATACAGAATTACAAACGTTAACAGCAGATATTAAACTTTTAAACGATGAAATATCTAAGTTAGATATAAACAAAAAAGTTCCGTTAATTACGGTGCTTACTGCTAAAGAGCAAGAGTTTAATCACTTTTTAGAGTTACAAGGAAATGTACAAACAAAACAAAACGTTTTAATCTATCCTGAAATGCCAGGGCAATTGGTTAAAATTTATGTTAAAGAAGGTCAGTTCGTAAATAAAGGACAAGCATTAGCTAAAATTGATGATGGAGGTTTGGCAAATCAATTAGCACAGATAGAAACACAAGCAGCTTTGGCAGAAACTACTTTTAATCGTCAAAAGCGTTTATGGGAGCAAAAAATTGGATCAGAAATTCAGTTTTTACAAGCAAAAACAAATTACGAAGCACAAACAAGTGCGGTTAACCAATTAAAAAGACAATTAGCAAAATCTGTAATCACTGCACCATTTTCTGGGGTTATTGATGATGTTATTAAAGAGCAAGGTACAGTGGTTGCACCAGGTATGGGATCTGAAGTTTTTAGAATTGTTAACTTAAAAGATATGTATATTGAAACAGATGTGCCAGAAAGTTATATCACTTCAGTAAAAAAAGGAAAAAATGTAGAAGTAGAGTTTCCTGTTTTAGGTGAAAAGTTAACTTCTGAAATTCGTCAAGCAGGTAATTTTATCAATCCAGCAAACAGAACTTTTAAAGTTGAAGTTGGAGTGCCAAATAAAGAAGGTAAAATTAAACCAAACTTAACTGCAAAGTTAAAAATCAACGATTACTCAAACGAAAAAGCAATTTTAATTCCGCAAAGCATCATTTCAGAAAATGCAAACGGAGAGCAATATATTTATGTTGTTGAAAATTTAAAGGATGCAGTAGGTGTTGCAAAGCAAGTAGTAATAGCTACTGGAAAAACTCAAGGAGATGTTATTGAGGTTATTGATGGAGTAGAAAACGGAGCAAAAATTATTGATGAAGGAGCACGTAGTGTTAAAAATGGTCAAGAGGTTAAAATTTTAACTGTTTCACAAGACGCTAAATAACCCATAAAAGGTATAACCAATGACTGAAAAACAAAAAAAACAAGTAGATAAAGAGTTTGGTTTATCCTCTTGGGCGATAAATAACAAAACAACCATCTATGTAATGATGGTGATGATTTTTATTTCTGGAGTTTCTGCTTTTTTAAGCATGCCTAGAGAGAACTTCCCAGAAATTAGAGAAACTAAAATTTACATCAGCTCTCTATATCCTGGGAATACTGCTGAAGATATTGAGAAATTAATTACCGATCCGTTAGAAGATAGATTAAAAACGGTAAGCAATGTGGTAGAAATTACATCTACATCGCAAGAAGATTACTCGATGGTAGTTGTAGAATTTGATGAAAATATTTCGGTAGATCAAGCTAAACAAAAGGTAAAAGACGAGATAGATCAAGAAACCTCGAGTGAGGATTGGCCAACGTTTAACGGGGCGAAAGTAGAACCAAATGTTTTTGAATTAAGTATTTCAGAAGAAATGCCAATTCTAAACATTAATATTTCTGGAGATTATCCGGTAGATAAGTTAAAAGAGTTTGGTGAATATTTAGAGGATGAAATTGAAGATTTACCAGAAATTAAAAAAGTAGATATCCGTGGAGCAGAAGAAAAAGAAGTTGAGGTAGCGGTTGATATTTACAAAATGATGGCGGCTAAGGTTAGTTTTCAGGATGTTATCAACTCGATAAATGGAGGAAACTTAACCATGTCAGCAGGTAATTTAGTTGCTAGTGGTCAACGAAGAACTATCAGAATTTTAGGAGAGATTGAAAATCCTCAAGACCTACAAGACTTTGTGGTAAAATCTGAAAAAGGAAATTCAATCTACTTAAAAGATATCGCTAAAGTTTCGTTTAAAGACAAAGACAAAACAACTTATGCACGTGAGTTTGGTGAAGCTGTGGTAATGTTGGATGTTAAAAAGCGTTCAGGTAAAAACATGGTAGAGGCTGCAGAGAAAATTCAAAAAATTGTTGGAGATACCAAAGCAAACGTTTTTCCAAGTAATTTAAAAGTTACTGTAGCAAACGATCAATCTTCAAAAACCATTGGTCAGGTAGATGATTTAGTAAACAATATTATTTTCGGGGTAATCTTAGTGGTATTAGTACTAATGTTTTTCCTCGGATTTAAAAATGCATTGTTCGTAGGATTTGCAATTCCGATGTCAATGTTTATGTCACTAATGATCTTGAGTTGGTTGGGATATACCATGAATACCATGATTCTTTTCGGATTAATTATGGGATTGGGGATGCTGGTAGATAACGGTATTGTAGTTGTTGAAAACGTATACCGTTTAATGGATGAAGGTATGCCTCGTATTGAAGCTGCTAAAAAGGGAATTGGTGAAATTGCTTTTCCAATTATCATTTCAACATTAACAACTGTTGCAGCATTTGTTCCGTTAGGAATGTGGCCTGGGACTATGGGACAATTCATGATTTATTTCCCGGTAACACTTTCTGTAGTATTAGGATCCTCTTTATTCGTAGCAATTTTCTTCAATTCAGTAATGGTATCTCAGTTTATGAGTGTTGAAGATAAAAACATGCCCTTAAAGAGAATCATAATAATGTCGTCAGTAATTGCTGTTATAGGGTTGTTAATCGTGATTTTTGGCGGAGCATATAGAGCTTTAGGTACAGTAATGATTTTTACAGCTATTATGTTGTGGATGTATCGTTTGTTTCTTAGACCTTGGGCAAATGCATTTCAAAATAAAGTATTACCGCGTTGGGAGCAATTTTATGAAAAAACATTACGAGCAGCATTAAAAGGATGGAGACCTTATGTTATTTCGTTAGGAACCTTAGTATTGTTGTTTATTGCTTTTGGAGGATTTGGAGCTTCAATTGGTAGTCAACGTACTAAAGTAGAATTTTTCCCAGATAATACACCAAATCAGATTATTGTGTATATCGAGTATCCACAAGGAACCGATATTGAAAAAACAAATCTGATTATGAAAGATTTAGAAGAGCGTGTGTATAAAGTGTTAAATGCCCCTGAATATGTAGATAATGGATATAATTTCTTGGTAGAGAGTACGGTTTCGCAAGTAGGAGCTGGTTCAGGAAATCCACAAACAGATGGCGGTTCAGCTGCTGAAATGCCTCATAAAGGTAAAATTACAGCTTCAATGCGTGAGTATAAGTTCCGTAGAGGAGCAGATAGTAAAGAGTTACAGAAAAAAGTAACTGAAGCATTGAAAGGAGTTTATCCTGGGTTGGCAATTTCTGTTGAAAAAGAAGCAGTGGGGCCACCTGCAGGATATCCTATTAATATCGAATTAGAAGGTAACGATTATGCTGAATTGATTAATACTGCTGAAAAAATGCGTGATTTTATCAATTCGAAAAGTATTGCAGGTATTGATGAATTAAAGATTGATGTAAACAAATCTAAACCATCAATGCAAGTAAATGTTGATCGTAAAAAAGCAGGAGAATTAGGTATTAGTACTTCGCAAGTTGGAGGTCAATTACGTAACGCTATTTTTGGTTCAAAAGCAGGTATTTATAAAGAAGATGGCGACGATTTTGATATCTATGTTCGTTTCAACGAAGAAAACAGGTACAATAAAAGTGCTATTTTCAACCAAAAAATTACGTTTAGAGACATGGCTACAGGAACAATTAAAGAAATTCCAGTGTCGGCAGTTGCAGAACAAACTAATACATCTGGATTTAGTGCGATTAAGCACAAGGATGTAAAAAGAGTAGTAACTGTATATTCAGCTTTGGCTCCAGGATATACTGATGCTGCTGCTATTGTATCTAAAATTCAAAATGAAATGGCAGCCTTTACAGAAAAACCAAATACTGTAAAGATTGATTATACAGGTCAAATTGAAGAACAAAACAAGCAAATGGCATTCTTAATGAAAGCGTTTTTTGGAGGTTTAGGATTGATTTTCTTGATTTTAATTTTCCAATTCAACTCAGTTTCTAAACCAGGAATCATCATGTTAGCCATCTTTTTAAGTTTGATAGGTGTTTTTGGAGGCTTAATCATTACAGGAAAACCATTCGTAATTATGATGACGATGATGGGAATTATCTCACTAGCAGGTATTGTGGTTAATAATGGTGTTGTTCTCTTAGATTATACCCAATTATTAATTGATCGTAAAAAAGTAGAGCAAGGTTTAGAAGAAGATGAGTTTGTTGATGTGAATACGTTGGGAGAAGCTATTATTAGAGGAGGTAAAGCACGTCTGCGTCCAGTATTATTAACCGCTATCACTACAATTTTAGGCTTAATTCCGTTAGCAACAGGGTTAAATATTAACTTCTTTACGTTAGCAAGTGAGTTAAATCCGCATATTTATGTAGGAGGAGATAATGTTATTTTCTGGGGTCCGTTAGCATGGACAGTTATTTACGGATTATTCATAGCTACCTTCTTAACTCTAATAGTTGTACCGATATTATTCTACTTAATCACAAAGTTTAAAATGTGGTTGCGTAGCGTTTTATAATTGATTTTTTGTTAACTGTAAAAAGGGTTGAAGCTTATTAGTTTCAACCCTTTTTTATATTAGTTTAATTGAGTAAATGAGTTTTAATCTGGTAAGCGATCCCTGTCTTTTTTACTTCTATTAAATCTATAAATGAAAGTTAGTGAAGAAAAACGACCTATTGGTCTTTCATAACGATATGCTGTATAATCTTCTCCTGTAATTAGTTGTTTACGTTCTCGAGAATCAAAAATATTATTCATATTTAAAGTTAAGGTTGCTTTGTCGTTCCAAAAATCTTTACTGATTCCTATGTCTGACCTATACTGAGCATCTGTAAATATTTGTCCGCTTTCTCGTTCACCTTGGTAATTAAAACTTGCTTGAATAGTTAATTTAGAAAACTTCATTCGAGAGTTTACTCGAGTAGACCAGTTGTTATCGTCTACCATATAAACTCCACGTTGTGTAAAAGAGAAATAGTTAAACTCACTAGATAATCTCCACCATTTATAAGGAGAGTAGCTTAAAGCTAATTCAGCTCCAAACCTTTTTTCAGTTCCTGAGTTAATTGGTTTAGAAACCAATGCTCCAAAAGAATTTGCTGTAACTAAAGTTTCAAAAACATTGGTAGTTCTTTGATGGTATATGGAAGGGTTTAAAGTAAACTTTTTCCAACGCTTTAAAAAACCTACTTCGTAAGAGTTAGTGTACATTGGATTTAAATCAGGATTACCAATACGAATATTTCTTCTATCTGAAATACCACCAAACGGATTTAAGTGCCAGAAACTAGGACGACGAATTCTTCTACTATAGCTTAATTGTAAATTGGTTGCTTGATTAAAATTATAGGTTAAATGAGCAGTAGGGAATAAATCGGTATAACTCTTATCTGTTCTAAATTGATTCTTTCTATCAGTACTTCCTGTGTTTGCATGTTCAGCACGTAAACCTAACAAATACTGCAGTTTGCTCTTTCGATTTCCATATTGAATATAGGCTCCGTAGATACGTTCATTATATTTTAATAAGTTATCTAAACTATCTATTAAAACTGTATTGTCCCAAACTTTATAATCACTATCAATATTCCTGATTTCTCCTTTTATTCCCATTTCTATATGAGACTCCTTAGTAATAGGTAATTTGAAATCAGACTGAAATAAAAAGTCTTTACTACTTTCTATATCTCTACTTTTTAAGGTGTTTATAATATTGGTTACTGGTATTAGTTGTTGTTCGTTTACTAATTCATTTTCATCATCGTTCCAAAAGTCGTATTGTAGATTTAACGTGAATTTTTGCCCTTTTTTGTCAAAGGTTTTTACATAGTTAAATTCAATTTGATTTGCTTTTTGAGGTTCTCTATAAAATTCTTGTGTTACAATTTTATTGTCTGTTTGATGAGAACTGTTTAAAAAATCAAAATTATAATCTACGGTGTTTTTACTTAAGTTGTTTCTGTGGTAGTAGCTTAAAGTAATGGTGTTTTTATCGTTGATGTAATAATCACTTCCAAAATAAATATTAAAAGTACTTCTGCTTCTTGTACTTTCTGTTGTTCTATTAGAAAAAGAGATTGGATTATTAGTCGCGTCGAAGTTTACTCTATTTAAATAACCACTACCATCAAATTTCATGTATCTATACCCGATGTTAGAAAATAAATTGAATTTTTCTTTCTTATAATTGACGTTATAATTAATTCTGTGATTATCTGGTATTCCTGTGGTTAATTGTAATGAACTTCCAAAGCTTCCTTTTTTGTTTCTTTTTAATATAATGTTGATAATTCCCGCAGTACCTTCAGCATCATATTTAGCAGACGGATTGGTAATTACTTCTACTTTTTCTATAGTTTCTGAAGGAATAGATTCTAATCCGTTATTTGCTGTTAAAACAGAAGGTCTTCCATTAATTAAAATACGAACGTTAGGATTTCCTCTTAAACTTATCCCTCCTTCAATATCTACATTTACAGAAGGAACATTGTTTAATACATCAGTTACAGAGCCACCTTTAGAAATCAAATCCTTTCCAACATTAAATACACGTTTATCAAGTTTGTATTCTGTGGTAGATTTCTCGGCAGTAATTTCTATTTCTTCTAGTTTTTCAGCATCTTCTTCCAAAGAAAAAGTAGGAATTGTTTGACTGTTGTTTATTGTAAAATTGTTGATGGTTTTGGTTTTAAAACCAATGAACTCAACTTTAATATTATACGTTCCTTTTTTTGTTTTTATAATATATTGTCCGTTTTCGTTAGTCGATTCACCAGCTATAATTTGATTAGTTTCTGGGTTAGTTAAAATAACTGTAGCAAACTCTAAAGGTAGTTTAGAGTTTTGTTCGAGTACTTTTCCTGTAATGGTTATTTGAGCTGTTAGCTTAGTTATACTTAATAGAATGAGCATAAAAAATACTTTTTTCATTTTTTTCATTTTTAATTATACTGCAAATGTGAAACAAAGTTGGTTTCAGAGTTTTGTTAATAGATAAACAGAGGTGTAAAATCGACGATTACAATAATTTGTAGAGGCTAGACAGTTTAGGGAGTAAAAAGGTTACGTTTGGGGGTGAAAAATTAAGTTTCGTCTATTTATTATAAAAGTGAAGGAATTGCTTTTATTTTTGTATTGATGAATATACTTGATAAAATTTCAGAATATATTAGAAATAATAGACTTTTTCGTCATATACTATTTTGGCTTGTTCTTTTTAGTTTAGATGTTTTTAGGGATATTATTGTAAATAGTGAAAATCAAAAGTTTATGCTCGCTAAAGCATTGATATTTATATCTATATGCTTTATTCCTGAAATAATAGCTTCTTACTTCATAGCTTATTTGTGGATTCCGAAATTCATAAAAGTAAAGAGATATGTTTTAGCTATTATAGTTTTTGTGCTAGCTTTTTATTTATTCGGTGTACTAAGTAGAGTTCTGGTAGTGCATGTTGCCGAACCTTTTATTAGAACACCTCCTTTTGAACAAGAATCTATACAAGAAATTTTTGCTGATTATAGGTGGTTATTGGCTAAGTATATACCCAATATTTTATTGAATACGTTGGTTTTTGTTGCTGTAAAATATTACTTTGAAGATGAAAGAGAAAAGTCGAAAAAGTTAATATTAGCTAAAGAAAAATCAGAAATAGAATTAAAGACACTGAAAGGGCAGTTAAATCCTCACTTTTTATTCAACACCTTGAATAATATCTATTCACTTTCTGTAATCAATTCACCAAAAACATCTACATCAATAAGTAAATTATCTGATATTTTAGACCACGTTTTATATAGATGCAATGGAAAGTTTGTTTTATTGTCTAACGAAATAGAGTTACTTAAAAACTTTATTGAGTTAGAAAAATTGCGTTACGACGAACGCTTACAGGTTACTTTTAATGAAGAAGTAGAAAACGATACTGAAGTTCCTCCGTTAATTTTATTATCATTAGTAGAAAATGCTTTTAAACATGGAGCAGGAGAGGATAGTGGTTCTCCTATAATAGATATTTATGTTTCTAATAAAGGTTCAGATTTTATTTTTAAGATTTCAAATACGGTGTCTAAAGATTATCAACCAAATAATAAAAGAAATTTAGGATTACCAAACGTTCGAAAACAGTTAGATTTAATCTACAAAGACGCTTATGTGTTAGATATTTTAGAATCAGAAAATAAATTTGAAGTAACTTTAAGGGTAAATCAATAAAATGAGTAGAAAAGTAAAATGTTTATTGGTAGATGATGAGCCTTTAGCAATAAAATTATTAGAAAAGCACATTGCCAAAATAGATAATTTAGAGGTTGTCGCTACTTGTAATAATGCTATAAAAGCATTTGAAATATTAAATACTCAAGAAGTGGATTTACTATTTTTAGATATTAAAATGCCTAATTTAACTGGAATTGATTTTTTAAAGACACTAAAAAGTCCGCCTAAGACAATTTTTACAACTGCTTATAGAGATTATGCTATTGAAAGTTACGATTTAGGTGTGATTGATTACTTACTTAAGCCTATAACCTTCGAACGCTTTTTTAAAGCAGTAGATCGTTTTTTAAAAGATAATGCTAAACCAGTAGAGAATAAATCAAGACAAGGGTCTTCAGATGAATTTATGCTAATAAAATCAGGAAACAAGTTTCATAAGGTAATTGTCGAGGATATCCTATTCATCGAAAGTTTGAAAGACTATGTAAAAATCCACACTGTCAATGATAAAAGAATTGTTTCAAAATATCGTATAAGTGAAATAGAGGAAGAGTTAAGAGATAAAAACTTTTTAAGAGTACACCGTTCATATATCATTAATATAGATAAAATTTCTGCGTTTACGGTTAACGATATAGAAGTAAATTCTATAGAAATACCAATTGGAGCTAGTTATAAAGAAAAGGTAGTTTCTTTTTTAAATAACTGGAAGTAGCATTGTATTTTTGCTTTATGAATAAGCAGGTATTTACAGTTGAAGAAATAAAAAGGAAAATAGAGCATTACTGTGTGTATCAAGATCGATGTCATAAAGAAGTTGAAGAAAAATTAAAGGAATACCGTTTAATCCCTGAAGCTCGTGAACATATATTACTTCACTTATTAGAGCATAACTTTTTAAACGAAGAACGTTTTGCTAAAAGTTTTGCAAGAGGAAAATTCAGAATAAAAAAATGGGGAAAACAACGAATTGTTAGAGAATTAAAATTCAGAGATATTTCGGTTTACAATATAAAATCTGCTTTAAAAGAAATTGATGAAGAAGAATATATTAAAACCTTATATGAATTAGTAGAGAAAAAAAACGAATCAGTTACTGAAACCAATCAATTCAAAAGAAAAAAGAAAATAGCAGACTATCTCTTATATCGTGGTTTTGAAAGTAATTTAATTTACGAAGCTTTAAAAACTATTGATTCTTAAAAAGGCTATCAATATTTATTTCACTGTCAAATTTCTTCTTGGTATAAACAGTGTTTATTTTATCGTTAACACTTCCAAAAATTACCATAATCTTTTCAACTTGACCGTTCACTTCATTTGCTGAAATAGAAGGAATGTAGGTCATATCAGCTAAACGTAAAGTTTCGTTTTCAAAAACATTAATACGTGCTTTAAAGGATGAAGTTTTTAGAGGTTCAATATTTAAACTATCCTTTAAGTGTTTGGTAAGTGTTTTTAGTTCTAAAGCGTTATTTAAAGCTTCGGTTGGCGTGGTGTTTTTAAGTTCTTGCAAAAAATCTTCAACAATAAAATATTCTTTCCAAGGTCTAATTTCTTGTAAAAAATCTTCTTTTACTTTTGAGTAATCTGAATGTTCTACCGAAACATTCATTTCTGTTTTTAAAGGAGTTTCAGTGTTTTGAGATTTCTTTTTCTGACAAGAAAAAAGAATTAAAAAAGCAGCAATAACAAATAAAAAACGTCTCATTTTACACAAAAAATTAAAACGATAAAAGTACATATTTTACTTGGTATTAGTTGTGTGTATTAATTAGAAGTTTTAAATCAACTTGTTAGCGTGTTGTGTTGTTGATAGTTAAAAAAGAATAAATATTTTTTGCGAAATCTTAAATTTGATAACTTTGCAACTATATGTTTTTGAATATTTAAAAATGAATGATACCATATTAATTTTAGGAGCTTGCGGGCAAATTGGAACAGAATTAACGCAAAAATTACGTTCTATCTACGGAAAAGATAATGTAATAGCTTCTGATATTAGAGAAGGAAATGCAGAAATGATGAATGCAGGTCCTTTTGAAATTATTGATGCTACAAATCAAGAACAAATATTAAGTGTTATTCAAAAATATAAGGTCAACCAAGTATATTTAATGGCGGCGATGTTATCAGCAACTGCTGAAAAATATCCGTTAAAAGGTTGGGATTTAAACATGACTTCTTTATTAGCGGTGTTAGAGTTGGCTAAAGAAAAGCATATAGAAAAAGTGTATTGGCCTAGTTCTATGGCGGCATTCGGACCAACATCTCCAAAAATGAATACACCACAACAAACCATTATGGAGCCATCTACAGTTTATGGAATTAGTAAAGTTGCTGGCGAACACTGGTGTAATTATTACCATGATAAATACGGAGTAGATGTACGAAGCATTCGTTATCCAGGAATTATTAGTTGGAAAACTTTACCTGGTGGAGGAACTACTGATTACGCTGTTGATATTTATTTTGATGCTTTAGAAAAAGGAACTTTTGAGTGTTTTTTATCTGAAAACACACGGTTGCCAATGATGTATATGGACGATGCTATCAACGCTACGATTCAATTAATGCAAGCAGATGAAGAGACTATTAAAACAAGAACTTCATACAACTTAGCAGCAATTAGTTTTACTCCGAAAGAAATTGCTAATGAGATTAAAAAATACATTCCAGAGTTTACCATTACTTATAATCCAGATTTTAGACAAGCTATAGCTGATAGTTGGCCTCAGGTTATTGATGATTCTGCAGCAAGAAAAGATTGGGGATGGAGACATCAGTTTGATTTAGCTTCGATGTCTAAAGACATCATCACAAATCTACAAGCTAAAAAGCAAGAATCTGCTCAAGTGTAAGTCTAGACTAAAATTTCCGTCTACGTATTCGATTTTATACTCAAGTGTAACTTAGGTTACGAACACTTTAGTGTAGATGAAATATTTTTGTAATAACAATATGTTAGCGATGAAAGAAATTATAAAGAACAGCTTAGGTAAAGCATTGTCTTATACAGAATACAGAGATTTAGTGAGTGGTTTGTTGACTGAAGGTAAATCAACAGGGCTAAATCAATCAGAAGATTTATTAAACTACAGTAAGTTGAATGATAAACGTATGAAACGTTTAGATAAAACGATTAAACTTACTGATGAAACACTTGCAAAAGTTAAAGATATCAAAGAACCGCAAACTTGGTTAGTGTTAACAGAAGGTTGGTGTGGAGATGCAGCACAAAATATTCCTGTGATTAATAAAATTGCAGAAGAAAATACAAACATCAATTTGAAATTAGTTTTAAGAGATGAAAACTTAGAGTTGATGGATGCTTTTTTAACGAATGGAGGAAGGTCTATTCCGAAGTTAATAGCTTTAGATAAAGATAATCAGGTGATAAATACTTGGGGTCCGAGACCAACAGAAGCTACTCAAATGGTTGTTGATTATAAAGCTAAAAACGGAAGTCTAGATGCTACTTTTAAAGAAGATTTACAAGTGTGGTACAACAAAAATAAAGGAGTAAACACACAAGAAGATATTATGTCTATGTTGTAAAAAATAACCTGAGAAAATTATGAATTCCCCTTTTTGATTTTTATCGAGAAGGGGAATTGTTTTCTGTATCTTTGCGTCCATAACTAATAAATATGTTTGTAGATTTCAATACCTTATCAGAAGAAGCGAAAGTTTGGGTGTATCCATCAAACCGAAAATTCTATCCGCAAGAAATCGATGATTTGAATGAAAAGTTAAAGGATTTTGTTGATGCTTGGAAAAGTAATGATGAAAACTTCAAAGCATCATTTGAGTTAAAATACAACCGTTTTATAGTTTTTGCTGCTGAAGAAGATGTTCAGTTAACGAATGCAGATATTGATGCCCAAGTAGCGTTTGTTTTACAGCTTCAACAAGAGTATGAAGTTGAGTTGTTAGATAAAATGAATGTATGTTTTAAGCAAGGTGAATTTATTCAGTACAAAGATGTAAAAGAATTTAAAACGTTGCTTAAAAAGAAGTCGGTGTCTGCTAAAACATTAGTTTTTGATAATTTAGTGCAAACCAAAGGTGAGTTAGAAAATTACTGGGAAGTACCTATTACCGAAAGTTGGTATAGTAGATTTTTGAAATAAATTTTGAGTGCAAAAATTAGGTTTTCCTACTAAAAGAAAGAAAATCCAACTCCGATTGAAACGCTATCTAAATGACCGTTTTCAAAATTTTGAATGGCTTTTCGGTGATAATCTAAACGAATAATAGTGTTCCATCTACTTTCTCCTGTTATTTGTAAACCAAGTCCAAATCCGTAGTAATTTCCGTCTTCATATTTAGAAGAAGGTCTCCACATTTTTCCGTGACTGTATTCTACAAATAAATTATCATTATCCTTTTCAATAACGTTGTAACGTAAACTTCCGTAGAAAGGAATCGCGTTAATTCCAAACCTAAAATGATGATCAAAACCAGCGTTAATACCCACTTGCCAACGTCTGTGTAATTGATATCCTGCACCTAAACGAATTAAAATGGAAGCAGGTTCAAAAAAAGATTCGTCATCATCAGGATCTAAGGTGTAATCTTCATTAATAGCGAATGTTGTGCTAAGATTTGCAGTAAAATAAGGTTTCTTGTAGCTTTCTTGAGAAAAAGTTAATTGAGTTGTTAGAAAAACAACGAGTAGTAAAATTCTTTTCATAGTAACAGCTAATTTTTGCTTTGATACACAAAAATTATTCCATTTCTAACGAATCGATAAATTCATCAACACTTTGTGCTTTTTCTACTGAAAAATCTCCAATTTTAGTTCTTCGTAATACAGATAAATGGGCTCCAGAATTAAGTGCTACACCATAATCGTTAGCGATAGATCGAATGTAGGTTCCTTTGCTACACACAATTCTAAACTCAACGTTTGGTAACTCAATTTTGGTAATTTCAAACTCGCTAACCTCAACTTCACGAGCTTTAATTTCGGTAGTCTCACCTTTTCTAGCTAATTCATATAAGCGCTTTCCATCTTTTTTAATTGCTGAAAAAATAGGTGGTTTTTGCTGAATTTTACCTGTAAACTGCTCAGTAGTTTTGTGTAGTAATTCCTCAGTAATATGTTCGGTTGGGAAGGTCTCGTTAATTTCGGTTTCTAAATCGTAACTTGGTGTAGTTGCTCCAATAACAAAAGTACCGGTATATTCTTTTATCTGACCTTGGTACTCGTTAATATTCTTAGTTTGTTTTCCTGTACAGATAATCAATAACCCTGTAGCTAAGGGATCTAAAGTTCCAGCATGTCCTACTTTAATTTTTTTGATGTTAAATCGTTTGCGAATATGCCAACGTAGTTTGTTTACCACCTGAAAAGAAGTCCATTCTAGTGGTTTGTCAATCAATAAAATTTGTCCGTTTTTGTAATCTTCTGCAGTCATTTAGAAAAATAAAGAATATCCGATTGCAATTAAACCAACAATTGCACAGTATAAAGAGAAGTATGATAATTTACTCTTTTTAACCAAAGAAATCATCCAAGTACATGCTAATAAACCAGAAATAAAAGCAGCAATAAAACCTGCTGAAAGTGGTACGATTTCAGAACTTTGAAAGTTAATATCTCCACTTAAAATATCTTTAGCTACTTTTCCTAAAATTAATGGAACAACCATTAAGAAAGAAAAACGTGCAGCTCTAGTTCTATCTACGCCTAATAAAACAGATGTAGAAATAGTTGCCCCAGAACGAGAAATACCTGGTAACATTGCTATTGCTTGGGAAATACCGATGATAATAGCATTAGTGAATGAAACTTTTTTATTGGTGTTTTTGGCTTTGTCGGCAAGTAAAAGTAATACCGCAGTTACTAAAAGCATGAAGCCTACTAATAATATTTTTCCACCGAAAAAACTTTCTAATTCTTTTTCAAAAGCAAGCCCAATAACTACTGCGGGAATCATAGACAAAATGATTTTTACAGAAAACTGCATTTCCTCGTTCCATTTAAATTGAAAAAGTCCTTTTAAAATTTCAGCAATTTCTTTTCTAAAAATAACGATGGTACTCAGTGCAGTTGCAGCGTGTAAAACAACAGTAAAAGTTAAGCTTTCTTGTGGTACAGAGGTGTCGCCAAAAAGTGTTTTAGCTAATTCTAAATGTCCGCTAGATGATACCGGTAAAAATTCGGTAAGTCCTTGAATAATTCCAAGGATTATTGCTTCTAATAAATCCATGTTTATTTTTTAGGATTGGCAAAAATAGCATAAATCTCAATACCGAAACCAATAATTACCAAGGTTGGTGCTAAACGAATTCTACGCCAACCGTAAATTTCAGGATTAAAAACATTTGGGTCGTCACTTCCGCCACCCGCCATCAAAATAAATCCTAAGGCAATTACAGCAATACCAATTAACATAATAATGTAGTTTCGTTTACCGAACAGAAATTCTTGTTTTGGTGAATTATCTTTTTTCATAAAATTTTAATACTAGTAGTATAAATCGTTTGTTTGTAGGTTTAAAAAGCGTTGAGTTGCAAAGAAAGTGCTTATCCAAGTGATGAAAAAAGCAACAAGAATAATTCCTCCAGCAACATAACTTAAGGCTACATAATCAGTTAATAATTCTAAAGTAGGAATGTATTTATCAACATAATAAATTAGAATTGATAATCCGCTAATCGCTATGAAAGCACCTAACATTCCTAATCGGATACTTTGCCAAATAAAAGGTCTGCGAATAAAACTTTTTGTTGCGCCTACCATTTGCATGGTTTTTATGTTGAATCGTTTTGAGTAAATTGATAATCGAATTGAACTGTTGATTAAAATAATAGCTACCAATCCGAAAAAACCACTTAAAACTAACAACCAAAAGCTAATGCGTTGAATGTTTTTAGTTAGTAGTTCTACCAAGGGTTTGTCGTAATTTACTTCAGCAATAAAACTGTTTTTCTCATACGTGGTTTCTAGCTCCGACATTTTCTCTGGAGTAACATAATCGGCTTTTAAGTAGATGTCGATTCCGTTTTTAAGCGGATTGTCTCCTAAAAATTGTAAAAAATCTTCACCTAAATCTTTTTTGTAAGCTTTAGCAGCTTCTTCCTTTGGAATGTAAACCACTTTATTTACAAAAGTTTCTTTTTGAATGGACTCTTTAAGAGTTTCAATGTTCTTGTCAGCTACATCATCTTTCAAGAAAAGCGTCATTACTACTTTTTCTTTAAAATGATTGGCAACTTTGGTAGATTTTAATAAAACCAATCCTAAAACACCAATCATAAATAATACAAGTGCAATACTTACTACTACTGATACGTATGATGATTGTAAACGGCGTTTTTGAAAAGAATCAAAAGAGGTTGTCATTATTACATGCTGATTTTAAGACGTTGCAAGATACAAATATTTAGTTTTTAAAAGTGCCCTAATCTACTATCTCTTGGCATAGTTCTATTAACACGCCATTTGTAGTTTTAGGATGCAAAAAAGCAACCAATTTATTATCAGCTCCTTTTTTAGGTGTTTCGTTTAAAACAATAAAACCTTCTTCTTGTAAACGTTTAATTTCTTCTTTTATGTTATCAACTGCAAAAGCAATGTGATGAATTCCTTCCCCTTTTTTTTCTATAAACTTAGCAATAGGACTATTAGGTTTTGTCGCTTCTAACAATTCTATCTTATTTGGTCCAGATTTGAAAAAAGATGTTTTTACACCTTCGCTAGCAACTTCTTCAATTTTGTAGTGCTTTTTTCCAAAAAGAGCTGCAAATAAAGTGTTTGATTTTTCTAAATCTTTTACAGCAATACCAATGTGTTCAATTTTATTCATAGGGTAAAAATATAAAAACTCTTCTGAAATACTTCATAAAAAACAAGAGTGTATAGAATGAAAAACAAATAGTTTATTTCTTGACAGTTTAAGGGTGTTTTTCCTGTTTGTGAAATTTCAACGACTATTTAAATAATTGGTATTTCAGTTTTTAAAAAGACTTTTTTTGTTTTCGTTTTTTTTATTAAAAATTAACATTCTATATTTAAAGAAATTAAAAATCATTTTTATTATGAAGAAAACTAACCTATTACGTTTATTGTTTTTAGCTTTTGTAATGAGTTTTGCTGTTTCTTGTGAAAAGCACCAATGCAAATGTGAACATGATGATTGGCAATCACAACTGCCAGAAGGAACATTTTGTTATTCTGATCTTGGAAGAACAAATGAAATGCTAAACTACCCTGAAATTGTTGAAATGTTACGTAACTACGACACAACAAGAATAGCTCCTTTAGAGAAAGCACTTGGGTATCCTGATTCTCGTATTAACACGTATAATTATCAGAATTTTAAAAACTATTTAGGACATATTGAGAGTTTAAGTAAAAAAGCAAAAATTGAGATTACGGGAATTAGCTTTATTTCTGCTGCAAAACCGGATTATAACGGTACAGGTAAGAGTTATCAAGATTTAATTTACATTCCAACCACTACTATAGACGGTAAACAAGTTGCTTTTGATCCTGTGCAATCTACTAAAAAAGGCAAATTAGTAACCTTTAAAGAGGCGTTAGCAGCTAATGGTTACAACTGGATTTATAACTCAAAAGAAGAATTTGAAGAAGGAAAAAGAGTAGATTATAATTATTCCATTAAAGTGTTGAAAGAAAACAAAGCTGGGTTTATGAGTTTAACTCCTCCTGGTGATGATGATAGTGGTGCTGGAAACAAAGGAAATCTTGAGCCTCCTTATGGTAAGGATTAATATTAAAGTTATTAATTAACAAATGAATCTATTAGATGCTCCTTTACTTTTTCAGATTTTAACAGCCATTTTAAGTTGTATTGTTTTTATAAAAAAAAGAACTTTTTTTTTAGGCTTATTATCACTTTTTTTAGTTGTTACTTTTGTTGTTGAATTGACAGGGGCTTACTTAAGCAGTATAGGAGGGCATAACTTTTTAGTTTACCATTTATATTTGTTTTTTGAAAACACCTTAATATTTTTATTGTATTATAAGTTAATATATGATAAAAAATATTTAATCATTTCGTATTTTTTATTAGCAGTTATATTTGTTTTATGGTGCTTAATTTTTTTTAGTCAGAAATATTTTCGATCTACAATCATCGTAGGTGCATTCAATGTTGGGATGCTTGTTTTTTTATATTTAAGAGAATTGTTGCTGTCAGAAAAAATAATCAATTATAAAAAGATTTTGCCGTTTTGGGTATCTGTTGGGTTTTTAATTTTCTATTTATCTACAATTCCTTTTTTTAGCTTTTGGAATTATATGAGGGATAGAGAACTGTTCCCTATTTTAGATTTTTTAATTATTCTAATGAATCTCATTATTTCTTTTGGATTAATATGGAGCAACAAGGGGGAAGAATCTTATTAATAACAACAGTAGTTCTTTTAGTAATTATTGTTTTTTTGATATTACTTTTTACGGTGTTTCAGCGTAGAAAGAATAAACTATTGTTAGAACGCGCAGAAAACAAAAAGCGTTACGAACGTGAAATTGCAGAAACTCAAATAGAAATACGAGAGGAAACTTTAAGAAATATAAGTTGGGAGTTGCACGATAATATCGGGCAACTCTTAACTTTAGCTAATATACAATTGCAGCACGCGTCACCTGATAATATGAGTGAAATCTCTGAGATTATTACCAAAAGCTTAAAAGAAGTAAGAGCACTTTCAAAAGTAATTAACCCAGATTTTATCAATAGTATTAAATTAAGAAAAGCGATAGAAATAGAAATAGAAAGATTTAATCGCCTTAACTATATAGAAGCAAGCCTTGAAATAAAAGGAAAAGAACAAGAAGTAAATCAAAAACATGGAATTGTTATTTTCAGAATTCTCCAAGAGTTTTTTTCTAACACTATTAAACATTCAAAAGCCTCTAAACTAGATGTTACTCTTCATTACAAAGAAAACTCAGTAGAAATAAAAGCGCACGATAACGGCGTTGGTTTTGATGTTAACAGAGTTAGCTTAAAAGGACTTGGTTTACAAAACATGAAAGCAAGAGGAAAATTGATTAACGCAGAGGTAAAACTCACATCGAAACCAGAAAAAGGAACTTGTTTAATAATAAATTATTATATTTAAAGAACATTAGTTTGTTCCCCCAACAACAAAAAATAACCTAACCTACTAAAAATTATGAAATATTCAGTTGTTGTTGTAGACGATCATACACTATTATCACAAGCTATCGAAGGTATGGTGAATACTTTTGATAAATTCAAAGTGTTGTATACCTGCAAAAACGGTAAAGAAGTTGAAGAAAAATTTTCAGCTTCTCCCAAAAACATACCCGACATTGTCTTGGTGGATGTTAATATGCCAGTAATGAACGGTATTGAAACTACTGAATGGATTGTTGAAAATCACCCAGATGTTCATGTGATGGCTTTGTCCGTTGAAGATGCAGACGGTACCATTTTAAAAATGTTAAAAGCAGGTGCTGTTGGTTATTTACTAAAAGACACTAAAAAAGAGGTGTTAGAAAAAGCATTGGTAGAAATGATGGATAATGGTTTTTATCACACTAAAAATGTAACCACTCTCTTGTTAGATTCTGTATCTGGAAAAAATGATAAAAATAATTTAGCGTTTAAAGAGAACGAGATAACTTTCATGAAGTTAGCTTGTTCAGAGTTGACATATAAAGAAATAGCAGAAAAAATGTTTTTAAGCCCTAAAACGATCGATGGTTATAGAGATAATTTATTCACTAAATTAAACGTAAGAAATAGGGTGGGACTAGTAATGTACGCTATTAAAAATAAAATTTACACTCCGTAATTTTATGCTTAAATTTGCAGCATGGAAGAAACAAATAGACAACGTAAAATTGCAGGAGTATTGCAACAAGACTTGGTAGACGTTTTACAGCGTGCTGCTCAAGATGGAATGAAGGGAGTAATTATATCGGTTTCTAAGGTTTCGGTTACTGCCGATTTAGGGGTGGCTAAAGTTTACTTAAGCGTATTTCCTTCAGAAAAAAGAGAAGAAATTATTCAAGGAGTAAAATCTAACACTCCGTTAATTCGTCATGAACTAGCACAACGTACAAAGAATCAATTAAGAAGAATGCCAGAATTATTATTCTTTGGAGATGATAGTTTAGATTATATTGAAGAGATTGATAAGTCGTTAAAAGGAGAGGATGTAAATCCTATAAAGAACCCAGATATCTTACCACGTCGTCAAAAACGTTAATAAATTTTCTGTACTTTGGCTAGCTAAATTTATTAATGGTTGAATTTTTCATTATACATAGCTAAACGATACCTGTTTTCAAAAGCAAGTACAAACGCAATAAATATCATTACTGCAATTGCAGCGTTTGGTGTTATTGTTGGTACACTTGCTTTGTTTGTTGTGCTTTCGGGTTTTTCAGGATTAAAGACTTTTAGCGACTCATTACTTGATGCTTCAGATCCCGATATAAAAATTAGTTCCGTTCAAGGGAAAACGTTTGAATATTCACCTAAACTTCATGCTATTCTTCAGCAAGAAACTGATATTAAAGCTACATCAAAAGTAGTAGAAGAACGTGTTTTTTTAAAGTATAAAGATAAAAGTCATATAGCCCAAATTAAAGGTGTTGAACAAAGTTATTCTCAGATACTTCCTGTAGACTCTTTACTAACTGTGGGTACTTGGATTGATGAAAAGTATATGAATACGGCTGTTATTGGTTACGGAATTTCGTATAAATTATCT
The DNA here is from genome assembly GCF_964512405.1 of Tenacibaculum crassostreae. Classification (NCBI taxonomy): domain Bacteria; kingdom Pseudomonadati; phylum Bacteroidota; class Flavobacteriia; order Flavobacteriales; family Flavobacteriaceae; genus Tenacibaculum; species Tenacibaculum crassostreae. The sequence continues at coordinate 125,861 of NZ_CAZELE010000002.1, forward strand.
TTAGGGGTTTTTAATTTTGGTGAACCTTTACAAATTTTAGTGCCGAAACCTGGAAAGGGATTTATCAATGCAAATAATGCTTTCCGCTCAATAGCTACTCAAATTGTTGGAGTTTATACAGGGTCAGAGGATTTTCAAAACAAATATGTTTTTACTGAGTTATCTTCAGCTCAAGAATTGTTAGGTTATGAAGAAAATCGAGTTTCAGGGATTGAATTTGTACTGAAAAAAGGTGTTGATTTGGATTCCTTTCAAGAAAAATTACAAAAAGCGGTTGGAAATGATTTAAAGGTACAAACGCGCGCTCAACTAAACACGCTATATTATAAAGTAATTAATACTGAAAACTTTATATCCTACTTAATTTTCACACTCATAGTGGCAATCGCCTTGTTTAATGTTATAGGTTCAGTGATTATGATGATTATTGATAAGCGTAAGAACTTAAAAACATTATATAATTTAGGATCTAGCATTGATGAAATAAAGAAAATTTTTGTTTTTCAAGGTTTTTTACTAACATTGATAGGGATGGCTATAGGGCTAGTCTTAGGAATTGTTTTAGTGTTAGTTCAGCAACGATTTGAGTTGTTAATGATTACACAAAACTTAGCGTATCCTGTTGAATTTAGGGTAACAAATTTACTGTTAGTAATTGCTACCATTTCAGTTTTAGGATATTTAGCAGCAAAACTAGCGAGCTCAAGAATTTCAGTAAAATTTATTGAAAAATAATCTTATCCGATTTCAGGAATAGTTGCATTACCAAAGGTGGCTTGTACTTCATCAAAAGCAGCAAAAACATCTTTCGGATCATCAGAAGTAACCATTTTCATTCGGTATTCTTTAAAATGCGGAATTCCTTTAAAATAGTTTGTATAATGTCTTCTTGTTTCTACCACACCTAAATGTTCACCTTTCCAATCGATAGCCATTTGTAAGTGACGACGCGCCATTTCAACACGTTCTGCAATTGTTGGACTTGCTAAATGTTCGCCAGTTTTAAAGTAATGTTTAACTTCGTTAAAAAACCACGGATATCCAATAGATGCACGACCAATCATACACCCATCTAATCCGTAAACATCACGCATTTCCATCGCTTTTTCTGGTGAGGTTACATCTCCATTTCCAAAAACAGGAATGTGCATACGAGGGTTGTTTTTAACTTCGGCAATAGGTTTCCAGTCGGCTTCACCTTTATACATTTGCGCTCTAGTACGACCGTGAATAGAAATAGCTTTACAGCCTACATCTTGTAAACGCTCAGCAACTTCAATAATTCGAATAGAATCATGATCCCATCCCAAACGAGTTTTAACGGTGACAGGTAAGTTGGTATGCTTAACCATAGCTTCAGTTAATGAAACCATTAAGTCGACATCTTTTAAAATTCCTGCACCAGCACCTTTTGAAACCACTTTTTTTACAGGGCAACCAAAATTGATGTCAATGATATCAGGATTAGATTTTTCAACAATCTCGACGGTTTTTAGCATAGAATCTAAATTGGCACCAAAAATTTGAATACCAACAGGGCGCTCCTTTTCGTAGATATCTAACTTCATAACGCTTTTGGCAGCATCACGAATCAGTCCTTCTGAAGAAATAAATTCAGTATACACCACATCAGCACCATTTTCTTTACACAAAGCTCTAAACGGCGGATCACTTACATCTTCCATAGGGGCTAATAATAGCGGAAAGTCAGGAAGTTCTATGTTACCTATTTTTACCATAATTCTAATTGTCAGTGCAAAGTTAGGTTTATTTTCTATAGAAAAAAAGAGGTTCTTTTAAACTAAAAAGAACCTCTTAATGTACAAGTCTTGGGGGCTTGTTAAAATACTCTAACTATGTTGAACCCAAAAGCAACATCATTGAACCATTGGTTTTGCGTTCTTGTTAAAAAACCAGAATCGTTGCTTCCTGATGCATTTGTAAAAACTAGTTGAAAAACATGACCTCCAGTTTCAATATCTAAACCAAGAGTAAAAGGGTCTTTATAAATTGAGTTTTTGTGTCTGTTAAGGTTTAATGCATAGTCTGCATTAATACTCATGCGTTTGCTTATTTTATATCGACCACCAAACCCAATTAAAAATTGATTCAATTCATTGTCGCCAGTTAATAAATATTGCTGAAGATTGTTTTGACGGACAAAAGTTGGAGCAATTAAAAGAGAAAGATTCTTGTTAATTCTTCTTGAAGCAAGAAGTTGGGTGGTGATACTAACACGATCTTTAAACTCAATTTCGAGGTAAGTAGTAGTTCTTGATTGTGACTCAATGTCTGTAGAAGCATAAGCAACTAAGTTTAATGGAAAATCAGACGACTGTTTTTTAATACGAATCTTTGCAGAACCAGAATACGTTTTTTCAAAAGAATCTCTGCTTAAACTAAATTGAACTCCATCCCAAAAACTGTAGGCAAATTGAATTTTAGTATAAGCATCATCTAATCCAAAAAAATTATCAATTCCGTTAGAAAAAGGACCAAACCTATGTGCAACTATAAGATAAAAGTCACCTTTGTCTGCAATTTTAGTAGATTGTAAGTTTCCTACTTGCATAGCTTTAAAAGCAGGTAATTCGTAGCTGTTGTCGTTTTTTGTTTCTTCTTTTAATTCATTTAAAAGATTTTCTTGAGAATAAGTGAAGCTTATGAAAAAAAGAAATAATATAGTAAGTAGGTTGTGTTTATTCATTGGTTAATTTTTTTATAATACATTGGTTTATTTTAAGTTCATCTAACAAATCATCATATCCAATAATTTGCCCTTTTATAGTTATGGTATCATCAATATTAATTTCTGAAGTTTTTGTGTCTTCTCTAAACTGGCAGTAAATAGAATTGTTTAAAGTAATACCTTTTACATCTTTCGATGTCACTTTTCCTGATAATACAACTACTTTATTTAACCATAAAGTTGAATCGTCTTTTATCGATGATAATAAAGTAGAAGCCTCACCTTCAAAATCTGTTTTTAAACTTTCAGTATTTTGATGAGGTTTGTATACATAACTATAAGCAAGGAAAATTCCTAGTATTAATAAGATAACACTAGAAATTAACCACTTTTTATTTTTTTTCAGAAAGCTCATAATTTAGATTTATAATAACATTTTTAGCTATTTTCTTTCTGACAATACTTGGGATTTTTATATTGAATTCTTCAGGAGACACAGTAAAAGAACTTGATAAAAATATTTTAGAATCTATTTTTTTTAGTTTCCCTACAGTTTCAATATCTTTAGAAATTCCTTTTATAGTAAGCTTTCCTTTTATAGTGTAATTCTTTTCAGAATTAATCTCAGAAAAATTAAAATTAACAAGCTTTCCTGAAAAAGTAGCTTTAGGATAAGTATCAGAATCCATATAATTCTCATTGAAATGCTCTTGCATTAAAGCAACTTTAAATTTAAAAGCTTTTATGAGTAAAAGAGCAGCTATGTCACCATTTTTTGTGTCTAACACTACGGTAGTGCTATTGTCTTTTGCTTCAACAGGTTCAAAAGCATCTATAGATGCTTTGAACTCTGTATTTCCTGTTCTCGTAAAATATTTTTGAGAGAAAATACTTTGCGAAATAAAAAGAAATAACAAAACGGTAATTCTTAGAAATTGTTTAGTTTTCAAGGTAACCATCATTTTTCCATTTTTCTAAAAGTTGCTTATTGGTAGATGATAGTCCACCACTGTTTGGAGGCATTGAATTGTTGTTAACAAATAAGAATAAATTACCAGTTTCGGCTGCCCCTTTTACTTGAGTATAATTAGTTAAAGGTAGTCCCCCTGTAGGATTAACTGCATCATGACAAGAAGATGTAGCACAGCTATTATCAACTAATGTTTTAATATTGCTATTATATGTTACTTTACCTGTTGGGTTCGGGTTTGGATCAACAGGAAGTGTAGGTTCATCGTCGTTTGATGAACAGCTAATAAAAAATGCACTCAAAGCAAAAATGCAAAGTGTTAATTTAAGATTTTTCATAATGTTAATATTTAATGTTTGGGTGTTTTTGTTTAGTGAGTTTTATGAAAACAACATACATCTACTTGTTAATTAGGTAATTAAGTGTTTAATTGCCCTGATTTTATTTTCCTGAATTAATTTAAAGCTTTTCCTCAGAAAGTTTAGCTAAAGAAAATGCAGCTATTGCTATTACTAAATCTCTTACAGCAACATCTACATAACTCCAACTAAATAATAAGGTTAATGAAATACCTGTTAACCAAGCAGCAACAATTAAAGCGCCTATTTTAGTTTTAGTAAAAACTAATACTCCTGCTACAATTTCTATAACTCCGACAATCATCATAAAAGTAGCTGCATCAAAAGGCAATAATCCAGCGAATCCCTCAGAGATATATTGGCTCCAGTTTGTTAGAATGTTTGAGAATTTATCTAATCCAGCTACTATTGGAACTATGCTGAAAGTATATTTTAAAAGTGTTTTAACTAATTGAATGTTTTTTTTCATTTTTATAATTTTAAATATTGTTACAACCGTTTGATTATAAATTTTTAAAAAGGATACAAAAAAATGTATCTTTTTTAAAAATTCTTTATCTAATGATTAAAATACAACACCATGGAAATAATTAATATTAACGATTTTAATAATAAAAAAATTAAAGATTCTGATGTTATAAGAAGGGTTATAGGTGGAGAAAAAGAGTTGTTTGAAGTACTGATAAGAAGAAACAACCAAAAGTTATACAGAGTTATAAGAACCTATTTGAAAAATGAAGCGGAAATAGAAGATGTAATGCAAAATAGTTATTTAAAAGCATACATTAAGCTGTATCAGTTTAAATTACAAGCTTCTTTTTCTACTTGGCTTATTAGAATAGGAATTAATGAAGCTTTAGCAAGAATAAACGAAAAAAGTAAAGTACAGCACATAAATGATCAGTTAGATAACAATCATGTTATTCATATTCAGGATTATAAAAACTCGAACCCATACGATAAAATGATAGAAAGAGAGATGAAACATACTTTGGAGGCTGCAATTGATAAATTAGAAGTTAAATATAGAGAGGTTTATATTTTAAAAGAAATAGAAGAAATGAGTATAAAAGAAGTTGCTGAAGCTTTAGATATTACAGTTGCCAATGTAAAAGTTCGTATACATAGAGCAAAAGAAATGTTAAAAGAGAATTTATATAGTCTTTCAAACGATAAAAATGTATTTGAGTTTGGGTTTAGTAGATGCGACAGAATTACCGAATATGTAATGAGTCATATTTAAGCAACTTTTAGTCAAAAATTTTATTTGTTAATGCATAAACATAAAGTATCTTTGCAGGTCACTAGTAGTTAGATTACGACGAATGAAGAACATAAGAAATTTTTGCATTATTGCTCATATTGATCACGGTAAAAGTACTTTAGCCGATAGATTGTTGGATTATACAGGTTCGGTTACTGAGCGTGAAAAACAAAATCAGTTGTTAGACAACATGGATTTAGAGCGTGAACGTGGTATTACCATTAAATCTCATGCCATTCAAATGGATTATGTTTTTGAAGGAGAAAATTACATTTTAAACTTAATTGACACTCCAGGTCACGTAGATTTTTCATACGAGGTTTCTCGTTCTATTGCGGCTTGTGAAGGAGCGTTGTTAATTGTTGATGCTGCTCAAAGTATCCAAGCGCAAACGATATCTAACTTATACTTGGCTTTAGAGAATGATTTAGAAATTATTCCGGTACTAAATAAAGTTGATTTACCTTCAGCGAACCCAGAAGAAGTAACCGATGATATTGTTGATTTATTAGGATGCAACCCTGAAGATGTAATACATGCTAGCGGGAAAACAGGTTTTGGAGTAGATAATGTTTTAAAAGCTATTATTGAAAAAATCCCTGCTCCAAGTGGTAATCCTGACGCGCCATTAAAAGCCTTAATCTTCGATTCGGTTTACAATTCTTATCGAGGAATTGAAACCTACTTTAGAGTAATTGATGGTTCTATTAAAAAGAATCAACAAATTAAATTCATGGCAACTGGTAAGCAGTATGGTGCCGATGAGGTAGGGACGTTAAAATTAAACCAAGTTGTAAAAAACGAAATAAAAACGGGTGATGTAGGATACTTAATCACAGGAATTAAAGCAGCGAAAGAAGTAAAAGTAGGAGATACAATTACCGATTTTGCAAACCCAACGACCGATAGAATTGACGGTTTTGAAGATGTGAAGCCAATGGTTTTTGCTGGGATTTACCCTGTTGATACTGAAGATTACGAAGAGCTTCGTGCTTCTATGGAAAAATTGCAGTTAAACGATGCTTCGTTGGTATTTCAACCAGAAAGTTCAGCAGCATTAGGTTTTGGTTTCCGATGTGGTTTCTTAGGAATGTTACACATGGAAATCATTCAGGAACGTTTAGAGCGTGAGTTTGACATGACTGTAATTACTACGGTTCCTAACGTAAGTTATCACGCGTTTACGAAGAAGAATCCTGAAGAGGTTATCATTGTAAATAACCCATCTGATTTACCTGACCCGTCAAAATTAGATAGGGTAGAAGAGCCTTTTATTAAAGCATCAATCATTACTAAGGCTGATTTTGTTGGACAAGTAATGTCACTTTGTATTGAAAAACGAGGACAAATCGTTAATCAGACTTATTTAACTCCAGAAAGAGTTGAATTGATTTTTGATATGCCGTTGGCAGAAATCGTATTCGATTTTTACGATCGATTAAAAACGGTTTCAAAAGGGTATGCATCGTTCGATTATCATCCAATTGGAATGAAACAATCGAAGTTAGTTCGTGTAGATATGTTATTAAACGGACAAATTGTTGATGCACTTTCTGCGTTGTTACATGATAGTAATGCGTATTCAATAGGAAAACGTATTTGTGAAAAGTTAAAAGAATTAATTCCGCGTCAGCAGTTTGATATTCCTATTCAGGCAGCTATTGGGGCTAAAATTATAGCTCGTGAAACCGTTAAAGCCTTACGTAAAGATGTAACTGCAAAATGTTATGGAGGTGATATTTCTCGTAAACGTAAATTGTTAGAAAAGCAGAAAAAAGGTAAGAAGCGTATGCGTCAGGTTGGTAACGTAGAGATACCACAACAAGCGTTTATGGCAGTTCTTAAATTGAATGATTAATCAATGATAAAATGATAAATAAAAGTGTCAATACTGTTAGTATTGACACTTTTTTAATAAGAAGGAATTACTGGAGTGTTTCAGGGTTAGCGTATGAGACTATCCTGAATTTAACTTTCAGCGATGTATAATTTTGCAAAGCCTTAAATTCCATTCTTAATTCAAATTTATGGCTTTGCTTAGATTTATTGAAAATCAGTTATCAACACATTTGTAGATTTAATGAATGTAGTTTTCTTAAATATTATTTTTCTCTAAAAAGATTTAACATATATGTGTATATTTAATATGATCTTCTGTGAGAGTATATTTAGGATTGTTAATAACTTTATTGTTCCAACCACTTTCTAAAATCAGCGGTAGTAGAGGAACTTGTCATTGGTTTTTCTTTTGTTCCTGTAACTGTGATTAATAAGCGGTTTTTAAAGTGATTTTCGATGTTTTCTATATAATCAATACTTATAATTTCACTTCGGTTAATTTTAAAAAATTTTGTAGGATTTAATTGCTGAAAAAGACTACCTAAATTTTGAGAAATAGTGTGTCTTTTCCCTTCTTTATCGGTTGCAATACAAAAGTCTCCAGAGGCTTCTATTAGGCTGATATCTGTAACATTTAATAATTGAATGCCTGTATTCTTCTTAATAACAAATCTTTTTTTAAAAGAAGTGTTTTCTTCTTTTAAAGCAGATTTTAAATTAGATATAGTGTCAGAATTTAGTTGATTGTAATTACCTTGATTAAATAACGATTGGTATTTTTCTATAGCTTTATTGAAATCAGATTTTGAATACGGTTTTAAGATATAAGCTATTCCGTTTGTGTTAAATGCTTTGAATAAATATTCATCGTGTGCAGAGCAAAAAATAATAGGACAATTTATAGTTACTTCATCAAACAAGTCGAAGGAAATTCCGTCTAATAGTTGGATGTCAGACAAAATAAAATCGTAGGTGTTTTCTTGTAAGAATTTTTTTCCGTCTGAATTAGAACGTGCAATATCATGAGTAAATTCTTCCTCAAAAACATCGTTCATATAATTGATTAGTTTTTGATAGGCTGGTATTTCGTCTTCTAAAATTAATATGTTCATGTTTAAAATTTAGTGTCATTACGGGTAAAACGAAGTAATCTATTTGTTTTTATGAGATTGCTTCACTTTGTTCGCAATGACGTTAGCTTTCTTTACTCAATTTAATGATTGGAATTGTAACTGAAAAAGAATGATTACTATTATTTATATTAATTTTTTTATCAGATAATAGTTGATATCTGGTTTTCAAATTGTCTAATCCGGTACCTAAACTTTCGGTGTTTTTTGTGTTAGATTTCGTATTGTTCACCGTTAACCAATCGTTAGTAATAGTAATGGTGGTTGTAATAGTATTGTTATTAGTTTTGTTGTGTTTCACTACATTTTCTAACAAAGCTTGTAAAGCACCTGTAGGGATAAACTTATCAGAAATATCGCCTTCTTTCTTGATGTTAAATTTATAATCGTTTCCAAAACGGGTTTCAATCAAAAAAATATAATTTTCAGCAAATTGAATTTCTTTTGAAAGTTCCATTACTTCTGCATCTTTAGTTTGAATTAAATAACGGTAAATTAAAGACAATCGATTGATGTATTCTTTAGCTTTTTCAGAATCTGAATCAATTAAACTGTCTAGAGTATTTAAATTGTTAAATAAAAAATGCGGATCAATTTGAGAACGTAACAACTTTAATTCGTTTTCTTTTTGTTGCTCTTTTATTTTTGAAATTTGTGTTTGAGATTCATAAAACTTTTTAGTTAATAAAACACCTAAAGGGAAACCAATAGAATCAGATCCATTAAAAATTGAATAAAGGATTAAGTTGTAGATGTTTGGAAATTTACTCCAGTCTTTCCCACTAGAAGAAAATCCAACTATCCTTTCAATAATTCCAATAAAAAGCACTACAATTATTCCCCAAAAAGCAAAGAGAAAATATTTTTTTTGCTGCACTAGAAATCTAGGGATTATAAAATACATAAATATTAAAACCCCTATAAAAGAGGTTATAATAAACATTGGTATATCAACTAAATACTCTAAAAGTTTATTGTTTTGATTTAGGTAGTCTAAAATGTTTAAAATAAGACTGATTAGGTAAAAAACACCAAGAATTATATAGTCAGATTTATTGAGTTTAGTGTTCATTAGTTGTTTGATTGTTGAAAAAGATTAATCCGTAACCAATAGCCGAAATTAAATACACGTAAATTAATCTTGAAGGAATAAATCTACCAAAAAAGACAATTAGTGTAGCAATGATAATTAATAAAACACCAATTTTATGTTGTTTTATATAATTCAAAGCTAATAATGCTAATCCAACATTAATAAAATTAGGACCAACGGCTATAAAAGGTGTCCAGATAACTTTTACTTTGTAGAGTTGACCTGCAAATTCATTTCTAATTTCTTGAGTTGGTTGACTCCACCAAATAAAATCTAATACACACATGCCAATTATACAGGTTATTCCAATTAAAATAACCGGTACACCTAAATAAGTAACTATACTTTTTTTGAAATTTCCTACTTGTGGAATTAATAGAACAACTCCTAGTAGTAAAGACCAATGTGCAAAATCGATTGGACGTAAAGCATAAACAAATTCATTTCCTTTTGATAATAATATTTGTCCGATAGCTTCAAATAATAGCCCTAAAACAAAAAGAGTTTTATAATATGTTTTCATAAGTGTTAATTGTTATCGTTAATTCTATTTTCTTCATCAATTGAAGAGTTGCGCTTTGATTTTTTCTTTCCGAATTTTGATCCAAAGCTATATGATAATCTTAGTTGAATATTTTGACGAGAACTGTTGCTTTCTACATTGGCAGTTCCGTTACCATAATCAATAGTTCCAACAAATCCACGGTTAAGCATTTTGTTGAATCCTAAGTTAACTTTTAGCTTATCATCTAAAAACTTCTTGCTTAAAGAAAAATCTAAAGCAGCTAACCAATCTACATCTATTTGACCTTCTAAGGCTCCTGTTCCGTAGTTTCCGTTAAATTCTAAATTAACATCCCATGGTAATTTATAACTAGCTTGCATAAACCAATATAAATTCCATTTAGAAATATCAACATTATGTGTATTTGAATTATAACTACTATTATTTACAATAACCCCAGTGTAACCTTCAACTCCTTTTATAAAATTTAACGGACCAAATAATCGAAAATTCCAGTTTGTAAAATCTTCAACATTTACTACTTGTTGACGTATTTGAGCAGTGGTGTTATTTTGTTTGATTAAATCAAAAATCACATCATTCGTTTTGCTATATCCAATAGTAAAAAAAGGTTGGTTTTCAAAAGTTAAATTGAATTGGTAGTTGTTTGTAAAAGCTGGTTTTAAACTTGGGTTACCTTCTTGTGCAGAAAAAGGGTCTAAAAATTCTTGAAACGAATTTAAGCTATTGTAAGAAGGTCTTCTAATGCGATAACTGTACGATAAATTTGCGCCTAGTTTTTCAGTTAGTTTTCTGCTAACTGAAGCACTTGGGAATAATTTACCAATAGGTCTTTTTTTAACTTCATTTACCATTTGTCCGTCTTTTAAATAAATAGAAGTTCCGTTAGTGTTACTGTCTTCATAACGTAATCCTCCAGAAAAAGACCATTTTTTATAAGTAGCATTTATTTTAGAATACACAGCAAAAATTGTTTCATCTACTAAAAACTCACTGCTTGTTGTTGGATCAAAATCGAATCCGTTAGCACCGTTTTCAAGAAATGATTGTAAATCATTGTTGGTGTTAACAACACTATATTTACTACCCATGCTTAACTTGAAATTATCGGTAAAGGTTTTATTGTAGTCAGTCCTATATGTTTTAATGGTGAAATTTCCATCTTGTTTATATCGTCTGTCAGTAAAAGGTAGTGTGCTTTCTTCAGTGTCAAATAAAGTGTTAGTATTGTTGTTTTGATAGCTAATGAAGTTAAAATCTACTACTAATTTTTCAGTATCAGATTTATATTCATAATATGGATTAATATTATAATCTACTCGATCTCTTTCAAAACTATTTTTTGAAAACAAAACATCAGTAGTCGTAGGTTTAATAATGTTAGTTTTACTTGATGATGTTCTTTTAGATTTTCTTTTATTCCAACGCCCACCTATTCCGATAGAATGTTTATCATTTATATAATAATCTAAACTAGTATTAAATGAAATACTTTTTGGAGCAAAAGGCGATTTTGTTGTTTGATCGTAAATAGTATCTTGTACGGTTCTTGTTAAAAACAAATCATCTCGCCAAGTTGGTTCAGAATATCCTATACTAGTTTGCCAATTTAATTTGTTTTTATAGCTAGCTATAGATGCTCTTGTTCCGTATTCAAAACCTTCGTCTTCGCCAATCCATCCCATTATACTCCCATGAGTTCCTAAACGAATATTTTTCTTTAAAATAATATTGATAATTGCTCCTGTACCTGAAGCGTCATATTCAGCACCTGGTTGTTCTACGACTTCAACTTTAGCAATATTATCAGCAGGAAAATCACGGAGTAGTGTTTCAACATCCATATATTCTGTGGTTTTACCATTAATTAAAATTCGGACTCCACTTTTACCTGCAATACTAATTCCGTTATTAGTAACGAGTACTCCAGGAACTTTACGCATAATATCTTGTAGGTTTGCGTTTAACATTTCTGTTTTCTCTAAATCAACGATCAATTTTTCAGCTGTTTGTTTTATAACAGGTCTTTTAGAGGTGATTACCACTTCATTTAAAGTTTGACTTTCTTCTTTTAATGTAAAATTGAATGTCTTGTTTTTTGTTAGTGAAAACTTTTCAGTTTTGTGAGTTATAAAGCTTAACATTGAAACTTCAATAAAATAATCTCCTTCAGTAATGCTTTCAAAAAGAAAATTACCTTCTTCATCAGAAATTACACCTTTAAGAGTTTGACTGTTGTTAGAAGGATGTAAAATTATATTGGCAAAAGAAAGAGGTTGTTGCTGTTCATCAGTAATTTTTCCTGAAATGGAATGTTGTGCTTGTAATGTGATAAAGCTTGCTAATAAAGAGCAAAAAGTAATTAACGATTTCATGTGTTTGATTTTTTACGCTTCAAAAATGATTATTCTTAAGAAGTGTTGAAATCGAAAAAAGATGAAACGGGTTAAATTTCCGATGAATTGGATATTAATTGAAATACACAATAGGTTTACTGAAATAAAAAACACTCTCAATTTTTATTAAGAGTGTTTTTTATATCTGAGTAAAATACAAAAAGTGTCTGCGACACTAATCTCTGCTTCCTAAAACTTGTAAAGCCCAATATAATAACATAGCTAATGAACCTAAAGCAGCTACTAAATATGTTCTAGCTGCCCATTTTAAAGCATCTTTAGAACCTGCTAACTCTTCACGAGTAACCATGTTTTTGTTTTCTAACCAAGCTAACGCTCTGTTACTTGCATCGTATTCCACCGGTAAGGTGATAAAACTAAAAAGTGTACCTAAAGCCATAAAAACTAAACCAGCTATAGCTATGTAAAACCCTATTCCTGTTCCGCCAGAAGCAGCTCCGAAAGCAATACCACCAATAACCATCCATTGAGAAAAACGTGAAGTAATACTTACCATTGGTACTAATTTAGAACGCATTTGCAAGTATTCGTATGCTCTAGCATGTTGAACAGCGTGTCCAACTTCATGAGCAGCAACAGCAGCGGCAGCAGCATTACGTTGGTTATATACAGCTTCACTAAGATTTACCGTTTTATTTTGCGGATTGTAATGGTCGGTCAGCATACCAGGTGTAGAAATAACTTTTACATCGTAAATACCATGGTCTGCCAACATTTTCTCAGCTATTTCAGCACCACTCATTCCGTTTCGTAAGTGTACTCTCGAATATTTTTTAAACTTTCGTTGTAAAGTATTGCTTACTAACCAGCTGAATAAAGATATAATACCTATAAGTATATAAAATCCTATCATAATTTATATAGTTTTAAAATTTTGTATCATTTTTGTTTGATAAATTTACAACATAAATTATTCCAAATTATTGGAGGAAATAAAGAATGTCAAAATGACAAACAAACCTAAGATTTTAATTGTTTATACTGGTGGTACCATTGGTATGGTGAAAGATTATAATACAGGAGCTTTAAAAGCTTTTGATTTTAGCCAGATTTCGAGTAAAATTCCTGAATTGCAACAATTAAATTGTGAAATCTCTACAATTTCATTTGAAGAGCCAATAGATTCTTCAAATATGAATGTGAACTATTACATTCAAATAGCAGAAATAATTTCTGATAGTTATGACAAGTTTGACGGATTTGTTGTGTTAACAGGTTCAGATACGATGTCTTACACCTCTTCAGCAATTAGTTTTATGTTTGAAAATTTACAAAAACCTGTAATTTTTACAGGGTCGCAGTTGCCAATAGGTGATTTACGTACCGATGCCAAAGAAAATTTAATTACGTCAATACAAATTGCTTCGACTTATGAAAATGGAAGACCAGTAATTCAAGAGGTAGGGTTGTATTTTGAATACAAATTATATAGAGCAAATAGAACTACAAAGATTAACGCTGAACAGTTTGAAGCTTTTGCTTCGATGAATTACCCGCCATTAGCAGAAAGTGGAGTCCATTTGAATTTTAATCATCACTTGTTGTTAAAATCAAACAATCAAGAAGAAAAGTTGGTGTTTAGAAAAAAACTAGACAATCATGTAGCGATATTAAAATTGTTTCCAGGAATAACAGCATCTGTTGTAAAGAGTTTTATGAGTATTCCTGAATTAAAAGGAATTATTTTAGAGACCTATGGATCGGGAAATGCACCAACCGAAAAATGGTTTGTTGATTTGTTAGAAGAATCAGTTAAAAAAGGTATATACATAGTAAATGTAACTCAATGTGCTGGCGGAAGTGTTATTTTAGGACATTATGAAACAAGTTCTGAATTAAAACGCATAGGTGTTGTTGATGGAAAGGATATTACTACTGAAACAGCAGTGGCAAAAATGATGTATTTACTTGGTGAAAAGCTATCAAAAGAAGAATTTAAACATTATTTTGAGAAACCATTAAGAGGAGAGATGGCGTAAATTGTAAATAAATCGTTAAATTTACAACCATAACTGCTTGAAACACTAGTTAAAAGCGTTAAAAAAGGGTAAGTAGGTAGAAATCATGGATATTTTTTTTAATCTCCCAACATTTTTTTGTTACTTGCCACTCTGAAAAATTAAAAAGCGTAATAAGTACAAGAAAAGATTTACTTATTTGTAAAAAAATGAGTTTTTCGTAGTAAAATTTGTATTTTTAACCCGTTAACTATTTAAAATTAATTATAACAAAATGAAAAAAGTAGTAAATATCCTAACTATTGCAGGATTTATGTTTTTAGGAGCTATTCAATCAACTTATGCTCAAGACGCAGCAGCAGCTGAAACAGAAACTTTCCACCAAATCTTAAAAAGATATTTTATTGAGGGAGGTCCTGGTTTTATGGGAATCGTATTAGTAGCTTTAATTTTAGGTTTAGCTATCGCAATTGAAAGAATTATTTATTTAAATATGGCTACAACCAATACTAAAAAACTAGTTGCTAGTGTTGATGAGGCTTTAAGTTCAGGTGGTGTAGAGGCTGCTAAAGAAGTTTGTAGAAATACAAAAGGTCCTGTTGCTTCTATCTTTTATCAAGGTTTAGAAAGAGCTGATGAAGGTTTAGACGCTGCTGAAAAAGCTGTAGTAGGATACGGTGGAGTACAAATGGGATTATTAGAGAAAAACATTTCTTGGATTTCATTATTTATTGCTTTAGCACCAATGTTAGGGTTCATGGGAACTGTAATTGGTATGATTGGAGCATTTGATGCGATTGCAGTAGCAAACGACATTTCTCCAGCGGTAGTAGCAGGTGGTATTAAAGTAGCACTTTTAACTACAGTATTCGGTTTAGTAGTAGCTATTATTTTACAAATTTTTTACAACTACATCATTTCTAAAGTTGATGCTATTGTAAACAATATGGAAGATGCTTCTATCTCTTTAATCGACTTATTAGCTAAGTATAAAAAATAATTGAAGTATGAAGAACAATAGATTAATAACAATCATTGTTGCTTTACTTTCTCTTGTCGGTATAGTTTTATTTATTATGACTATGGGTGTAGATACTGAGGATAAAGTAGCGATGTCAGACGCAGTTTCTCCGTTAGTAACTTACTCTTTAGTTTTACTAGGGTTAACAGCAGGAGTAACAGTATTAGCTTCAATTTTTAGTTTGTTTAAAAACCCAGCAGCTTTGAAAAAAGCATTACTTGGTATATTAGCTATAGGGGTATTATTTGTAATATCTTATATGCTTTCTAATGACGGTCAAGTAGTTGGAGCTAGTAACGAAATAGTTGCTGAAGCAGGTAGTAGTGTTTCTAAAAACACAAGTACAGGTATTTGGTTAAGTATTATATTAATAGTGATCGCAGGAGCTTTCTTCGTGTGGGATTTATTAAAAGGATTAGTTAAATCATAGAGTATTATGGCAAGAAGAGAAAACCCAGAAATTAATGCAGGTTCGATGGCAGATATTGCCTTCTTGCTACTTATCTTTTTCCTTGTAACAACAACAATGGATGTTGATTCAGGTATTCCTAAAAAGTTAGCTGAAAAAACAGAAGTTGAACCACCAATCGTTAAAGAAAAAAATATTTTTCAAGTAAGCATTAACCGTAACAACCAACTTTTAGTTGAAAATGAAGTTATGGAGTTGAAAGACTTAAAAGATGCTGCTATAAAGTTTATTGATAATGGTGGTGGTATTGGTAACCCAATGCCAGACAAAGAAGCAGGTGCTCCTTGTGATTATTGTAAAGGAGCAAAAGATCCAGATTCATCAGATCATCCAAACAAAGCAATTATATCTGTAGAAAGTGATAGAGGTACTGAGTACGGTACTTACGTTGCAGTTCAAAATGAGTTGTTAAGAGCTTATACAGAGTTACGTAACAGACTTTGTAAAGATAAGTACGGAATGAGTTTTGATGAACTTGAGCAAGCTTTTATTGATAGCGCAAGAAAAGATGAGTCTTTAAGAAAGAAAGTTGAAGATATTAAAACGAGTTATCCTCAAATTATATCTGATTCTGACCCAACAAATGTTAAATAATATTTAAACAATTATATATGTCTAAGTTTAGAAAAAAGAAGAAAGGTATGCCGGCTTTATCTACGGCGTCTTTACCAGATATTGTTTTCATGTTATTATTCTTCTTCATGGTAACAACTACTATGAGAGAAACAGATTTATTGATTGATTCACCACGTTTACCTAGTGCAAGTGAAGTAAAAAAACTTGAACGTAAAAGTTTAGTGAGTACAATTTATGTTGGTAAAGCAAAGGATACTAAATATGGTACAGGATATAACAGAATTCAGTTAAACGACAAGATTGCAACACCAGATGATGTTCCTTCTTTTATTTATCTTGAAAGAGATAACGTTTCTGAAGCTGAAGTACCATTTATGACAACTTCTATTAAAGCAGATAAAGAATCGAGTGTAGGTACATTAGCCGATATTCGTGAAAAATTAAGAGATGTAAATGCTCTTAAGTTAAGTTTATCTACACATAAAGGAAGTGCAATTAAGAAGTAATTACTTTTAAATAAACAAGAAAGAGCAATCATTTAGATTGCTCTTTTTTTATACAAAAAAGGTATATTTATCGTTAGATAATTATTATGAAATTTACACCATTATTATTTTTAACGCTATTCTTAACTGTAAGTGTTTTTTCTCAAAGAGATTCACTTCAAATTGGAGATAAGTACTGGGAAGATCAATTGTATATAGATGTTACCTATAATCTTTTAGCTAATCAACCTAAACAGTTAGGAGAAACGGGTTTTTCCTATGGGGTGGCTTTAGGTTATATGAAAGATATTCCGTTTAATAAAACTGGAAAAACTGCTTTTGCAGTAGGATTAGGGTACAGTCACGACTCTTTCAGTCATGGTTTAAAAGTATTAAAAGGAGAGGTTGATAGTTATGAAGTAGCATCCGATATTATATCTAATAAAATAAAGCTTCATAATTTAGAAATGCCTATCCAATTTAGATGGAGGTCTTCTGATGCGAATACTTATTCATTTTGGCGTTTTTATGCAGGTTTTAAAATAGTGTATAACTTAAGTAATAGTTACATATACCAAACTTCAGCCGATAAAACTAACTTCTCTAATGCTGCTAAATTTAATACATGGCAAACTGGATTGACAGTTTCTGCGGGATATGGTACGTTCAATTTCCATGTATATTATGGTCTTACACCAATGTTTAAAGGTGTTAAACTTAATGACGAAGCCATTAATAGTAAAGTAGTTCGGTTAGGGTTAAGTTTTTACTTGTTATAAAATATAATAAGCGATAAAGGGGCTTAATAAACCGATAAAAAAACCAATATAGACTTCTGATACTGTATGAGCTTTTAAATACAATCTAGAGCTTGCTAATAATCCAGAGAGTAATATGAAAGTTATAATAAGAGGAAGAATATTTATTGATTGCATTTGTTGAAACAACAAAAAGTAGCCAATAGCAACTCCCATAGATAGTAAATGCAAACTTCCTTTAATCTTGAAAGGAAATAATAAATAGATTGCAGAAAGTCCCAAAACGGTTCCATAGAATAAATAACTTAGGTCTTTTATAACGGTCATACTAGCAAAAATCTTTCCTAAGAATAGAAATAACAGCATCATGAAAAACATTGGGAATTTACGCTCGTTTATACTGTAAACCCTGAATGATTTTATATACCCTATAGATTTTAAGAAAACTAATAATAGTAACGGAATAAGATAAGTTGCAATAAATACAACCGCTAATATGGTGTATTGCTGTCTGCTAGCTAAAGTAATAGGTGATATTATAAAATATAAAATAATACCTATTGTAGGCATAACAATAGGGTGCAAGATGGTTGATATGAACTTGTGCCAGCGCATTAAATTTCTTTACGCAACCTTGCAACAGGAATATCTAATTGTTCACGATATTTAGCAACAGTTCTTCTCGCAATTGGGTACCCTTTTTCTTTTAATATTTTAGATAATTTTTCATCAGTAAGAGGTTTTCGTTTATCTTCTTCACTAATTACTGTTTCTAAAATCTTTTTAATTTCTTTGGTTGAAACATCTTCACCTTGGTCATTTTTCATTGATTCAGAAAAGAAATCTTTAATCAATTTTGTTCCATAAGGAGTTGAAACGTATTTGCTACTAGCTACACGAGAAACGGTTGACACATCCATGTTAATTTCATCAGCAATATCTTTTAAAATCATCGGTTTCAACTTACGCTCATCACCTGTTAAAAAATATGCTGATTGTCGATGCATAATCGCATTCATGGTCACTAAAAGTGTTTGTTGACGCTGCTTAATGGCATCAATAAACCATTTTGCTGCATCTAATTTTTGCTTGATAAACAAGACCGCATCTTTTTGCGATTTGGTTTTTTCTTTTGAATCTTGATATCCTTTAAGCATATTGTTGTACTCCCTTGAAATATGAAGTTCAGGAGCATTACGAGAATTCAAGGTTAAATCTAAATTTCCGTCAATAATTCTGATAGAAAAATCAGGAACAATTTGTTCTGCAACTTTATTGTTACCTGCGTATGAACTACCAGGTTTAGGATTTAATTTGCTAATTTCTGTAATAACATCTTTTAACTGTTCTTCAGAAATAGTATATTTTTCAACAAGTTTTTGATAGTGTTTCTTTACAAAATGATCGAAAGATTCTTGAAGAATTCGAATGGCTAAAGCTCTATTTTCATTTTCAGATTTTGCTTTTAATTGAATAATTAAGCATTCTTTCAAATCTAAAGCACCCACGCCTACAGGATCCAATTTTTGAACCACATTTACCAAAACTTCTTTAACCTTTTCTTCAGTAGTAAAAACATTTTGAGTAAAAGCTAAGTCGTCAACTAAATCGATAATCTCTCTACGAATGTATCCGCTATCATCTATACTTCCCACTAAAAATTCAGCAATAGCACGTTCTTCCTCATCAATTCTAAACGTGTTTAACTGATTGTCTAATGATTGATGAAAACTTGTTCCAGCTGCGTAAGGAACGTGTTTTTCTTCATCGTCTGATGAGTAATTGTTGGTTTGTGTTTTATAGCTTGGGTATTCGTCATCGCTTAAATACTCATCGATGTTTATATCATCAGTATCAATTTTTTCGTTACCCGAATCATCATAATCTACATCGTTTACTAAGGTGTCTTCAAAATTTTCTGGTTCATCTTTACCAGTATCTAACGCAGGATTTTCTTCAATTTCTTGTTTCAAGCGTTCTTCAAAAGCTTGGGTTGGTAATTGAATTAACTTCATCAGCTGAATTTGCTGAGGAGATAATTTTTGAAGTAATTTTTGATGTAAACTTTGTTTTAGCATATGTACAAAGATATGAAATAGCACAAAAAAAATCGTCATTCGGTAAGGAATGACGATTGTTATTTTTAAGTTTTAAGTTTTTTTTAAAATTCTGCGTTTTGTGGTGTTCTTGGGAAAGGAATTACATCACGAATATTACTCATTCCTGTTGTAAATAAAACCAAACGTTCAAACCCTAAACCAAAACCTGAGTGAACTGCGGTTCCGAATTTACGAGTATCTAAATACCACCATAATTCTTCTTCAGGAATATTTAATGCTGCCATTTTTTCTTGTAAGACTTCTAAACGTTCCTCTCTTTGAGATCCACCTACCATTTCACCAATTCCAGGGAATAATACATCCATTGCGCGAACTGTTTTTCCGTCTTCGTTTAAACGCATATAAAATGCTTTAATGTTTGCTGGATAATCGAATAAAATTACCGGACATTTAAAGTGTTTTTCAACTAAATAACGCTCGTGTTCTGATTGTAAATCCACTCCCCATTCGTTTACAGGAAATTGGAACTTCTTCTTTTTATTCGGCTTTGAATTACGTAAAATATCGATAGCTTCAGTGTAACTTACACGCTTAAAGTTGTTGTTAACTACAAAACGTAACTTTTCTAGTAAGCCCATTTCACTACGTTCAGCTTGAGGTTTCTTTTTGTCTTCTTGCGCTAAACGATTGTCTAAAAAGTCTAAATCATCTTCACAATTATCTAAAACGTATTGTAACACGTATTTGATAAAGTCTTCAGATAAATCCATGTTAGCATCTAAATCGTTAAAAGCTACCTCTGGTTCTATCATCCAAAATTCGGCTAAGTGACGTGTCGTATTTGAGTTTTCAGCTCTAAATGTAGGTCCGAAAGTATATACTTTACCTAACGCCATGGCATAGGTTTCAGCTTCTAATTGTCCAGAAACGGTTAAGTTGGTTTCTTTTCCGAAGAAATCTTTAGTATAATCAACTTTTCCTTCTTCGTTTAACGGAGCTTTATTAGCTTCAAAATTAGTAACCTTAAACATTTCACCTGCACCTTCAGCATCAGAACCTGTAATAATTGGCGTATTTACGTAATAAAATCCGTTTAATTGAAAATATTGGTGAACAGCAAAAGATAATGCAGAACGCAAACGCATTACAGCACTAAATGTATTTGTTCTTACACGTAAGTGAGCATTTTCACGTAAAAATTCGAAACTATGTTGTTTAGGTTGAATAGGGTATTCATCAGGATTTGAGTCTCCTAAAATTTCTAAATCAGTTACTTGAACTTCTACTGATTGTCCCTTACCTTGACTTTCGGTTAAAGTTCCTTTAATACTTACAGCTGCTCCTGTATTTATTCTTTTTAATAACGTTTCGTCAGCATTTTCAAAATCTACAACACACTGAATGTTATTTATAGTAGAACCATCGTTTAAAGCAATAAAACGATTGCTTCTAAAAGTTCTTACCCATCCTTTTACGTGTACTTCTTGTAAAAATTTGTCAGATTGTAATAATTCTTTAACGCTACTTCTTTCCATCTTATAAAAATTGAGACGCAAAGATACTTTTTTGCTATTAATTGAGCAATGATGATAAGCTAAGAATGGCGCAAAGTTTATTTGTTCTCTTCTGGAGGTAAAATTTTAAATTTTGTTTCTTTTAAAACTTTTTTATTCGCTATTTTTTTCTCAAAAGAAATTAATAAAGATGGTAACAACAATAAATTAGAAACCATCGCTAATAATAGTGTTACAGATACTAACCCTCCTAACGCAATTGTACCTCCAAAACTTGAAACGGTAAATACTAAAAAGCCGAAGAAAAGTACAATTGAAGTATAAAACATACTTACGCCTGTTTCTTTTAAAGCAGAATAAACAGCAGGTTTAATTTTCCAATTATTACTTAATAATTCTTGACGATATTTTGCTAAAAAGTGGATGGTGTCATCAACAGAAATACCAAAAGCAATACTAAACACTAAGATTGTTGATGGCTTTATAGGAATATCTAAAAAGCCCATTAAACCTCCAGTAATTAATAATGGAAGCATATTTGGAATCAATGAAATTAAAATCATTTGAGGTGAACGGAACATCCACGCCATAAAAATTGAAATTAATAAAATTGCCAACGATAAAGAAATAACAAGATTTTTAATTAAATAGTTAGTTCCTTTTAAGAAAACTAAAGCTTTACCTGTCATTGAAACATCAAATTTATCATCAGGAAATTGTTTGTTTATAACAGCTTGTAAACGCTCTTGAATAACATCCATTTTATCGGTACCAATGTCTTTCATAAACGTAGTAATACGAGCATAACGACCAGTGCTGTCTACAAAATTCTTTAACATTCCAGAGTTACTATCTGAGTTTTTTGTGTAGGCAAAAATGTAACTCTTCTCTTGACTTGTTGGAAGTTGGTAGTATTTAGGGTTTCCGTTATAGTAAGCCTGTTTAGAATATTTTACTAAGTTGGTTACAGATACTGGTTTTGAAAGTTCAGGGAAAGTTTCGATGGTTTCATTTAACTTTTCCATCTTTTTTAAAGTAGAAAGCTTCATCACACCTTTTTCTCTTTTGGTGTCAATTAATATTTCTAAAGGCATAATTCCACCAAACTCAGATTCGAAAAACTTGATGTCTTTATAAAACTGTTTTCCTTTGGGCATATCTTCAATTAAACTTCCAGATACACGAATCATATAAAGCCCAATCATGCTTAAAATAATTACACAAACAGTAGTAATGTAAATAGTAATTCGTTGTTTTTTCACCATGTTTTCCATCCAAGAAACCACATTGTTCATCCATCTTTTCTCTAGATGATTTAAGTGTTTTTGCTCTGGAAGTGGCATAAAACTGTAAATAATCGGAATGATTAATAAAGCTAAAATGAAAATACTAATAATGTTTATTGATGCTAAAACCCCGAATTCACGCATCAATTGACTTTTCACAAAAATAAAAGTAGCAAAACCAGATGCTGTTGTAATGTTGGTCATTAATGTAGCATTACCAACTTTTGAAATAACGCGCTGTAATGATTTAGCTTGGTTTCCGTGTTTTTTTACTTCTTGTTGATATTTATTGATGAGGAATACTGCGTTAGGTACACCAATAACAATAATTAAAGGCGGAATTAAAGCTGATAATACCGTGATTTCATATCCCAATAAACCAATAAAACCAAATGCCCATGTAACACCGATTCCTACTACCAATAGGGTGATAAATGTGGCTCTAAATGAACGGAAAAAGAAGAAGAAAATAATTGCAGTAATAAGCAATGCTCCAATCACAAAAATCCCCATTTCATCAGTTATATTTTGAGAATTTAAAGTTCGTATATAAGGCATGCCTGAAACACGAACATCTATACCGTGTTTTTTTTCAAATGACTTTACAGTAGGAATTAAAATATCCACAACAAAGTCTCTACGAACAGGTGTATTAACTATTTCTTTATTAAGATAAATAGCTGTTTGTAAAACTCCTTTATCGTTGTATAATAAGTTATCGTAAAACGGGAGTTTTTCAAAAAGTTGCTCTTTAATCTTTCTGACTTCTTCGTTTGTGGTAGGCGCTTTATCAAACAAAGGTTCAATAACAAATTTGCGTTGTTTTCTATCTGCTTTTAACTGCTGAACATCAGCAACTGATACGGTAAAATCAACTTGAGCTAAGCTATCTAAATCTTTAACAAGTTTGTTCCAAGCATTGAATTTAGTTGGAGTAAAAATTGTAGAATCTTTTACCCCAAGAATAACTAAGTTTCCTTCTTCTCCAAAGATTTCTAAAAAACGATTATATTCAATATTAGCTTCGTGATCGGTAGGAAGTAAATTGGCTTCTGTATATGAAAAGCGCATATGCTTCATTTGAGTGACTAATAGCCCTGTAATAATAGCGATAGTAATTAAAACTAAGTAACGATTTCGCAATACGAATCCTGCGATTTTAGTCCAAAAAGTCATTCAAAAAAAGTTTTAGCAAATTTATGCTAAATGAAACAATTAAACGAAAAAAGAGCGCTATAAAAGCGCTCTTTAAATATGTTATTTTTAATAGGAAATTATACGGTCATAATCTCTTTTTCTTTAACTACGAATTTTTCATCGATTTCTTTTACAAATCCGTCAGTTAAATTTTGAATATCAGCTTCAGCATTCTTTTTCATATCGTCAGATACATCTAACTTTTTAATATCGTTATTGGCATCTTTACGAGCATTACGAACACCTACTTTTGCGTGTTCAGCTTCTGCTTTAGCTTGTTTTGCTAAGTCTTTACGACGCTCTTCAGTTAATGGCGGAACGTTGATGATGATGTTTTCACCATTATTCATTGGGTTGAAACCAAGATTAGCAAGCATTATAGCTTTTTCTATTTCTTGTAACATATTTTTTTCCCAAGGTTGAATCGAAATTGTTCTAGCGTCAGGTGTATTTACATTGGCTACTTGCCCTAATGGAGTAGCTGAACCATAATAATCTACCTGAACATTAGCTAACATTGCTGGTGATGCTTTACCAGCTCTAATACTACGTAATTCTTTTACTAAATGCTCAATAGCGTTATTCATTGCCTCTTTGGCAGAATCTAAAATAAAATCAATTTCTTCGTTCATTTTGTACGTATTTAAAACCTCAAAATTGTTGTGAGGGTGATTTTCGAATTGTTAATTATCAACTATTGTTCCAATATTTTCTCCAGAAATTAATTTTAATAAATTTCCTTTAGTGTTCATGTCAAAAACAATAATTGGTAGTTTGTTTTCTTCGCTTAAAGTAAAAGCTGTCATGTCCATTACTTTTAAGCCTTTATCTAACACATCTTTAAAAGTTATGCTTTCAAATTTAACTGCATTTTCGTCTTTTTCAGGATCTGCAGTATAAATACCATCAACACGAGTTCCTTTTAAAATAGCATCTGCATTAATTTCAATCGCTCTTAAAACCGCAGCAGTATCAGTTGTAAAATAAGGATTTCCTGTTCCTCCACCAAAAATAACTACACGTCCTTTTTCTAAATGACGATTTGCGCGACGTTTAATATAAGGTTCTGCAATCTCTTTAATTTCAATAGCTGTTTGCAAACGTGTATGCATTCCTTCGTCTTCTAAGGCGCTTTGTAAAGCCAATCCGTTAATGCAAGTTGCAAGCATTCCCATGTGGTCACCTTGTACACGATCCATACCGTTACTAGCACCAGCTACTCCTCTAAAAATATTTCCACCACCAATTACAATGGCTACCTCTACACCTTTGTCTACAACTTGTTTTATTTCTTGGGCGTATTCTTTAAGTCTTTTAGGGTCGATACCATATTGGCGCTCTCCCATTAACGCTTCACCACTTAATTTTAAAAGGATTCTTTTGTATTGCATTTGTTTTATTGAAAGTTGTGCAAAGCTACGTATTTTTTTTATTCTAATTTTTACTGCATAAAAAAAACCATCCAAAAATGGATGGTTTTTATATAAGTTGTTGTTGAGAATTATCCTAAAGTAACTCTTACGAAGTTCTTCACTTCAACGTCACCGTAAGAAGCAACATATTCTGCAACAGTTTTCTTCTCATCTTTGATGAATTTTTGGTCTAATAAACACTGCTCTTGATCTAAAGTAGTGTTATCAGAAACAAATCTTTCCATTTTACCTGGTAAGATTTTGTCCCAGATTTGCTCTGGTTTACCTTCAGATTTTAATTGCTCTTTAGCTTCTTCTTCAGCTTTAGCCATAGCTTCATCAGTTAACTGTAATCTTGATACGAATTGAGGTACGTTCTTTAAAGTTTTACCTAAACGTGCTAATTCTTCGTTATCTTTAATAATTGCAGCAATTCTAGCTTCAGTTTCAGAAGCTACATAAGCAGGGTCAAAATCTTTGTAAGATAAAGAAGTTGCTCCCATTGAAGCAGCTTGCATAGCTAAGTCTTTAGTTAACTCAGCAGCGTTGTCAACAGCAGCAGTTAAACCTACCATTGCAGCAATTTTACCAACGTGAGTATAAGCTCCTACGTATGGTGCTTCGATTTTTTCGAAAGAAGTGATGTCGATTTTTTCACCGATAACTCCTGTTTGCTCGATTAATTTTTCAGCAACAGTTATACCACCAAAATCTGCAGCTAAGAACTCTTCTTTAGTGTTATAGTTAAAAGCGATGTTAACAAACTCTTGAGCTAATTCTTTAAAAGAATCGTTTTTAGATACGAAATCTGTTTCACATGCTAATACGATAGCAACACCATAAGTATTGTCATCGCTAATTTTAGTAATAGCTACACCTTCAGTAGACTCACGATCTGCTCTTTTAGCAGCAATCTTTTGTCCTTTTTTACGTAAAATTTCAATAGCTTTATCAAAATCACCTTCAGCTTCTACTAATGCTTTTTTACAATCCATCATACCAGCTCCGGTAGTTTCTCTTAATTTTTTTACGTCTGCAGCGCTAATTTTTACTGACATTCTATCGTTATTTTTTAATTGTAATTAATTGTTGTAAGGTATAAAAATTTAAAGGTCTCAATGAAATGAAACCTTTAAATTAAATATGTTATGCTTCTTTTGATGCAGGAGCTTCAGCTGTTTTATCAGCTTTAGCTTTTTCTTTGTCAGCTTTTCTTTCAGTTAAGCCTTCAGCGATAGCATCTGTTACGTATGATAATACTTTATCGATAGATTTAGAAGCGTCATCGTTTGCAGGAATTACAAAATCGATCGGTCTTGGATCAGAGTTTGTATCAACCATTGCAAAGATTGGAATGTTTAATTTTTGTGCTTCAGCAACAGCAATGTGCTCTTTCTTTACGTCAATTACAAATAAAGCCCCTGGTAAACGAGTCATATCAGAAATTGAACCTAAGTTCTTTTCTAATTTTTCACGTTGACGGTTGATTTGTAATTTTTCTCTTTTTGATAAAGCGTCGAAAGAACCATCAGTCTTCATTCTATCAATAGAAGCCATTTTCTTAACAGCTTTACGAATAGTAACGAAGTTTGTTAACATACCCCCTGGCCATCTTTCAGTGATGTAAGGCATGTTTACAGCTTTTGCTTTTTCAGCAACGATATCTTTAGCTTGCTTCTTAGTAGCAACGAATAAGATTTTACGTCCTGAGTTAGCTATTTTTTGTAACGCAGCAGAAGCTTCGTCAATTTTAGCTGAAGTTTTATACAAATCGATGATGTGAACACCATTACGCTCTGTATAGATGTATGGAGCCATGTTTGGGTTCCATTTTCTAGTTAAGTGTCCGAAGTGAACACCACTTTCTAATAATTCTTGAATGTTTGCCATTTTAATAAAATGTGTTTACGTTCTGTTTTCGCAATACTTCAGTAGTTATTAAGTCTGAAGTATTTAGATACTAAACTGTTATAAATTGATTTATAAATAACAGTTCTAATAAACGATTAACGTTTAGAGAACTGGAATTTCTTACGTGCTTTCTTCTGACCGAATTTCTTACGCTCAACCATTCTTGGATCACGAGTTAATAATCCTTCTGGTTTTAATACAGCTTTGTTTTCTTCGTTAATAGCTACTAAAGCTCTAGTAATTGCTAAACGAATAGCTTCAGCTTGACCAGTAACACCACCACCGTAAACGTTTACCTTAATATCGTAAGCATCAACGTTTTCAGTTAACATTAAAGGTTGTTGAACCTTGTATTGTAAAGTTGGTGTAGTGAAATAGTTTTTAAACTCTCTTTTGTTGATAGTGATGTTTCCACTTCCTTGAGAAACATAAACACGAGCAACAGCTGTTTTTCTTCTACCTATTTTGTGTACAGTTTCCATAATTATTTAAGATCGTTAAGGTTAATTGCTTTAGGCTTTTGAGCTTCTTGACCGTGCTCTGTACCTGCGTAAACATATAAATTTTTGAATAACGCGCTACCTAAACGGTTTTTAGGTAACATACCTTTTACTGCTTTTTCAATAAGTCTTGTAGGATCTTTTTGAAACATCTCTGTAGCAGTTAATGATCTTTGTCCTCCTGGATAGCCTGTGTGACGGATATAAGTTTTGTCAGCCCACTTGTTACCAGTTAAGTTGATTTTTTCAGCGTTGATAATTACAACGTTGTCTCCACAATCTACGTGAGGAGTATAATTTGGTTTGTACTTACCTCTAATAAGTTTAGCAACTTTAGAAGCTAGACGACCCAATGTTTGCCCGTCCGCATCAACTAAAACCCACTCTTTGTTCACAGTGTTCTTGTTAGCTGATACTGTTTTGTAACTTAATGTGTTCATAATTACACGATTAGTTTTTGTTTATAATTAATAAATTTTTGTCCTTTAAAAAGGTCTGCAAATGTACAATTAATTATTTGATTGACAAATAGCGGGTTAGAATAATCTTTCTTTTTTCTTAAATGGAGTATTTATCCAATAAAAAAAACGTGCTATTAGCACGTTTTTAAAATATTTTTTTAGAAAAACTATTCTACCTTTTGATCTAATAAATCAAAGAATTGATTTAAGCGTGGTAAAATAATAATTTTTGTACGTCTGTTTTTTGCTTTGTTAGCAGGACTGTCATTTTCTACTAATGGAACATAGCTGCTTCTACCAGCTGCAATTAATCTTTCTGGAGCTACACTGTACTTGTTTTGTAATTCACGTACAATAGCTGTAGAACGTAAAACACTTAATCCCCAGTTGTCTTTCAAAGAAGAGCCTTCTGTAACAGGAGTGTTGTCTGTATGTCCTTCCACCATAACATCCATTTGAGGTTGACCATTTACCACGGTAGCAACTTTTTCTAACACTTTAGAAGCTTTTTCGTTTATAGTATAACTTCCGCTTTTGAATAATAATTTATCAGAAATAGAAATAAAAACTACAGTTTTTTCAACGTTTACTTCGATGTCTTCATCATCAATTCCGTCTTGTAACTCTTTCTTTAAGTGGAAAGCAACTACTAAGTTTAAAGAATCTTTTTTAGAAGCAGCTTCTCTAATCTTATTAATGTATTTGTCTTTTTTACTTAATTGAGATAAAGTTTCTTTAATGTTGTCGTTAGCACCTTTAGTTAACACAGTTAAGTTTTCAACTTGTTGTAAAGTGTTTTCTTTATCTTTTTTTAATTCTGTTACTCTCGATTCTAAAGAAGTTGTTTGCTCTTCACATTTTTCTTTTTCAATTAAGCACTTAGTTAAGTTAGCTTTTACAGCTAATAATTCTTCTTTAGTTTGTTCGTGTTTTGCTTTTACAGCTTCTAGTTCTTTTGTTGAAGCACATGAGGCTAATAAAAGAGTAGCTGTAAGAAATAAGAATACTTTTTTCATTTTATTCTATTTTTTTGATATAAATTAATAGTTAAGCAAATTTATGAAAATGGAAATACAAAAAAGAGAATTAACAATCTTTTATGAAGTAGGAAAGCATTAATTTTGTGAGTAAATTTTTCAATATGATAAAAAAAGTAGCATTTATTGGAGTTTTGTTATTGTTGATGATTGCTTGTAAGAAAGAAGTAACATTAAATGAAACAAAATTAGAAGGCGGAGTTTTTGGAACAACGTATCATATCACTTATTTAAGTGATGTAGATTACCAAAAACAGATAGATAGTTTGTTTTATTTGGTAAATAAATCGCTGTCTACTTACATGCCAACTTCTGATATTTCTAAAATAAATCAAGGAGATACAACTGTGGTTGTCGATGATATGTTTGTTGAAGTTTTTGAGAAAGCAAAAAAAATATACAATGAAACTGATGGATATTTCGATCCTACTATAGGAAGATTAATTGATGCTTACGGATTTGGTTCAGGAAAGGAGAAAAAAAATCTAACTCATGAAGAAATTTCAGCTTTAATGGAAAATGTTGGATTTGATAAAGTTGTTTTAAAACATAGGAAGGTTTACAGAGAAAGTGAAAACATTGAGTTTAATGTAAATGCTTTTGCAAAAGGATATGGAGTAGATGTTGTAGGGCGCTTTTTTGAATCGAAAAACATTCATGATTATATTGTTGAAATTGGTGGGGAAATTAGAGCTAGAGGAACCAAACATGGCAAATTATGGAAAGTAGCTATTGAAAAACCAAATATCGACGGTACACGTTCTATTCAAAAAGTAATTGAATTGGATAATGAATCAATGGCAACTTCTGGGAATTACAGAAAGTATAAAGTAAATGAAGAAGGTAAAAAAATAGTGCATACAGTAAATGCAAAAACAGGATTGGCAGAAGAAAGTAATTTACTAAGTGTATCTGTTCGTTTAAAAGGAGATTGTGCTGATGTAGATGCTTATGCTACTGCTTTTTTAGCGATGGGATTAGAAAAAACAAAAGCATTTTTACAAAAACATCCAGAGTTAAAAGTGGTGTTGTTGTACCATAATGAAACAAACGAGTTAGTGGAGTATGCCAACTAGTTTTTATAGCAAACAGGTAAAATTTCGCCTTTCATCAACGCAAATCGTTCTAGTTTTTCTGGAGCGATTTTTTTTGTGTAATCAATTTCGTCAACTTTAAAACCGATAGAGCGAAGTTTGTGAAAATAATCACGACCATACACTCGAACATGGTCGTACTGACCAAATATTTTTGCACGTTCTTTTGGGTCGGTAATACTATCGTCTTCAAAAGTAGTTTCTCTAGATAAGTCTTGAGGGATTTGAAAAACACCAAATCCGCCAACTTTTAACACACGATACAATTCTTGCATTGCTTTGGTGTCGTTTGGAATATGCTCTAACACATGATTGCAAAATACCACATCAAATTGATTGTCTTCAAAAGGTAAGTCGCAAATATCTGCTTTTACATCCGCAATAGGCGATTCTAAATCAGACGTGATATAATCTAGGTTTTGTTGTTTCTTGAAAATATCTAAAAAACACTGCTCAGGAGCAATATGAAGCATTTTTAGCTTCTTTTTTGAAGTGAAAAAATTTGTTTCATCTTGCAAAAAAAGCCAAAGTAAACGATGTCTTTCTAATGATAGGGTAGATGGTGAAAGTGCGTTTTCTCGTTGCACTCCATATCCGTAAGGTAAAAATTTACGGAATGATTTTCCGTCAATAGGATCTGTAAACTTATCACCTTTTAACCACCAAGCTATTATAGGTCTTGCTAAATAGCTGGCTTTTATTAAAAAAGGTCTTGGAATTGTATTTAATATGGTTTTGAATAGCTTCATAGTGTCATTCCTGTAAAAGCAGGAATCTTTTTTTGAGATTCCGCAACGAGTACGGAATGACATAACGTGTGTTTTATTCGGAAATTATATTACTAAAGGTTGTTGTCTAAACTCATCTTCTTCATTACTTTCAATACCTAAAGCATTGTAAATGTATTTGAAAGTAGAAAGTAGTTCAGGTTTTCCATCTACAATAGCTACATCGTGTTCAAAGTGAGCAGATGGTTTGTTGTCTAAGGTAGT
The DNA here is from genome assembly GCF_964512405.1 of Tenacibaculum crassostreae. Taxonomy (NCBI): domain Bacteria; kingdom Pseudomonadati; phylum Bacteroidota; class Flavobacteriia; order Flavobacteriales; family Flavobacteriaceae; genus Tenacibaculum; species Tenacibaculum crassostreae. The sequence goes on from NZ_CAZELE010000002.1 coordinate 156,879, forward strand.
AATAGTCCATCCATCACTATGTTGACGAATTTTATGAGTTCCTAAGTTTGTCATTGGTTCTATGGCAACTACCATACCTTCAGCAAACTTTTTACCACGACCTCTTTTACCATAGTTAGGCATTTCAGGATCTTCGTGCATTTTGCGTCCTAATCCGTGTCCAACCAATTCGCGAACTACTCCGTAACCATGTTTTTCGGTGAAATTCTGAATCGCAAACCCAACATCTCCAACACGATTTCCAACTTTAAACTCACGAATACCAACGTATAAACTTTCTTTGGTAATGTCTAATAATTTTTGTGTTTCAGGAGCTATTTTACCTACAGCAAAAGTGTACGCATGGTCTCCGTAAAAATCATTTTTTATCGCGCCACAATCAATAGAAATAATATCACCTTCTTGTAAAGGTGTCTTGTTGGGGATTCCGTGTACCACTTGCGAGTTCGGACTCATACAAAGTGTGTTCGGGAAATCATACAATCCTAAAAATCCAGGGATAGCACCTTGCTCACGAATAAATTCTTCGGCAAGTTTATCAAGATATAATGTAGTAATACCAGGTTTTACTTCTTTAGCAAGCATACCTAAGGTTTTTGATACTACTAAAGCGCTTTCGCGCATTAATTCTATTTCTTCTCTGGTCTTTGGAATAATCATATTAAAAATATTGAGGCGCAAATTTACGGTTATTTTTCATATGGATGTTTGTAATCTTGTCCTGAAAGTATTTTTAAGAAATCTTCTTCAACTGTACTTCCTTCAATAGCATGCTCTACAAAACGTCCAATTTCTTTTCCGTCTTTATAAAAAATAAAGGTTGGAACTCTAAGAACATTAAATCCTTCTTCTAATCCGTTTGCCTTTTTTTTGCGATCAACAGTAACTAATTCAAGATTTTTATAGTTGAATTCTGCTTCGTCTAAAATTTTATAAAAATTAGGGATTTCTCGCTGACTATCTCCGCACCAAGTACCCATAAAACCTTTTATTTTTATATCTTTTAATAAAGGTTTTAATTGTTCAACGGTATTTTTATCGGTTTCGTAATACGAATAAAAATCGTTGAACCACTCACTTCCGTAAGGTTCTTTTTGAAAGTCTTTTTTAGTTGCTATACCAACTAAATTTCCATTTTCGTTTTTAGTCGCAAGGTTTTTTGGTGCAGAAGCACATGAAAAAAGTAAGGCGAATGCGAATAAGTACACTATTTTTTTCATAAAAAATAATTTAAATAAGTGAATGTTGTGTCATCTCTTTTGGTTGTGCTACTCCCATTAGTCGTAAAATAGTAGGAGCAATATCGCCTAAAATACCACTTTTTATTGATTTTAATTCGTTGTCGATTAAAATCATAGGTACAGGGTTTGTGGTATGAGCTGTATGTGGTGTTCCGTCTGGGTTAATCATGGTTTCACAATTACCATGGTCGGCGATTAAAATGGTGGTGTAATCGTTCTTTAATGCAGTTGTTACCACATTTTGTACACAATCGTCAACTGCTTCACATGCTTTAACTGCTGCTTCAAAAACTCCTGTATGTCCTACCATGTCACCATTAGCAAAGTTTAAACAGACAAAATCCACATCACCTTTTTGTAACTCAGGAACAATTGCATCGCGAATTTCGTAAGCGCTCATTTCTGGTTTTAAATCGTAGGTGGCTACTTTTGATGAAGGACATAACAAACGTTTTTCTCCTGTAAATTCTTCTTCTCTTCCACCAGAAAAAAAGAAAGTAACGTGCGGATACTTTTCTGTTTCAGCAATTCTAATTTGTGTTTTTCCAGCTGACTCTAACACTTCGCCTAAGGTGTTTTCAATATTTTTTCCGTCGTAAATAACATGAATGTTATTAAAAGTATCATCATAATTTGTCATGGTAACAAAATACAACGGTAGTTTGTTCATGTTAAACTCAGGAAAGTTTTGTTGACTTAATGCTTCGGTTAACTGACGTCCTCTATCGGTTCTAAAGTTGAAGAAAATAACAACATCGTCTTCTTTTATCGTAGTTTTTGGTTGCTTATTTTCATCAACCATAATGATAGGTTTGATGAATTCATCGGTTATATTTTCGTCATAACTTCGTTGAATGCTTGAAATAGCATTTGAAGAATTTAAACCTTTTCCATTCACTAAAGCTTCATAAGCTAATTGTACACGTTCCCAGCGATTGTCACGATCCATAGCATAATAACGACCGGTAATTGTTGCCAATTCACCAGTGGTTTGTTGCATGTGCTCTTGAATATCATTGATGAAATATTTTCCTGATTTTGGATCACAATCACGTCCGTCAGTAAACGCATGTAGATACACATTATCTAAGCCAAAATAGTTAGCTGAAGTTAGTAATCCTTTTAAATGGTCAATATGAGAATGGATTCCCCCGTTAGATACTAATCCTAAAAAATGAACGTTTTTATTGTTGTCTTTTGCGTATTGAAAAGCGTTGATTAATTCAGGTTCTTGGGCAAGACTTCCTTCTTTTACCGCTTTGTTTATTTTGGCTAAATTTTGATATACAATTCTACCTGCACCTAAATTCATGTGGCCAACTTCAGAATTTCCCATTTGCCCCTCAGGTAAACCAACATGTTCTCCATCTGTTCTTAGTTCAGCGTGTGGAAATTTATCGTATAAAGAATTAATAAATGGTGTTTTTGCGTTGTATATAGCCGATACTTTTGGATCTTGAGTAATTCCCCATCCATCCAAAATCATAAGTATTACTTTCTTGTTCATATTGCAAATTTACCTTTTTGAATTAAAAATTTGTGTTAAACCTAAAAATGATTTGAGTTAATGTTTGAATGAAAAGAGATAATACTGAAGTTGTTACTTGAGTAGTTTTGCAGTGTAACTTAAAAACAATATTATGAAAAAAATAGTTTTATTAGTATTTGCAATAACAAGTTTTACAGTAGCAAAAGCTCAGGTAGGTGAAGGAACAAATTGGTTAAAAATGGGAATTCACGGAGGACTTCCTGTAGGAGATATGTCGGATATTTCTTCTTTTGCTTTAGGAGTTGATTTAAAATATCAATTTTTAGATACAGATAGTTTTGCAATTGGGGTGTCAACAGGATATACTCATTACTTTGGTAAAGAGGAAGGGTTGTTTGAATTTGCAGATGTAGGAATTATTCCGTTAGCAGGACTGTTTCGATTTTATCCTACTGAGAATTTTTTCTTAGGAACCGATTTAGGATATGGTTTCTTTACAGAAGGTGGAGAAGGAGGTTTTTATTACCGACCAGAAATTGGATATCATGATGATGAATGGAATATTTACGGGTATTATCAAGGAGTTTCTTCTGATGGAATTCAGCCTGCATCTGTAGGTTTAGGAATTAACTTTAATATCATTCAAGGTAAATAAAATATTAAAAGAGAGTTTTAAGCTCTCTTTTTTGTTATAACGAACTTATTAAGAAAAATAATATTATAAAAAGAATAAACAAGACAGCTATGTTTTTTATGAGTTCTCTTTGATTTCTTCTTTTTGTTTTATGACGAATTTCTTCTAATTCCTCTTTACTTGTAGACTTTTCAAAATACAATTTATCACTGTTTTCTTTTTGAAATCGCTCCAATTTTTCAAAAGCACTAACTCTTTTTCTTTTATTGTTTTTTTAACTGGTAATCATTGCAGATACCGCTCCTCCAAAACTCATAGCTATACTTTTTATTTTATTAGTAGAGAGTTGTTGTTTAATGTTACAAAAAAAAGACTGTGAAAACAGTCTCTTTTATTTTTTATACTTGCGAATCGCTTCTTTAATTTTTTCAATTCTGTTTTCAGGGTCGGGATGCGTGCTTTGAAACTCAGGAACTCTATTAGGACCCGCTGCAGCTTTTAAAATTTCCATAACGCCAATTAGATGCTCTGGATTATAGCCTGCATCAACCATTAGTTTTACACCTAATTCATCACTTTCTAATTCATCACCACGACCATTTTTTAATAAAGTTTGTTGACCGATACTGTTTGCTAGCTCACCTAAATCGGCACCTACAGAAGCTCCCATAGTCAAAAGTTTCCAGAAATTTGCATCTGTAATTCTTTCGTTAGAGTGTTTTCCTAATACATGTCCTATTTCGTGACCTAAAACTCCAGCTAATTGATCTTCATTTTTCAATTGAGAAAATAAAGCATGGGTGATAAAAACTTGCCCGCCAGGTAGAGCAAAAGCGTTGATTGCTCTTTCGTCTCTTAATAAATGAAAGTCAAACTTATATCCAGACTGTTTTGCAACTGTATTATTTACTAATCTCGCTCCAACTTTATCTACTAAAGCTTGTGCATTTTCATTAGGGTATAACCCACCGTGTTGCTGTGCCATAGCTGGAGCTTGTTGCAAACCTATAGCAATTTCTTGCTGTGGAGATAAACTGATAGATTGTGTTTTGCCTGTGTAAGGATTTACTTCTTGTTGACTGCATTTGCGTAAATAAGCAAAAGCAACAATTGCTACACCTATTAATAAACGAGTTTTTAAACCACCTCTTGTTCTCATTTTTTGTGTTTAAATTATGTTTAAACGTAAATATACATAATATCTGTAATTTAACGGATATCAATTTTTTGTGAAGCATAAAAAACTTAAATTTACCCAGCAAAACAAACAATAGTATGGAATCTCATTTTGAGTTGAATGAAGTTACAAGCAAGTTGCCTAAGCACTTGCATAAATTTGTTGTAAAACAACCTTATGACGAGTATACCGCACAAAACCAAGCAGTATGGCGTTATGTAATGCGAATGAATGTAGATTATTTAGGAAGGGTTGCACACAATTCATATTTAGATGGATTGAAGAAAACAGGGATTTCTGTTGAGAGCATTCCGCATATGGAAGGAATGAATCGTATTTTAAAAGAAATAGGTTGGGCGGCAGTTTCGGTTGATGGATTTATTCCGCCTAATGCTTTTATGGAATTTCAAGCCTATAACGTATTGGTAATTGCATCAGATATACGAACTATTGATCATATTGAGTACACACCAGCACCTGATATTATTCATGAAGCTGCAGGTCATGCACCTATCATTGCAAATCCTGAATACGCAGAATATTTACGTCGTTTTGGTGAAATTGGGGCAAAAGCTATTTCTTCAGCCAAAGATTATGAAATGTATGAGGCTATCCGTTTACTGTCTATTTTAAAAGAAGATCCAAATTCTACTCAAAAAGAAATTGACGAAGCGCAAGAAAAAGTTGAATGGTTGCAGGATAATATGGGAGAGCTTTCTGAAATGGCTCAGATTCGAAATTTACACTGGTGGACGGTTGAGTATGGATTAATTGGTTCACTTGAAAATCCTAAAATTTACGGAGCGGGCTTATTATCATCGATAGGAGAGAGTAAATGGTGTATGAAAGAGGAGGTGAAAAAAGTTCTGTATTCAATAGAAGCTGCAAATGTAAGTTTTGATATTACAAAACCGCAACCTCAGTTGTTTGTTACACCAGATTTTGCGCATTTAAGTTTAGTGTTAGAGCAATTTGCCAATAAAATGGCAATAAGAACCGGAGGATTAAAAGGAGTAGAGAAGTTAATTGACTCGAAAAACCTTGGAACTATTGAGTTAAGTACAGGAATTCAAGTTTCAGGAGTTTTTACGAATGTGATTACCGATGAAAATAACAAGCCTATTTATGTTCAAACTACAGGTCCTACAGCGTTAGCCAATAGAGATAAAGAATTAATAGGTCACGGAACGAATTATCACGCCGAAGGTTTTGGAAGTCCGATAGGGAAGTTAAAAGGAATTAATATTCCGATAGAAAATATGAGTCCGCGTGATTTAAAAGCCTATGGAATTTATGAAGGAGAACAAGTTGTATTAGAGTTTGAAGGAGGGGTTAAAGTTGAAGGCGAAGTAATTACGGGTACTAGAGATTTAAGAGGTAGGATATTATTAATTTCCTTTAAAAATTGTACTGTAACTCACGGTGATGCTTTATTGTTTCATCCAGATTGGGGTGTGTATGATATGGCAGTAGGGGTTGATGTAGTTTCTGCTTTTGCGGGACCTGCTGATGTAAATTCTTTTGGTGATATAGGTAAGGTTTCCGAAACCAAAACGCATAAAATTCACTATTCAGAGTCAGATAAAAAATTGTATTCTTTATATAGTGAAGTTAGAAATATTAGAGAAACTGGTGAAGTTTCTGAAAAAAGAATTCAAGAGATTTTTGAAACATTACAATCAAGTTATAAGAACGATTGGTTATTGTCTTTAGAGTTGCTTGAATTGGCAATTGAAAACGATTTATCAATAAAAGAAAACATAAAATCTTATTTAGAAAAACTTAAAAGTAACAAGTGTTACAGTTCGTTAATAGAAAACGGCTTACATTTGTTGCCAGAACATTCGATATAAAATGGGATTATTTAATTTATTTAGAAGAAAAAACATGAATAACGAAATTCAAGAATATTTAGCTAAAGACGCAGTAGTATTAGATGTAAGAACTTTAGAAGAATGGAATGAAGGACATAGCGATGGAGCAAAACACATAGTTTTAGCAACAATTCCTTTTAATGTAGATGAAATTAAATCGTGGGATAAACCAGTAATTGCTGTATGCAGAAGTGGAGGTAGAAGTGGACAAGCAACACAGTTTTTACAAAACCATGGGGTTGATGTTATCAATGGAGGTCCTTGGCAAAATGTAGATCAATATTTAGTTAAGAAGTAATTCGAGAAACTAAAAACTCATAAAAGGAAATGCTTTAATTAGTGTTTCCTTTTTTTGTTGCAGTTTTTTTAGAAATAATTGATGTGCTTCTGAATTAGGGTTAAATGGTTTGTGAGCCAACCCTTTTTGAATGGTTTCTACTTCTTCCATCGTTTTTAAAGTGTCTTCAGAAAACCAAACTTCTCTAAATTTTTTCCAGATATAATCAATAGCAGTTTTGTTAGGATGAATCATGTCTTCTGAGTAAAACCTATAGTCACGAAGCTCGTCCATCATAATTTCATAAGAAGGAAAGTAATGAGTGTTTTTTCTAGGTTCAACTACTTGATGAATAGCTGCAAGTAAATGCGCTTTGCTTTGTTGATTTTCAATAAAACCATCTTTTAAATGACGAACGGGAGAAACAGTATGAATAATAGTAATTGTCGGGTTAATTGATTTTACTAATGTATTAATACCTTCAAGACTTTCAGAAATTTCATCAATGCTTAATAATTCTTTTAAGAATTTTTTCTGCGGAATTTTATGACAGTTAGCAACTAAAGCATCGGAAGCTATTTCGCGATATACCCAAGAAGTTCCCAAGGTGATAATTAAATGTGTAGCGTTTTTTAGTTGTTTAAATGTTGATGTAATACTATTGTTTAAGTTGTTTAGTAGTGTTTCTTTTGATGGAGAACTTAATTGAGAATGTGCTTCAAAACTATGCCAGCGTTCATTGTGAAAAAAAACATCAGTATCGCTGTATTCTTTTTTATTGATGCTATTGGTGATTAAAAGCTCAATAGCTTTAGGATGAAACAGTATGCCAAATGGGTTTTGTATCGATTGAAATTTGTAGTACGATAATTTTTGACCAATATTTTCTGAAAAGCATGAGCCTAACAACAATAGTTCAGAGTTGTAGGTAATCTGATTGTGTTTTTGCTTGCTTAGAGGTATTTGTGTTTGAAAAATCATTAAAAAAGTAGGTAATCTGTCTATTCAAAAATAAGTTAAAAAGATTGATTTTTTAGTGGTTTTGTATAACTGCTTTAAAACCTGTACATTTGTTTAATTAAAATATGGTTACATTGAACAATATTAAGAAAAACTTCACGATTAAAGATTTAGAAAATATTTCTGGTATCAAAGCTCATACAATCCGTATTTGGGAAAAAAGGTATAATTTATTACAACCAGAAAGAACGGATACAAATATCAGATATTATTCGTCTGAAAATCTACAAAAACTATTAAATGTAGCGCTATTAAATAAGAATAATTTTAAGATTTCTAAAATAGCTGATATGTCTGATAGTAACATTGTTCTAAAGGCAAGAGAGCTTGCTTTTAAGCTAGCGGTTAATGATGAAGCAATTAATTCGTTTAAGCTAGCAATGTTTCAGTTCGATAAAGTGTTGTTTAATAATACTTATAATACATTACTTCATAAAAAAACCTTTAGAGAAATTTTTAAAGAAGTATTTGTTCCTTTTTTAGAGCATATAGGTTTGTTATGGCAAACAGATACGCTTTTACCAGCTCACGAGCATTTTATTTCCAATTTAATAGCCCAGAAAATCCAAATAAATATAGAAAAGTTAGAGTATGCTGCTACCGATTCAGATGTAACATATGTGTTGTTTTTACCTGAAAATGAAATACATGAACTTGGATTAATGTATTTGAATTACGAACTCGTTTTAAGAGGGTATACTACTATATATTTGGGGCAAAGTTTACCATTGAATAACTTAAATTATTTTTTTGAGAGTGATAGTAAAGTGTGTTTTGTAACTTCTTTAACCGTACAGCCTTATGATGATAAAATTGCAGATTATTTCAACGAAATAAACGAAAATTTAAAAGGTTCTCGTCATCAATTAATTGCTGTTGGTAGAAAAACTGCATTAATAGAAGGAGAAAAGTTTGATGCAGACATATCGATTTATCCTTCAATAATAGAATTATTAAGTAAAATATAATTTTGTTTAACTATTTTTTTGTTTAATTAAACAAAAACTTATATATTTGAACATGTTTTGAAAAATCAAAGCATATTTTTTTAACTAAATCCATTTTGTTTAATGTTTTTTAAAAAAAAATAAACAAGTCTGAGGAGGCCGAAAAACAGACTTAAAAAAAATAGAGTAGGATAATTTAAATAGTATAGTTATGATAGCTAAAAAAAGTATTTTTAAGTTACCCCTTGTTTTATTGTTAGTAGTTAGCTTTAGTGTGTTTACATCTTGTTTAGATGATGGTGAAGTAGTTGCTCCAAAAGGTATAGTTGATAAAGTAGATGAAAAGCCAGAATTAAGTATTTTAGTACAAGCTCTTATCAAAGCAGATTTAGTAGTTGATTTAAAAACAGGAGGGCCCTTTACTGTTTTTGCTCCTAATAATGAGGCTTTTCAAAAGTTGTTAGATTCAAAAGCAGCATGGAATTCTTTAGATGATATACCAGAAGATGTTTTAAAAAGTGTTCTGTTGTATCATGTTGTTTCAGGTAGAAATCAGGCTTCTGACTTGTCAGATAATCAAAATATTGCTACTCTAAACGGAGCTTCTATTACAGTAGATTTATCTAGTGGTGTTATGATTGAAACTGAATCTGATCAATCAGTATCGGTATTAGAGGCTGATATAAAAGCAGCAAACGGTATTATTCATGTGGTTGATGAAGTTTTCTTGCCAACTGAATTGCCAATGGATATTACAGATTTAGCAATAGCTAATGAAGATTTAAGTATTCTAGTACAAGCTTTACAAAAAGCAGACTTGGTTTCTGCTCTTCAAGCAGATGGTAACTTCACAGTATTTGCACCAACTAATAAAGCATTTCAAAACTTATTAGATAGTAATGACGATTGGAGTTCGTTAGATGATATTCCAGTAGAAACCCTTAAGAGCGTTTTGTTATTTCATGTTTTAAGTTCTAAAGTTGAATCAAAAGATTTATCTGATACATATGTGAAAACTCTAGCTACGGGACCTAATGACGAAATGTTATCGTTACAAGTTGAAACAACTGGCGGTGTAGAGTTTAATGGAGATTCAAAACCGGTAATGGTCGATAAAATGGCATCAAATGGAGTTGTACATGTAATTGATAAAGTGATGTTACCGCCAAATGTTGTAACCTTAGCCCTAAATAATAGCGGTTTTACTACTCTAGTAGCTGCATTAACAGATAGTAGACATACGGTTGATTTTGTGTCATTGTTAAAAATGGATGGGCCTTATACAATCTTTGTGCCAACAAACGATGCATTTCAAGCTTTGTTAGATGGTAATACGTCTTGGAATTCTTTAGCAGATATTCCGATAGCTACTTTAGAGGCTGTTTTAAAATATCATGTATTTGCAAATGGTAATGTTCAATCAGATGAATTGACGGATAATCAAGAAATTATAATGTTTGACGGAAACAAAGTAATTGTTGATTTATCAAACGGCGCAAAACTTGAAACAACTTCATCGCAATCAGTAGTCATTTCATTAACTGATGTTCAAGGTACAAACGGAGTTATACATGTTGTAAATAGTGTGCTATTACCATAATAATTTTATAAATAATTGATTGTAAGTGAGTTTTATTTCTTTCTTACAATCAATTAAACTATATTTAAGAAGAAATTGAAAAAACAAATTCACATAATAGGCTCGGGTTTTTCCTCTTTAGCGGCTTCTTGTTATTTGGCTAAGGCTGGATATGAAGTACAAGTTTTTGAAAAAAATGCTACAATTGGTGGTAGATCAAGGCAATTATTAAGAGATGGTTTTACTTTTGATATCGGCCCAACATGGTATTGGATGCCCGATGTTTTTGAAAAATTCTTTGCAGATTTTGATAAAACTCCAGCTGATTATTATGACTTAGAAAGGTTAGATCCTGCATACGAAGTGTATTTTGACAAAAAGGATTCTATTATAATTCCTGGAAATCTTGATGCGATATATGAGATTTTTGAAAAAGAAGAAAAAGGAAGTTCAAAACATTTAAAATCTTTTTTAGAATCAGCAAAGTATAATTACGATGTGTCTATAAATGATTTGGTGTATAAACCTGGCGTTTCTCCGTTAGAGCTTGTTACGCCAGTTACTATTGGGAAAATTACCCAATTCTTTTCTACGATTAGAAATGAAGTTCGTAAGAAAATTAAAAGCAAGAAATTAATACAAATATTAGAGTTCCCTGTCTTGTTTTTAGGAGCGAAACCAAGTAATACTCCTGCATTTTACAATTTTATGAATTATGCTGATTTTGGCTTAGGAACTTGGCATCCCAAAGGAGGAATGTATAAAGTTATTGAGGCAATGGTTTCTTTAGCGACAAGCTTAGGTGTTCAGTTTAAAACGAATGCCAATGTTGAAGAAATTGTAGTTGATAATAAGGGTAAAGCAACGGGGATTGTAGTAGATGGAGATTTTATTTCTTCTGAAATAGTGTTGAGTGGAGCAGATTATCATCATACTGAAACCTTACTTCCTACTAAATATAGACAGTATTCAGAAAAATATTGGTCAAAGAAAACGTTTGCGCCTTCATCGTTGTTGTTTTATGTTGGTTTTGATAAGAAATTAAAAAATGTATGTCATCACACATTATTCTTTGATACAGATTTTGACGTACACGCAAAAACGATTTATGATACTCCTAGTTGGCCTAATGAACCGTTGTTTTATGCAAGTTTTCCTTCAATAACTGATGATTCTTTTGCACCTAACGGAAAAGAAGCAGCTACTTTTTTAATTCCGTTGGCACCAGGTATTGAAGACACGCCAAGAATTAGAGAATACTATTTTAATTTAATAATTAAAAGATTAGAAGAGCTAACAAATCAATCGGTTAAAGAGAGTATTTTATTTAAAGAAAGTTTTTGTGTTAATGATTTTATTAAAGACTATAATTCATACAAAGGCAACGCATATGGGTTAGCAAATATTTTAACACAAACCGCTTTTTTAAGACCAAAAATAAAAAGTAAAAAAGTAGAAAATTTATTTTTCACAGGACAATTAACGGTTCCAGGACCGGGTGTGCCACCGTCATTAATATCGGGTAAAATCGCTTCAGACCAAATTTTAAAAAACCACAAAAATGAAACAGTTATTTGATGAGGTTTCCTATGCTTGTAGTAAACTAGTAACTCAAAAGTACAGTACTTCTTTTTCCTTAGCAACGAAAATGTTATCACCAAAAATCAGAACAGATATTTATAATATTTATGGATTTGTTCGTTTTGCTGATGAAATTGTAGACTCATTTCATGATTTCGATAAAGAATATTTGTTGCAAAAATTTGAAGAATCATATTACGAAGCTGCAAAAGGAGGGATAAGTTTAAATCCGATTCTAAATTCGTTTGCTCATACAGTTAGTAAGTACGATATTTCTGATGATTTGGTACAAGCTTTTTTAAAAAGTATGAAAGCTGATTTACATAAAACAGTATATCAAACACAAGAAGAGTACAACGAATATATTTATGGGTCTGCAGATGTTGTTGGGCTGATGTGTTTAAAGGTTTTTGTAAACGGGAACAAAGAAAAGTATGAGGAATTAAAAGATGCGGCAATGCGTTTAGGATCGGCTTTTCAAAAAGTAAATTTTCTTCGTGATTTAAAAGATGATTTTGAGGTATTAAATCGCTCATATTTTCCTAATGTAAATTTAAAAGAGCTAGACGCAGTTTCAAAAGAAGCAATCATTAAAGAGATTGAAGCTGATTTTGAGTACGCTTTTCAAAACGGAATTTTAAAATTACCTACCGAAGCAAAATTTGGTGTTTTTATGGCATACAGATACTATAAAAAGTTACTTAAAAAACTTAAAAACACACCTTCTTCAAAAATTATTAATGCTAGAATTAGAATATCTAACCCTATGAAAATTAATTTGTTAGCGAGAAGTTATGTAAAGTATAAACTAAATCTGATTTAATGTTATTTGCGCTAGTTACTATTCTCACATTTTTAACCATGGAAGGGGTTACTTGGTGTACTCACAAGTATGTGATGCACGGTTTTGGATGGTATTTGCATGAAGATCATCATCAACCAGGGTATCCTCATGTATTTGAAAAAAACGATGCTTTTTTTGTCGTTTTTGCGATACCTAGTATGTTGCTTTTTTTCTTCGGAATAAGACCAGAACTTAATTTTTTGTTCTTTATTGGATTAGGAATTTTATGTTACGGAATTGCATATTTTTTAATCCACGATGTGTTAATTCATAGACGATTTAAATGGTTTGATAATACCAATAATTGGTATTTTAAAGGGTTACGAAAGGCACATAAAATTCATCACAAACACTTAGGAAAAGAACATGGTGAGTGTTTTGGTATGTTGTTCGTTCCGTTTAAATACTTTAAAGCCTATAAAAAGTGAGTCAATACTTATATTTGATATTAAACTTAGGTAGTTTAAGTATTCCGCTATTGTATAGTGTTTTTGAAAAGAAATTTCACTTTATTCAATACTTTAAAATAGCTTTTATTAGTATTGTTTCAGTTGCAATTCCTTTTTTAATTTGGGACGCAATATATACAGCAAAAGGTGTTTGGGGATTTAATCCAGATTACTATTTAGGGTTAAAAATATTCAAAATGCCTATAGAAGAATGGTTGTTTTTTTTCTGTATTCCCTATGCTTGTTTGTTTACACACGAAGTGTTAAAATATTTATTTCCAAAATTTAAATTATCAAAATCAGCAACAGTAATTGTTAGTTTTTTAGTGATGCTACTAATTACTGTATTGCTAATTTTCAACTTCGGAAAATGGTACACTACCGTAAATTTTATCGTTTTTTTACTGTTGCTAGCTTACGCAGTAAAATACCATTTAAATACCTTACAAGAGTATTATCCTAGTTTTTTGGTAATCTTAATTCCGTTTTTAATTGTCAACGGAATTTTAACAGGAAGTTTAATCGAAAACCCAGTGGTTTGGTATAATAATGCTGAAAATTTAGGGTTTAGGATTTTCACCATCCCTTTTGAAGATATTTTTTATGCTTTTACCATGCTCTTTTCTGTTCAGTTGATATTCAATTATTTAAAACAAAAAAGTTTTGGAAAATAATAAATACATACGGTTTTTAATCTTTCTAGTTGCCAACTTTTTAGCGCTAGGTATCGGAACTTGGTTAATGAATGATGGTCCACGAACTGAATGGTACTTGTCTTTACAAAAAGCTCCCTGGACACCCGAGGGGTGGGTTTTTGGTGTTGCTTGGACAAGTATTATGCTGTTCTTTTCTTTTTATATGACTAAACTGAGTTTTCAGTATGAATTTTTAAACAAGAAATTGCTTAGTGCTTACCTAATTCAATGGTTTTTAAATGTTAGTTGGAATTATATATTCTTCAGTCAACATTTAACTAAATTAGGATTGGTAGTTATCATTGCACTTTGGCTACTCATAGGTTATTTTACATTTAATTATTATAAAAAAATGCAATGGTACACTTTATTAATACTTCCGTATTTAATATGGATGACTATTGCAACGAGTTTAAACGCTTATATAGTAGTGAGCAATTAAATAAAACAAAAAATGCACCATCTTACACATCAACAAATAGATGAAATGGAACATCTATATAAAATTAATTTGATGAATAGTATTTCAGGTTATAAATCTGCAAATCTTATAGGAACCAAGTCGAAAGAAGGAATTTCAAATGTAGCAGTATTTAGCTCGGTAGTGCATTATGGTTCTAGTCCTGCAATTTTAGGATTTGTGGTTCGTCCAACAACAGTAATAAGAAATACTTACGATAATATAAAAAATACAAACTATTATACAATTAATGCTATAAGTGAAGAAATGATTGATGACGCTCATCATACTTCAGCTAAGTATTCAGTAGAAATTTCAGAATTTGATAAAACCAATTTGTCTGAAGAATATAAAAACGGTATGCATTCGCCCTATGTCAAAGAATCTCCTTTACAAATAGGAATGAAGTTTTTAGAAGAGTATCATATAAAAGCAAATGATACCATTTTAGTGTTAGGGGAAGTTGTAGACCTGTATTTTGAAGATTCTATGTTATCTGAGGACGGATTATTAAATCTCTCAAAAGAAAAAGTTGCTGCTATTAATGGTTTAGACACTTATATGGTGGCTGATAATTTTAAGAGGTTATCCTATCAAAGACCTAAATAAATGAAAATATTAGTAACTGGTACAACAGGATATATTGGTAAGCGATTAATTGTAAGATTGCTTGAGTCTAAACACCAACTAGTTTGTTGTGTTCGTGATTTAGATAGAATTCCTGATGAGTTTGAAGAAAATCCAAATGTTACTTTTATAAAAATTGATTTTTTAAAACCTACTAATATTAGTTTACCAAAAGATATTGAGGCTGCTTATTACCTAATTCATTCTATGGCAGGTTCGTCAAATAATTTTGATGATTTAGAGCTTGCTTGTGCAAAGAACTTTAAAGAATTAACAGAATCAACTCGTTGTAAACAAGTAATTTATTTAAGTGGTATTGTGAATGATAATTCGTTGTCAAAACATTTAAAATCGAGGTTAGAAGTAGAAAAAATGTTGCAGTCAAATAAGTATGCAACAACTACGTTTAGAGCAGGAATAATTGTAGGAAGCGGTAGTGCTTCTTTTGAAATTATAAGAGATTTAGTTGAAAAACTACCAGTGATGATAACACCTAGGTGGTTAAAAACAAGAACACAACCTATTGCAGTAAGAGATGTCTTATCTTTTTTAGAAAACACATTAAATGTAAAAGAAACCTATAACAAGTCTTTTGATGTTTGTGGACCAGAAATAGTAACTTACAAAGAAATGTTATTACAATTTGCTTCGGTTAGAGGGTTTAAAAGGTATATAATTATATTGCCCTTTTTAACACCACGATTATCTTCTTATTGGTTGTATTTTGTTACTTCCATATCTTTTAGTTTAGCAAAAGCCTTGGTTGATAGTATGAAGGTAGAGGTAATCGCAAAACCAAGTAATATTAATAGGTTACTTAATGTAGAACCAATAGTCTATAAAGAAGCAGTAGCATTAGCATTTCAAAAAATAGAGCAAAATGCAGTTCTTTCTAGTTGGAAAGATGCAATTAGTAGCGGTGTTTTTAATGATCAATTAGCAAAACATATACAAATACCAAATTACGGATGTTTTAAAGATATACGAACGCAAAAAATATTTAATGAAGAAAAAACGCTTCACAAAATATGGAGTATCGGAGGAAAAACAGGTTGGTATAAATTCAATACTTTATGGAAAATTAGAGGGTATTTAGATAAAGTTTTTGGCGGTGTTGGTTTACGAAGAGGAAGAAGGCATCCTACAGAATTAGAAGCGGGAGATCCAATTGATTTTTGGCGTGTTTTGTTAGCTGATAAAAAGAATAAACGCCTATTGCTTTTTGCCGAAATGAAGTTGCCAGGTGAAGCTTGGTTAGAATTTAAGATTGAAAAAAATAAATTATATCAAAGAGCAGTTTTTAGACCTAAAGGAATTTTAGGAAGAATGTATTGGTATGCTGTTTTACCTTTTCACGCATTTGTATTTAAAGGAATGATTAATAATTTAATAAAAGTGTAATTATGAAAACAATAGTTGTAGTTGGTGGTAGTAGTGGTATAGGTAAAGCTATTGTTACGTCTTTAAAAGACACTCATCACATAATTAATATTAGTAGAACAGCACCTGAAAATCATACCAATATCAAACATTATTCGGTAGATATAACTTCAGATGATTTACCGATACTCGAAAATATTGATGGTTTGGTGTACTGCCCTGGTAGTATCAATTTAAAGTCTTTTACACGATTAAAAATAGAAGATTTTCAAAACGATTTTAATATCAATGTTTTAGGAGCCATTAAAGTGCTAAAAGCATACGAAGCTAATTTGGCAAAAAACAATGGAAGTGTTGTTATGTTTAGTACGGTTGCATCTTTTTTAGGAATGCCTTTTCATGCTAGTGTCGCAACAAGTAAATCTGCCATAGAAGGACTTACCAAGTCTTTGGCAGCAGAATATGCTACTAAGATTAGATTTAATGCTATTGCACCAACAGTTACAAATACTCCTTTAGCAGCCCGTTTGTTACGAAACGAAAAGCAACAAGAAAGTATGCAAAATAGGCATCCGTTAAACAAGTATTTAGAAGCTACCGAAGTGGCAAGTTTAGCTTGTTATCTTTTATCTGAAAATGCATCAGGTATTACAGGGCAAATTATTCCTATTGATGCCGGAATTGTGAGTGTTAAAGTCTAAAGCAAAAAATTATGAAATGGGTTACAGTACTAATATTATGTTTTTTTATGAGTGATGAAATTGTGATTTTTAATAAGGATAGTACTTTGGAATGGCGTGTTATAAACGATACTGTAATGGGAGGAGAGTCAAGCTCATCGGTAATTCTTAACGAAGAAAAACATCTTCTTTTTACAGGGCAGGTAAGTACCGAGAATAATGGAGGTTTTGCAATGGTTAGAACAATGACCAATGTGAAATTAAATGAATCAAATAAAAGGATAGTTCTAAAATTAAAAGGCGACGGAAAACAGTATCAACTAAGATTAAAATCTAGTGAAAATCAAAGGTATTGGTACGTGCATAATTTTAAAACTAATACAAAAGAAGAGGAAATAATATTACAATTAGCTGATTTTTATCCATCTTATAGAGGGCGTAAATTAAATAAAAAGAATTTCTCTGATTTTAAAATTAAAGAAATGGCAATTTTAATCGGGAATAAAAAGAATGAAAAATTTTCTTTAGAGATAGAAAGTATAACAATAAGATAAAAATGAAAACATTAAAAACAATACTATTTATGACATTATTCAGTTTTTCAGGAAATGCTCAGGTAGTATCTCCAAACGAGTCATTGTATGATATGGAAATAAAAGATATTAATGGAGAGAAGTTAGATCTTCAACAATTCAAAGGAAAAAAACTGCTTTTTGTAAATGTTGCTTCAAAATGCGGATTTACAAATCAGTATGAAGGATTACAAGAGTTGTACGCTGCATACAAAGATAAACTCGTGGTTCTTGGTTTACCGTGTAATCAATTTGGTGGTCAAGAACCAGGAACAACTTCTGAAATAAAATCTTTTTGTAGTCTTACTTATGGAGTAAATTTTCCTATGACCGAAAAGATTGAAGTTAAAGGAGAAAACCAACATCCAATTTACCAGTGGTTAACACAAAAAGAGAAAAATGGAAAGATGAATTCTTCTGTAAAATGGAATTTTCAAAAATATTTGGTAGATGAAGAAGGTAGGTTGATAGATGTTTTTTATTCTGTAACAAAACCTATGAGTAAAAAAATAACCAAATTGATTTAAAAGAAGAATGATTCATTTTAAAAGGCATTCTGGTATTTATACACTCGAAACTGAACAAGAACTTGTAGTCTCTATTAAAGAAGCGTGGAATTATTTTTCATCTCCAGAGAATTTAGAAAAAATCACCCCTCCTAGCATGGGGTTTCAAATCACGTCAAAAGTTGATAAAAAAGCATACGAAGGACAAATAATCACTTACAAAGTGTCACCACTTCCCTTTATAAAAACCAATTGGGTTACCGAAATAACTAAAGTAAAAGAAGAATGTTTTTTTATCGACGAACAACGTTTCGGTCCGTATAAAATGTGGCATCACGAACATTTTTTTGAATCCTTACCCAATGGTAATACGCTAATGAAAGATAAAATTTCTTATAAAATACCTTTTGGTTTTTTAGGGTATTTAGCTCAAGCGTTGTTTGTGAAAAAGCAGTTGACTTCCATTTTTAAATATAGATATAACACTTTAGAAGAATTATTTAATGAATAAAGATGTAGTAGTTTTTTGGTTCAGAAGAGATCTGCGTTTGTTTGATAATAAAGGATTGCATAAAGCTCTTAATTCAGGATGTAAAGTGTTGCCTATTTTTATTTTTGATGAAAATATTTTAGATAGCTTGCCTAAAAATGATGCACGTGTATCGTTTATTTACAAAACCTTAAAAGAGCTTGATGTTGATTTAAAAAAACACAATTCATCGCTGTTAATAAAGAAAGGAAATCCGATAAATGTTATAAAAAACATCACAGAAGAATTTTCAATCAAAGCTATTTACACCAATAAAGATTACGAACCCTACGCGATACAAAGAGATAAAGAAGTTGAAAGTTTTTTATCGTCTAATAATATTGATTTTTATGTACTTAAAGATCAAGTAATTTTTGAAGAAGGAGAGATTCTGAAAAATGATGGAGACCCTTATACTGTTTTTACTCCGTATAAAAACAAATGGTTAGCGCATTTTTCAAAAGAAAAACATACAAAGGAATATAAGGTAGAGAAAGGAGCGTTTTATCATTTTACTGCTGATTTCCCAACGTTAAAGGCTATTGGGTTTGAACAAAGTTCAATTGAGGTAGCTTCGTATAATTTTAATTATTTAGAAGAATATGATGAGGTGAGAGATTATCCGTATCAAGATAAAACCTCGTATTTGTCACCTTATTTACGTTTCGGATTGGTTAGTGTGCGACAAATCGTAAAAAAAGCTCTAGAAACCAATAAAACCTTTTTAAGTGAGTTGATTTGGCGCGAGTTTTTTATGCAAATACTATATCATTTTCCGAAAGTTGTTACCGAAAACTTTAGAGAGAAATATGATGCGATACCTTGGCGGAATAATGAAGAAGAATTTAAAAAATGGTGCAATGGAGAAACAGGTTACCCAATGGTGGATGCTGGTATGCGACAACTAAATAAAACGGGTTACATGCATAATCGTATCCGTATGATAACAGCGGGTTTTTTATGTAAGCATTTATTGATTGATTGGCGCTGGGGAGAAGCCTATTTTGCTGAAAAATTGTTAGATTACGATTTGTCTGCTAACAACGGAAATTGGCAATGGGCAGCAGGTACTGGTTGCGATGCTGCTCCGTATTTTAGAGTGTTTAACCCAACGTCTCAACAAGAAAAATTTGACAAAGAGTTAAAATATATCCGAAAATGGATTGAAGATTTTGATGAATTAGGCTACCCGCAGCCCATGGTAGAACATAAGTTTGCGCGAGAACGAGCCATTAATACCTATAAAAAGGCATTGCAATAAAAACCTTTGTAGTTAATTTTATGTTCGCTATCGGTTTCGTATAACCGTCAGTTACGGTTTTAAAGTTAGTGTTTTTCGGTTAAGAACTGGCGTTAGCAATTCCGAGTGGATTCGGACGTAGTCGAATCCGCCGTAATTGCGGTTATACGTTGTTGTGCGTAGTTATTTTTTTATCTGTTTTTGAATCCAATTCATAAGTTCATCTTTATTTATTGCATCCCAAGTTGATTGCGTATTTTTTATTTTTGATGGATTATCTTCAGGTTGTATTACAATTAATTCAGTATTTTCATTTCCTGCCAGCGTCAATTCAGCTAAAAAGCCAACTATATCTGTCGAATTATTCTCGTATAGGGTTCTTAGTTGTTTTGTCAGTTTATATTTTATTGCTGGTTCTATATATGCTCGAACTGCATAGTCTTTGTAAATCTTAACATTTTCATTTTTTTCATCAGAGTAACTATAAGATGAGAAGTTATGATAATTTTCGGGATTAGTTTTTGGTGTTCCTCCCAAGTTAGTTTCCAATAGGTAATTTATAAATTTTGGTTCCCCAAGGTGAATTCGGTTAATTCTCATATCACGTTTATGTTGATACCATTTTCTTGTAAAATCCATTGTGAAGTTGCAAGCGACAATACCTTTAATTTTAAGTTGGAATTTGAAGTCACTCTCTTTCATAAATTTAATATATCTCATCGCTCTATGTCCAACTAAACTTGTTCCTAAAAAGAAGATGTTGTCATTTGGTAAATTATATTTATCAAATACTTTCCTAATTAGCTTATGTGTAAAAATCATAGATGATTTAGAAAAATAAAAGTCAAGAGGAATTTCGGTTGAAACAGATAGTACCGCAAAATCTTTTTCCGATGCTTGAGTATACACCTGCTTTGAGCTCCTGTTCTTTTTGTCATACTTTGAATCTTCAAGGAAAATGAGCACACCTTTTATTTCCTTATTTTCAGGAAGCATTAGAGTATAACCTTTTTGAATAAAGGGCAAAAAGTCATTTTCTCCTATTCCAACTCTTATGCTATCATTTTTTACTGGTTCATAATATTCAACTATTTTCTGTGAAAAAGATTTCGTACTAAAAATAGTCAGGAAGAGTAAAAATAATACCTTAAAAGGTGTTTTCATTATCGTTTGTTTTAATTACGCACAACGGTTAAGATATCCGTCGTTTTAATGAACTGATATCGTCCGATAGCGAAGTTATCGCTTTAAAGTTTAAGAATCAAACTAAATTTTTGAGATAAAAAAACAACCGTCATTACGAGAAATTTTAATTTCGAAGTAATCTTAAAAAAGATAGCTTCTCTTTACTCGTAATGACGGTTGTTAAAAAAACCTTTATGTGTATTAAACTACATACTCTTTAGCTTTGTCTAAAACCTTTGGTAAACCACCTGGGTTTTTTCCACCAGCAGTAGCAAAGAAATTTTGTCCACCACCACCACCGTGAATGTATTTTCCTAATTCTCTAACTACTTTTCCAGCATCATAACCACGTTCGTTTGCTAATTCTTTAGAAATATAACAAGTTAACATCGCTTTTTCAGGAGATTCTGAAGTAGCAAATAATAAGAATAAGTTGTTTGTTTCACCACCAAGTTCAAACATCAAGTTTTTAATACTGTTTTGGTCTAAATCTACTTTTGTAGCTAAAAACTGAACGCCATTTATTTCTTGTAATTGGTTTTTAAGTTCACCTTTCATGTTTTTAGCTTTGTCTTTTAACAACTGCTCAATTTGTTTTTTTAACGCAGTATTTTCATCTTGTAAACTACTTACCGATTTAGTAATGTCCTTCGGATTTTTTAATAGTTGTTTTACCGAGTTGAAATTACGCTCAATATCTTCAAAATAATCACCCACAGCAATATTGGTAATTGCTTCGATACGACGAATACCTGCAGCTACAGCTCCTTCCGATTTTATTTTAAAATACCAAATATCTCCGGTTTGTTGTACGTGTGTTCCACCACATAATTCCATCGATTGTCCAAAACGGATAGCACGAACGCTATCACCGTATTTCTCGCCAAATAATGCTAAAGCACCTTCGTCAATAGCTTGTTGCATTGGTATGTTTCTTTTTTCAACTAACGGAAGATTTTCACGAATACGAGCGTTTACAAATTCTTCAATTTCTTGTAGTTGATCGTTCTCTACTTTTGAAAAGTGCGAAAAATCGAAACGTAAATAATTAGGATTTACTAACGATCCTTTTTGCTCAACATGCTCACCTAAAATAGTTCGTAACGCTTGATGTAATAAGTGAGTTGCCGAGTGATTACTAGCCGATAAACGTCTAAACTCATCATTTACCACAGCTTTAAAGGTGTCGTTTAAATTTTTTGGTAAATTCTTCGTAAAATGAATAATTACGTTGTTTTCCTTTTTAGTATCAATCACATAAATAACATCACCGTTCGGAGCTTCAATATATCCTTTATCACCAACTTGTCCACCACCTTCTGGGTAAAACGGAGTCATGTTAAAAACTAATTGGTATTGATCTCCATCTTTTTTGGTAGTTACTTTTCTGTAGCGCGTTAATTTTACATCAACGCTTAAGGTATCGTAACCTACAAATTCTTCAACTTCATCTTCAACTAAAACATTCCAATCTCCAGTTTCACTTGCAGAAGCTGCACGAGAACGTTCTTTTTGAGCTTTCATATCTGCATTAAACTCTTCTTCATTAATATCGAATCCTTTTTCACGAGCGATTAACTGTGTTAAATCTAGTGGAAATCCGTAAGTATCGTATAGTTCAAAAGCTTTTGATCCAGAAATGGTTTTACCTGAAGTTTCTTCAACCACTTTGTCTAATAGTAACAATCCTTGATCTAACGTGCGTAAGAAAGAAGCTTCTTCTTCTTTAATTACATTGTGCACTAAAGTGTCTTGTTTTCTAATTTCAGGAAAAGCATTCCCCATTTGATGCGACAATGTTTCAGCAAGTTTATAAATAAACGGCTCTTTTTTATTTAAAAAGGTGAATCCGTAACGAATAGCACGACGTAAAATTCTACGGATAACATATCCCGCACCGTTGTTACTTGGTAATTGACCATCGGCAATAGCAAAAGCAACTGCTCTTACGTGATCTGCAATTACTCGAATAGCAATATCTACTTTTTCATCGTTTCCGTATTCAACCCCAGTTATAGTTTCAATTTCACGAATTAACGGAGTAAATACA
The DNA here is from genome assembly GCF_964512405.1 of Tenacibaculum crassostreae. Lineage (NCBI taxonomy): Bacteria > Pseudomonadati > Bacteroidota > Flavobacteriia > Flavobacteriales > Flavobacteriaceae > Tenacibaculum > Tenacibaculum crassostreae. The sequence goes on from NZ_CAZELE010000002.1 coordinate 179,915, forward strand.
TCGGTGTCGTAGTTAGATTGTACGCCTTGTAAAACCATACATAAACGTTCAAATCCCATACCTGTATCAATATGTTTTGCAGGAAGTTCTTCTAACGAACCATTTGCTTTACGGTTGTATTGCATGAAAACTAAGTTCCAAATCTCAACAACTTGTGGGTGATCTTCGTTAACTAACGATTTACCATCAATCTTTGCTTTTTCTTCAGCAGAACGAATATCAACGTGAATTTCAGAACAAGGTCCGCAAGGTCCTTGATCACCCATTTCCCAAAAGTTATCTTTTTTATTTCCCATTAAAATACGATCTTCAGAAATGTATTGTTTCCAAATATCGTATGCTTCTTGGTCCATTTGAGTACCGTCTTCTTTATCACCTTCAAAAATGGTTACGTATAAAATGTCTTTATCTATCTTGTATACTTCGGTTAATAATTCCCAAGCCCAAGCAATTGCTTCTTTTTTGAAATAATCACCAAAACTCCAGTTTCCTAACATTTCAAACATGGTGTGGTGATAAGTATCGTAACCTACTTCTTCTAAGTCGTTGTGTTTACCAGAAACACGTAAACATTTTTGAGAATCAGAAATTCTTGAGTTTTTTGGATCGGCATTCCCTAAAAAGAATTCTTTAAAAGGTGCCATACCAGAGTTGGTAAACATTAGCGTTGGATCGTTCTTTAACACCATGGGTGCAGACGGAACAATATCGTGTTGTTTTGATTTAAAAAAATCTAAAAATTTAGTTCTAATATCTTGAGATTTCATACAACTCTAGGTATCTTATTTTGTTAAAATATGTTTAAAAAACCGCTTGTAAAAAGAAGTTTTAAAAGATTTTGTAAATTTGTGAGTTTCCAAATCAAACATCCGTATTAGGATGCTAATTTAAAAAGCACAAAAATAGTACATTTAGCATTATGGCAAAAGTAAAATATTATTACGATCCAGAGACTTTATCGTATAGAAAGATACAAGTTAAAAGAGGCGAAAAATACAAGAAAGCTTTTTTTGGATTAGTAAGTTTTTTATTAATTGCTTTTTTTGGGTTTATAGGATTCAGTCAATTTTTAATGTCTCCAAAAGAGCGTACACAAAAAAGAGAGTTGGAAAACTTAAAGCTGCATTATGAGTTACTTTCAAAAAGAATGAAAGAAAGCTCAGAAATTTTAGCTGAACTTCAAGAAAGAGATAATAATATTTACAGAACGTATTTTGAAGCAAGTCCGATACCAGAAGAGCAAAGAAAAGCTGGTTTTGGTGGAGTGAATAGGTATAAGCATTTAGATGGTTTTGATAATAGTTCTATGGTAAAAGAAGTTACTAAAGAGCTAGATATATTATCAAAACAGATGGTTGTTCAATCTAAATCGTTGGATGAAATTGTTGATTTAGCTAAGGAAAAAGAAAAGATGTTAGCATCTATACCTGCGATTCAACCTGTAAAAAACGAAGACTTAAAACGTATGGCTTCTGGTTACGGTATGCGTTTACATCCTATTTTAAAATCATGGAGAATGCACAACGGTATGGATTTTACTGCACCAACAGGTACACCAATTTTTGCATCGGGGAATGGTACTATAAAAAAAGCGCATAGAAGTTCAACTTTTGGTAAAGTAGTTTATATAGATCATGATTATGGTTACGAAACTATTTACGCACACATGAGTAAAATCATTGCTAAAAGAGGGCAAAAAGTTAAACGAGGAGATTTAATTGGTTATGTAGGAAATACAGGACGTTCGGCTGCGCCACACTTGCATTATGAGGTGCATAAAAATGGTAGACCAGTAAACCCTATTTATTATTACTACGGAGATTTAACTCCTGAAGAATTTGTAGCTATGCAAAAAGCTTCGCAACAAAAAGGACAGTCGTACGACTAATGTATTAGAAGCTGTGAAAAATGTACATAGACTTACCTGACAAACGATACTATAAAATTGGAGAAGTAGCCAAAGCTTTTGGTGTAAACAGTTCTTTAATTCGATTTTGGGATAAAGAGTTTGAAATCATCAACCCGAAAAAGAATGCAAAAGGAGATCGATTATTTACCCAAGAAGATGTAAAAAACTTTAAAATCATCTACAATTTAGTAAAAGAAAGAGGTTTTACTTTAGATGGAGCGAAGCAAAAACTAAAGAAAAACCCAGAAAAGGTATTTAGTAATCAGGAAATAATTAGTAGATTAGAAGCAGTGAAAGCTGAATTAATAAAAATCAAAAATCAATTATAATCACAAAAAATCAAAAATTATGAAAAAACTACTTCCTATAATTATCCTTGCTGTGTTAGGTTTTGGAATTTACGGTTGGGTTAAAGGGTTTTATAATACAGCCATTGAATTAGAAGAAAAAATTGGTGAGCAATGGTCTAAGGTAGAAAGTGCATATCAACGAAGAGCGGATCTTATTCCTAATTTAATGAAAGTTGCAGAGCGTTATGCTGAGTACGAACAAGAAACATTTACCAAGGTAACTGAAGCACGTTCTAAAGCTACAAGCATTCAGATTGACCCGAGTAATATTACACCAGAACAATTACAGCAATTTCAACAAGCGCAAAGCGGATTAACTTCTGCATTATCTCGTTTATTAGCAGTTTTTGAGCGTTACCCAGAATTAAAAGCGAACGAAAACTATAAAGAAATGATGAACGAATTAGAACGTACAGAGAATAGAATTAAGGTTGAGCGCGATCGTTTTAACGAAGAAATTACTCCGTATAACAACCATATTCGTCAGTTTCCTGGAAATATCTTAGCAGGTGTGTTTAACTTCGAAAAGAAAGAGCGTTTTAAGGCTGAAGAAGGAACTGATAAAGCTCCAGATGTTAACGATTATATGAAAAAATAATGTCGTTAGTTGAAGATTTTTTAACTTCAGAAGAAGAATTAGAAATTGTTCAAGCTATACGACAAGCTGAACGAAATACTTCTGGTGAAATACGTGTGCATATTGAGAAAACTTGCAAAATATCTCATTATAACCGTGCGCTAGAAGTATTTCAAATGCTAAAAATGTTTAATACCGCAGCTCAAAATGCGGTATTAATTTATATTGCTGTTGAAGACCATAAATTTGTAATTTATGGTGATAAAGGAATTGATGCTGTAGTTCCTACTGATTTTTGGGATACAACAAAAAATGCTATGCAAATCCAGTTTCAACATGGAGATTTTAAAAAAGGAATTATTGATGGTGTTCTAAAAGCAGGAGAAGAATTGCGTGAACATTTTCCTTGGCATATAGAAGATGAAGACGAATTGTCTAACGAAATTTCAAAAGGATAGTTCTATGAAAAAACTTTTTAAGTCTTCTAAAAATATACTTTTTGTTTTTCTCTTTTTCTTGGTAAGTAAAGGAGTTGCTCAAAGTGGATTTACAATTCCTGAAGTACCAAAATTTCAAACTAGTGTTTACGATTACGGAAAAGTTTTTTCAGCACATGAAAAACAGTATTTAGAGCAAAAACTGATAAAATATTCCGACTCAACATCTACTCAAGTTGTTATAGCTACAGTAAAAACACTAAAAGGAGATGATATTTCTTTGGTGGGTACAAATTGGGCTCATAAATGGGGAGTAGGAGGAAGCGAGAAGAAAGATAATGGAGTTTTTATTTTACTCGCTCTTGAAGATAGAAAAATCGATATTTCTACAGGATATGGTGTTGAATATATACTTACCGACTTATTAGCCGAAAGAATTATTAACAGAGTAATGATTCCTGAATTTAAAACAGGAAACTATTTTGCAGGACTCGATAAAGGTACAACGGCAATTTTTGAAGTTTTAGCAGGCGAATACAAAGGGAGTAGAAAAGAATCAAGCGACATCAACTTTGGATTTATCATCTTCATTATTATTCTTATAGTTTTTTTTATCATAATTTCTAGCGGAAATAGAGGAAACCGCGGAGGTGGAAGAAGAAATTATAGAAGAACCGATTCTAGAGATATTCTTGAAACAATTATTTTAAGTAACGCTGGACGTGGTGGATTTGGAAGCGGAGGCTTCGGAGGAGGTTTTGGTGGTTCATCAGGCGGATTTGGAAGTGGTGGTTTTGGCGGAGGCTTCGGTGGTGGAGGCTTCGGAGGCGGTGGAGCTTCTGGAGGTTGGTAGGGGGTTACACAATAAATTCTATCAATAATAAAACCCACCCAATAATCAATAGTAGTCCTCCCAAAGGGGTAATTGGCCCCAAGAACTTCATTTTATTACCCTTGGCATCAGACAATACCAACCCGTAAATACTAAAGGAAAATAAAATTATTCCAATAATAAAACTCCAACTCATTAGCAGATTAGGGTTTTTAAAATGACTTCCAATGAATAATAAAATTAAGGCGTGATAAATTTGGTATTTGACTCCAGTTTCGAATGATTTTAACTGTTCATCAGATAAAATTTTCTTTAAAGCATGAGCACCGAAAGCACCAAAGAGAACTGAAAGCAGCCCAAAAATTGCAGCAAATATTAATACAGTTTGTTGTGTCATTTTATTGTTTTAAAAGTTAAATCCAAAGCTTAAAGAAATTCTATCTTCTTGTGAGTTTCCTTTAAAATATGAAACGTTTGCGGTAAACATATCCAAACCACTTAACCAAAGTGAACCACCGTAACTAGTATGCCATTTTTTAGAGTTTTGTGAATATGGAGACCAAACACGTCCGTAATCAAATCCACCAGAAACACCTATTTTCATAGGAATAATTCCTGTTCGAATACTTCCGAAACGTAAGCGTAAATCGTTACTGTGATAAAAGCTTTCGGTTCCAGAAAAGCGTTCGCGATTAAATCCACGTAAATTACGGTCACCTCCTAAAGTAGCAGCTTGGTATAATTCAAACCTATTACCAATATTAATGTGCGTTCCTACCTCCGAAGCAAAAACTAAAGAGCGATTGTATACCAAGTTTTGATACATTGCCAACGAACTTTTTAGGTAACCAAAACGACGATCAAAATCATTCGTATTGGCTTTGGCTCCTACTGTTATATCGAAGTTCATTCCTTTGGTAGGAAAACTACTATTATCAATTCTAAGGTGATTAAAATTAAGTTCTCCTCCCCAAAAATAATTTCTATTAAAAATTGCGGTAGGTTGGTTATCAAAATTATTGATAAATCGGTTAGGAGTGTCTTCAATTTCTATAGATTCAAAAATTCCTGAAATTTTAAAAATACTTCCTCCGCGTAATCTTTTTAATAAAGAAGGATAAAAACTTCGCTCTTCTTTTTTAACACGGTAATAATCTAAATCTTGATTGAAAGTGCTTTCATTTCCCCATCCGAAGAAATTAAAAGAGTAATTATCACTGGTAGCTTTTGCGTATAAATGTAAGCTCCAAGATCCGATAAGTTCAGTAAATTCACCGTTATATTCTATGTCGTAACCACTCGTAGCTGCATAGTAATTGGCTGAAATTATGTGTTGACTACCAAAAGGTTGTTTTTTAAAACCTTGTTTGGTATAGGTGAGAGAAGCACCGAAGAAAAATCCGTCATCAGGATTGCTTCCAAAACTAGGGTTTACTACTGTTGTGTTGTTGTGAATATCTCTGTGATTATAGGTGTTTTTAAAATAACTATCTGAGCGTAAATCGGCAGTTTCTTTGCTTTTGTTTATGGTGTTGTTTTTTGATTTGAAATCGTAGATTTTAGTTTTTTTACTCCATCCAGCAACCGAAGAATTATCAGTATAAATATCGTGATTTTGTCCGCCAACAATTCGTAATAAAATTCCTTTATCAACATCACCAGAAATTAAAAATTCATCATCACCATTTAGCCCGTAAAGTTGAATTTCTTTCGTTTCTTTCGTTTTAAAAGTACGGTTATAAATTTCGTTTTCCTTTCTAAAAACCGTTACATTGGTTTCGTTATCATTTAAGCGAGTGATGATAAATTTATCCTCTTTATCAGTTCCCACCACATACACTGTTTTTGCCTGTTTTGTGTAATAGCGTTTGGTAATATTTTTTAAGTTATCTCTACGTGATTTAATCTTAGCAATGATTTCTTTTCCATCAATATCATAAATAGCTTTTGGTAGTTTCTGAATAGCTTTTTCAATTACTTCATCGGTTAAATGTTGTTGAATATATTCCGCTTGCTTGTACCAATCTTCTAGTGTGAGTTGGTTTAGAAATTCAGCATCGAAAAAACGCGGATAATTATTGTACCACTTCATATTTTTGATGTCATAATCAAAAGTTTGCATGTTTTTTACAAGCGGCGCAAATTGTTTAAATAACGGAATCATTACTCCGTCGAATTTAGAAAAAGGTTGATCTCTATCTCTAGGAATTGGGCGATAGTAGGTTTTGCCATTTTCAGTTTTAAAAGAAGCCCAACGCCATTGATCTTCATGTCTATCCCAATCACCAATTACCATATCAAACAAACGAGAACGAACTGCCCATTCTTGATCGACAGTGTGTTTGCCGTTTTTTCTAATTTTCTCAAGCACATCAAAAGTACTGATGATGTTGTTAGAGTTTCCAAAATTAGCTAACTCACTTCTGTCACCAGCAGGACGTTCTTCTAATAAATACAAACCTCCACCAAAAATATCGTTGTATTGCCCAAGTGCAGGTTGTTTAGGCATGTAATACAACTTTGGATTTGTATGGTAAATTTGTACAGCTTCTGCCATATCTGGAACTACAAACGCAGCATATGGGTGCGACATGGTAAAAATATCTTGTACAACATCAATTAAAAAAGTGCCTTTTAAAACACCTCCCATAATTCTACTACCGTCTTTAACCATTGAGCGCAATACGAATTGCTTTCCCTCAGAATTTTCTAATCGTAATGAATTGGTTTGATTTCCTCCTCCACGACGTATAGGTTTTAATCCGTCAAAAACATTTTCAAGCTCCAAAACGGGAACTTTTATTGTTTTACCATATTTATCTCTATGTAAGTTACCCCACATGAATTTATGAAAATCGCTAACTTCAGTTGCTTCAGGTGGATAAATTGACGTTTCTACAAACTGCTTGTGTTCTTCGTATTCAGAGAAATTAAAAGAGTTGTTTTTCTTTACTGGCGCAACAATTTCTTTGCTAAATAACAGCTTGTTTTTATCTTTAGTATTGGCTGCATAGTATTCAATAATAGCGGAGCCATCTTTATAATAGTTTAGTTTTGCATACCCATGATTCCCGTAAGTAAATTGTGCTCCATATCCTATTAGAGCAGGAGATTGTTTTGATCCAGAACCACTAATAACTTGTTTAAATCCATCTTTTTCGATGTATTGTAGGTTGTGTTCATGACCAGAAACAAATACGATATTTTTACTAAAATCAGCTGAAATAGCCTGAACTCTATCAATAAAATCAGTATAGTTTTTATTAAAAATATCAGTTTGAATACCAGCATGAGAACGCAAAGCGTTTTTAAAAGTACCTAAAACGGGCAAAGGTTTCATATGGTCTTTTACAGAAAAACTCCCTCCATGAGGACCGTTACTATATAGTGGATGATGAACAGCTATAACTACGTTTTTATATCGGTTCTTTTTAAATAAACTTGAAAGTTCATCAATAAAACGCTCGCGAGTTTTTATATCGCAATCTTCATTAATTGTAGGGTGTTTATCCCAATCGGCAATAAACCAACGACTATCAATAATAATTAAAGTAAGGTCATCGTTAATATCAACTTTTTTTAAACCGCAACCATCTTCAGGTAAAAAAGTGTTTTTGCCTAAGGCTTTTTCAACTATTTTTTCTTGACGTTTTAATCCTTTTAAACCATTGTACCAATCATGGTTTCCAGGTATAAAAATAGGTTTCCCTTTAAAGTTTTTTACAGCATTTATCTGAGTTTGTAATCGATGTTCAGCCAAAGCCCTTTCTTTGCTTTCTTTTTTAGGCATTCCGTAAGGATAAATATTATCACCCAAAAAGATAGCGGTAGAATTTTCAGTAGCGTTACTTAATTCCTTTTCAAAATAAGTTAAAGACGGAATTGTTTGATCCATTTCAGCATTACCAGCATCTCCAATTAAGTAAAAAGAATGCACCAATTCTTTATTTGTTTGAATCGTTTTTGAAATTGTTGCGTCTGAGTATTCAGCTTTATAGGATGCACAAGCACTAACTATGCTAATTATAATTAGGTATATACAAAACTTTAAAAAGTTCATTTGATTGTAATTTGATTATGTAAAAATACGGGATTTTAAACTATTGATTTATCAAATTTTGATACTCATCAGGAGTGTCAATATCGATTATATTTTCTGAAGGTTTAATTTTGATAACATCAGCTTCATTTTTAATAAATAGCTGTTTTGCTCCTTTATCACCTGTTAAATTTAATAGATCATTAAAATAATTTTTAGGAAAAACAGCAGGAACACCTATTGTATCTTCATAAAATGATGCTATTATTTTGTGAGGATGGTTTTTCGAAGTTTCAACTAAATTATTTAAATATTGAAAGGTGACATGAGGTTGATCCGCCAGCATAAACAGAATACTATCAAAGCCTTTTTGCAGTAGATGTTGAACTCCGCATACAATACTAGTACTTAATCCTTCTTTGTGATTTTTGTTGTAAATAAATTCAATTTTAGGTATTTGTTCTTCAATTTTTGCTTTATTAGCTCCTAATACACAAAAGATGTTTTTTACAATTGATTGTTGAGCTTGTTGTGTTGCCCAACCTAACAAAGTAGTGTTTTTATAAGGTAGTAATTGTTTGATGCTACCCATGCGAGAAGAACTACCAGCGGCTAATATAAGTATTGCTGTTTTTTGCATTACTTATGAATTTTACCATTAACCTTTTTTAAGGAAAAAACTTCTTGATTACGAATTACTGATAGAATTTCCGCTAAAATTGATAAGGCAATTTCTTCAGGAGTTTCAGCTCCAATATTTAATCCAGCAGGAGTGTGTATTTTTTCTAAAAAATCATCTGTGGTTTCTGGAGCGAATTCAAACAATTCATTAAGTAGTTTTCCTCTACGTTTGGCAGCACCTAAAATTCCAATATAGACAGGGTTTTCCTCTTGAAGCTTAATTAACCAGCGTAAGTCATACGTGAAATTATGATTCATAATCACGACTGCAGTATTGCTGTCTAAAGTTGGTAATTCAACAGTTTCGGGAGTTTGCGCAATAACTGATGTTGCTCCTGGAAAATCTGAAAGCAGCTTAGGGTCTTTAATTGAGGTAATCACATCAATTTGCCAACCTAACAAAGTGGCTTGTTGGCTTAATTTTACAGCATCGTGTTCTCCACCGATAATTAGCAAACGAAATAAAGGTTGTAAAGTTTGTTCAAAAACTAAGCCTTGATTGTTTTCTGAAGGATGGAATTTTTCAAAAAACGTAAACATTAAATCATTTTCAAAATGAATTGTAGAACCGAAATTACCAAAAGCTTCATCTTGCTTTTTATAATGAGAACGAATTGAAAAAGGAGTGTGTTTGTTTAAATGGTTTGAGAAAGCATGAGCAAACTGTTGGGTTACAAAAAATGGTTCTAGCAAAACATATAAAATGCCTTCGCAACCTAAGCGATAACGACCGTCGTAAGTTATGATTTTTGATTTCCCATCAACAAAAACTGATTGTGCTCTGCGTTGTATTTCCTTTTCAACACAACCACCACTTATAGCTCCAACCATTTTTCCGTTAGAAGATAACAACATTCTAACACCAGGTTTTCTGTAGGAAGATCCGTCTAAATCAACAACGGTAACTAGCACATTTTGTATTCCGTTTTGTTGATTAACAATCGCTTGTTGAACAATTTCTTTAAATTCGTGTGTCATTAATTTTTGTAATATCTCTTTTTAAAAATACGTTTTTTACTCTTTTGTAAAAAATTAAACTGCTGAATAATTTATTATTTTAGCAGAAACCTTTTTTATGGATAGTATATTGCAAGAAGCTGAACAGTATGTAATTGATTTATTGAATGATAAATTAGATAAAAACTTTGTATACCATAACATTGCTCATACTCAACGAGTGGTAGAAAAAGTTTTAGAGTTAATTGAAGGAGAAGAATTAGCTGAAAATGAAAAACAGGTTTTGGTATTAGCTGCGTGGTTTCATGATGTTGGGTATACTATAAATCCTGAAAATCATGAAGATGAAAGTATAAAAATCAGCGGTAATTTTTTACGAGATAAAAAGGTGTCAGAAGATGTAATTGACGAGGTGGCGGCTTTAATTACTTCTACAAAAATGGGAATGCAACCCAAAAATAATTTAGAGAAAATTTTAAAGGATGCGGATTGTTCTCATGTAGGGAGTAAAAATTATGCTGATTTTACAGAGCTTTTAAGAAAAGAATGGGAGACGTTGAAAAACGAAAAATTTAAAGATGAAGAATGGGATGAATCAAATCTTGAGTTTTTAACTAAACATAGATTTTATTCAGGGAAGGCTTCCAAACTTTGGGAAAAGCAAAAGAGTAAAAATATTGCTCAACTATTAAAAAGAAAGCAAAAACAATTACAAGAAGCGGCTAAATTCAAACAAAAAAAGGAAGAATTGGCTTATAAAAAGAATAAGGTTGAATTGCCTGAAAGAGGGATAGAAACAATGTTTCGTGTGGCGATGCGAAATCATATAACCCTTAGTGATATTGCCGATACTAAAGCGAACATCTTACTTTCAGTAAACGCAATTATTATTTCGATGACTTTATCAACTTTAATTCCGAAGTTAGATAATCCGTCAAATCATTATTTAATTATTCCCACGATAATTTTTGTGATTTTTACAGTAATATCAATTGTATTATCAGTTTTAGCAACTAGACCTAATGTTACTGAAGGAAAATTTACAAAGGAAGATGTAGCGAACAAGAAAGTAAACTTGCTGTTTTTTGGAAACTTCCATCAAATGAAATTATCTGATTTTGAATGGGCAATGGATGAAATGATGCAAGATAGAGATTACCTATATGGGTCTTTAACAAAGGATTTATATTTCTTAGGGTTGGTTTTAAATAGAAAATACAAACTCTTGCGAATTACTTACACAGTTTTTATGATTGGAATTTTGGTAAGTGTTATAGCCTTTGCTGTTGCTTTTAAAATGCAAGCCAATTAATTATTTTGGTTCTAAACTTAAAACATATTTATGACTCTCTTGTAGTAGAGAAACTAATTCGGATATATTTGATAGATGTGTTTCAGGAATTTTCACATAGCCTTTCATAATCGATCCATAAGAAGTGAAAGCTGTAGTGTTAAGTTGTTCGAGTAGTTCTTCTTTTCTTTTTTCAGAAAAACGCATGCCAATTTCACTAGCTTTATTCAGTTGAGAAAACATATGTCCGTTATCGGAAGTATAGAGCATATTTTTTCCTTTCAATTCTATATCAGAACATAGACTTATAATTTCTTTGTATAATTCGAGATTTTCCATTAGTTGAATTCTTGAATTAATTCATCAATAGTTATTGTTTTTTCTGTATTGAATTCTTTTTGATAAACAACTTCTACACGCAAAGCTTTTAAACCAGAAACTCCCTGTAAATCTTCAATTTCTAATTTTTCTATTTTACCTAAAAGGTTTTTAGATTGTAAGTACTTAATGTATTTGTAATACTCGTCATAATCTTTGTCTTGAGAATACACAATGGCAATTTTACCCGGAACTGTTAAACGTTCTTGAGTTCCTTTAATATGAGCTTTGTCTATACGTTTTTTAATTATTTCATAACGAATATTGTAAGCACCATCAACATCAAATTGCTTTTCGTCCATTCTAAACTTAATAGCTAAAGAATTGCTATGTACTAAAATTAGAGAAGCTACTCTTAGTTTGTGATTCATGTTTTTTGTTGCTTGTAGTGCAACATTTTCCATTTCACACATTAGTTGCAGTTGCCATAACCTTAGATTGTATAAATACAATTCGTCATATTTTTTTTCTCTAGTTAATGACTGACCGATATACATGTTGTATTCAACTCCGTCAGTTTTATAGCGTTCAAAATAGTGCGGAAACATTTTTTGAGCATCCTCTTGTTTTTTATCTATAAAAGCAGCTAATTGATTGTTTATTAGAGTGACGCTGTTTTCATAATCTCTACGCTTTTCGTATACCACATGTAAATGAGAATCTAAACGATTCATGTAAGTTTTAACCAAAGTATCTAACTCTGAGTTAACCTCTTTAATATGATTAAAAGCAGGGTAGATTTCACGTTTTAAGAAATCTAAAATGCCTATTTCGTCACCTGCTTTTAAGCCTTTTTTTACTTCAAGTAAATATTCTTCAACTCTAAAACGAAGCTCTTTGTAAATAGGAAGCATTTCTGATTTACAAGCTTCTTTTAGCACAGATATAGCTAAAGATAGTTGTGTGGTTAAATCTTCTTTTATAGCATTATTTCTGGCAATTGAAGAACCTTTAATATCAGATTGTCCAAATAATGGATACACGTTAGGAAAAACAATATCATCAATTTTTACAGATTCCTTTTTTTCAAAGTTTTCTCTGTGGTATTTTTCCGCAGCTTCATAAAATCGCCATTTTACTGTTGGGTGAATTGAAGTATAGTTTTCTTGAATTGTAGCTTCTAAAATATTTTGATGCTCTTCGGTAAAACGATCTATGGCAGTTTTAAATAAAGGAGTTAAATCTTGTAATTTATTTTGATTTATAGAGTTTAATTCAAAAGCTCTAGGTGAAGCAATTTCAATAATAGCAATATCTTCGTTGCTTGATGCTTTAATCGGAATCAGGATAATACTTCCAATATTTTTAGCTTTTAATTTTTTGTAAAAACTGTTTTGATGGGTAACTACTCCGTATTTTTCTACGTCAGAAATAGCAATTGTATCTTGAGTAAGAAAAATTTTATCTATAATATGATTGCAAAACAATCCTCCACAAGAAATCTCATCTTCAAATTTTAATACAACACTGTCTTCTTTTTTTATTCGTGAAGAAGATAGGTTGTTGTGATCAATATTAAATACAGAAAAACCGAATAACAAATCTGGGATATTATAAAACTTTCTGAAGTTCTCTTGTAAAATTTCAGTAATATTATCGTCTCTTCTTAATAAATTGGTTCTAATTTCAGAGATAAGCTCATCAGTAGTTACATCAAATAAACTCATCAAACCAAAACCTTTAAACTCGTATGAGTTTGGCGGGAATTTTTCTTTCCAAATGTCAATATTATCAAAATTATCTAGTAAAGTTTTAATGTCGTCTTCTGTAATTTTTGGCGCTTTTGAAGTTGGACTGATTTCCATAAAGTCAGCATTAAAAGCAACTCGATAATTTTTTATAGTGTTGGTTGTTGTATCAGGAATATCAAAAAAGAAAGGGCGTTTTAAATTGACAGGATAGTTGTAAACGTGTTCTAAAATTAAAGCACACGCATGAATATACATGCTGTTGTCTTCAAAATTTCTAACAGTTAAGTCATAATTATTTCCTGCATTTTGTAAAATTTTCTCAAAACGAGAAGTAAGCTTAAAAGTTGTAAAGGTAAAAGGAATACTTACAGCTTTAATCTCATTTTCCTGAAGTAATTCTGGAAATAAAGGATTTAACAATAAGCTTATTATTTCATTGTGTTTCTCAAGAATTGATAAATCAGAAAATCCGTTAATTAATTCTGGAAATTTTTCAAGTTGTTTAACCATTGCTATTGAAGACTTATGAAACGGATGATTTACATAAGAAGTATCAGCATATTTTTTAAACATAGAAAATACCTTTTCAAAACTAATAGTTAGTTTAACAGGTAACTCTATTTTATCTTCTCTATTGTTATACCTTATTTGCATAGTACAATTCCCTTTACTTACAAATTTACAAAATTGTTAGTAGGTAGTCGGTTTTAATAGTTGATGCTTTCAAAAACGGAATAAAAAAAGCCTCTTAAATAGAGGCTTTTTAGTGTTTGTTAAAAGTGAAAATCGTAATTTCTAATTTTTCCTTTTTTTCCTAAGCTATTAAACTTCCAGCTAAAACCTAGCATAAAATATTGTTGAAGTACTGTGCTTTCAGAATCTTCAACATAATTTGATGTTGCTCTTCGTTGAGCATTTGTGTTTTGGTTAAGTAAATCATATGCTTTTAAGCTAATTGTTCCTTGATCTTTTAATACAGAGTAGGCTAGAGTAGCATTCCAAAACCATGAAGTTTTGTTAAATCCAATAACATTAGGGTTGTAAGTGTACCTAACATCGTTTCTCCATTCTAATTGTTTTGGGAAATTTGTTTTAGTTCTAATGCGTAATGAGTGGTTTATGAAATCTTGGTTTTGATTTGTGTTTATATCGTACTTAGTATTTGAGAAGTCAATGTCATAACGAGTTTCAATGGATGCATATTTATCCCATTCTAGAGTAATTCCTGCATTTGGTTTGAATGAAGTTGTTTTTGCTCCTTCTTTTACGTTGTTTAAAACATTGAAATTTTTAGTAGCACTTAAATTACCTCCTAATCTAAATTTAATACTGGTTATAGAGTCTAGTTTTAACTTTTTTGTATAACTACCTCCACTCCATAAATCGTATCCGCCATCGTTGTTTTGGTAAGTGGTATTTCTCACTAAATCATTATTAATTATTGTGTTAGAAATCACTTGGTTTTGGTAAGCACTAGCACTAATGTATAACCAGAAGCCAGTACGTGTTTGCCAGTTAAATTTGTTAAAATTAACATATGCTCTGTGTCTTTGAGTTGGTTTTAGATTAGGATTACCAGTAATGATGTTTGAAGGATTGGTAACATCAGAAAAAGGCTGAATTTGTTTTATACCTGGCGCATCGTTTCGTAGGTTATAATCAAAATTAATAGATGCTTTTGAATCAAATTGATATCTAAAACCAGCATCTAAATCTAAATTATTGAACTCTTTTTTTAAACTTAAATCAGGACGCAACTTGTCAGTATTCTCTAAAGTTCTATTTACAAAACCAGTTTCAAAGTTAAAACGCCATTTTTTTGTTTTGTAAATTAATTCTAATGCTGGAGTTTTAACAATATCATTATATGAAAAATCAGAGCTCAAACTACTGTTAAAAGCTGTGTGTTGTTGTGTCGTAGTATCAAAATCGTAGGTGTCTTCTTTGTTTTCTCTTTCATCTCTTTGATAACTATATTTAGTGTCTAAAAAGAATTTTTTTGAGATAATAGGAAAACGGTACGTTAAGCGAGTTGTTAATCCAACTAAATCATTGTTAATAGTACTTTTTTGATCTCTATTTTCTGTGCTTGGAGAGCTGCCATAAACCTCGATGATAGATTTATTAGCTTCTTCGGTATCTTCTTTTTCAATATTATTCGTAATTGACGCTTTAATAAAAGAACCGCTACTTCCTAATTTTTTAGTTATGTCTAATTTATTTCTGAAGTTTTTTGCTTCTGATTTCGAATAAGTAGAACTATTAAAACTGTTAGTAAGATTATTATCTTCATTTAAAGTTTCTTCATTTCTATTAGTACTTCCTTCTCTTTTGTTGAAAATAAAACTAGGGTTAATGTTAACCAACAAAGTAGAGTCTATTTCAATATCAAAATCCGTTTGAAAACTATGGTTATGATTTTCATCATCTGAAGTGGTGGTTGAGTTTGAATAGTATTTTCTATCAGGAAGTGTGTACTCTCTGTTATTTTTTGACTCGTTGTTTGATGAACTTCCAGAATAAAAATAATTCGCATTTACATCAAATCCTTTTCCGTATTCATCAGCATAGGTTGCGCCAGCAGTTTGAGATTTAACGATACCGCTTCCTCCACCAAATCGTCTTCCGTTAATACCAAAACTTCCGTTGCTGCCGATCCAAATATTTCCGCCACCGCCAAACATTTTTTGAATCTCCCCAAAACTAAAACCAGGAGAGTTTATATTGTTTGTGCTTGCCAGTACACTAAAACGTTGGTTGTTGTCAAAGCGATTTACCATAGTGGCTCCTTCAAAACGCTTGTCGGTACCCACGCCACCAGATACTCTACCAAACCATCCTTTATTGTTTTCTTTTTTAATAGTTAAATTAATGGTTTTGTTGTTTGCATCACCTTTTTCACCTGTAAAAGCTTCTGATTTTGATTTGGTGTCAGTAATTTGAACTTTTTCAATAATATCTTTTGTTAGGTTTTTTGTGGTAATGCTAGGGTCATTACCAAAGAAAGGTTTTCCGTTAACTAATATTTTGTTAACTTCTTTTCCGTTTACGGTAATTTTACCGTCTTCATCTACTTCTACACCTGGAAGTTTTTTTAATAAATCTTCAACATTTGCATCTTTTTTTGTTTTAAAAGATTTTACATTAAATTCTAAAGTGTCTTTTTTTATAGTAATAGGAGCTCTAGATTGTACAACTACTTCGCTTAAAATATTACTTTCTTCTTTAAGGAAAATATCTCCTAAATTAAGGACTGGAGTTTTATCTAACTGAATTAATTTTGAATAGCTGTCAGTTCCTACATACGAAACAAACAGTTTTACATTCTTATCAAATGATTTTCCTTCTAAAGAAAAATTCCCCTTGCTGTTTGTTATTGTGTAAGTAACTATAGAGCTGTCTTTTACTCTTTCAATATGAACAGTGGCAGCTTCAATAGCTGTTTTTTCTTTTTCAGATAGAATTTTACCAGTAATCTTAAATTGATATGATTGAGAAAAAATAGAACTGGTAAATAAGATAGTAAAAATAAAAAGTAGTTTTTTCATTGTTTTTCTAGCAAATTGATTTTAAAAAGCTACAAATAAAATGAAAAAACTACTTTGTGTATTGTTAATTATTGTTAAACTTATTTCTGCCTAAAATAGATGCTAATAGGAACCCCATTAAAGTTATAATGTTCACGTAATTGGTTTTCTACATAACGTTTATATGGGTCTCTAATATACTGTGGAAGGTTTGCGAAAAAAGCAAACTGTGGTGTATGCGTTGGTAACTGCATACAGTATTTAATTTTAATAAATTTACCTTTAGTTGCTGGTGGCGGATTGTGCTCCATAATTTCTAACATCGTTTCGTTTAATTTACTAGTTTGAATACGACGTTTTCTATTTTCAAAAACTTCAACAGCTGTTTCAATAGCTTTAAAAATACGCTGCTTTGTTAATGCTGATATAAAAATAATTGGCACATCGGTAAAAGGAGCAACTGTTTGTCGGATTTTAGCTTCAAAATCACGCATTGTGTTTGTTTCTTTTTCAACTAAATCCCACTTGTTAACTAAAATTACAATTCCTTTTCGGTTTTTTTCTGCTAACCAAAATATTTTTTCATCCTGACCTTCAAATCCGCGAGTAGCATCAATAACCAATACAGCTACATCACAGTGTTCTACTGCACGAACAGCACGCATTACCGAATAGAATTCTAAATCTTCTTTTACTTTCGATTTTTTTCTGATTCCAGCGGTATCTACCAAATTAAATTCAAATCCAAAACGATTGTATTTTGTGTCAATAGAATCTCGAGTAGTTCCTGCAATATTGGTTACAATATTTCTGTCTTCTCCAATTAAAGCGTTAATGAATGAAGATTTTCCTGCATTTGGTCGACCAACTACTGCAAAACGAGGTAATTCGTCTTCTTTTAATTCATCTTCTAATGGTTCAGGGATTTCTTCTGCTATAGCATCTAATAATTCTCCAGTTCCACTCCCGTTGATTGATGAAATGGTATAGTATTCTCCTAAACCAAGATTGTAAAACTCAACAGCATCAGCATCGCGCATTGCGTTGTCAACCTTATTTACTGCCATAAATAATGGCTTTTCTACTTGACGTAAAATTTTTGCAACTTCAGCATCCATAGGAGTAATTCCTTGTTCAACATCAACGACAAAAACAATAATATCTGCTTCATCAATAGCTAATTGAACTTGTTTGCGGATTTCTCCTTCAAAAATATCATCAGAACCAATTACATATCCACCAGTGTCAATTACAGAAAATTCTTTTCCGTTCCACTCAGACTTTCCATAGTGTCTGTCTCTAGTTACACCACTAACAGAATCAACAATCGCTTCACGACGTTTTACCAGTCGGTTAAATAAAGTGGACTTTCCTACATTTGGTCTCCCAACAATCGCAATAATACTCATTTAAAAAAAATTTGTGCAAAGATACAATTAAAGGTTACAATTTTTGTTGTAGTTTTAAACGAAAATAAACTTTGATTATGAAAAACAGCACTTTATCAGCGATAATTTTTGGTATTGCTATTGTTTTAGCAGCTTATTTATTAGGGAATTCGATTATTAACCGAAATAAACCTCAAGGAAATATTTCGGTAACGGGTTTGGGTAAAGAAAATTTCACTTCTGATTTAATTGTTTGGGAAGGCTCTTTTTCAAAAGAAAATTCAAATTTACAAGAAGCTTATATTGGGTTAGAGAAAGATAAAAAGGAAATAAAAGAGTACTTATTTTCCAAAGGAATTAATGAAAAAGAGTTGGTGTTTGATGCCGTAACTAGCCACAATAAGACCAGAGCTAAGTATGTGGATGGAAAATATACAGGTGAAGAATTTTTAGGGTATCGCCTAACGCAGTCATTAACAATAGAATCTAAAGAAGTAGAAAAGGTAGAGAAAATATCGAGAGAAATAACCGAATTGTTAAATAAAGGAATTCAGTTTTATTCACAACCTCCACGTTATTACTACACAAAGCTTGCAGATCTAAAAGTTGAAATGATTAGTAAAGCTACAGAAGACGCTCGAATTAGAGCTGAAAAAATAGCAGATAATTCTGGAGGGGATTTAGGGAGATTAATTTCAGCAAAAATGGGGATCTTTCAAATTACAGGACAAAATTCGAATGAAAATTTTTCTTGGGGTGGAACTTATAACACTTCATCAAAAGAAAAAACAGCATCAATTACAATGAAATTGAACTACGAAGTTGACTAATTATGGATGATAAAATCTATAATCAAATATTTTTAAAACCTCGATTTCGGCTAGATTATCAGATGAATTCTGAGGCGTTGCTTGAAGAAATAAAGAAGCATCTAAATGATGTTTCAAAATATAAAATGAAAGTTGTAGACAATCATGTAGTTGTTGATGTTCCTGAAAAAGAATCACATATATGGTCACCTCAACTGCATTTAGAAATTGAGAAAATTTCAGAAACAACCTCTCATATTAAGGGATTATTTGGACCTAAACCTCAGGTTTGGACTTTCTTTATGTTTTTACACTTTTTGGTAGGAACAGCGTTTGTTATTTTTGGAATCGTAGCATACAGCAACTGGTCGTTAAAACAAACAAGTATCTTTCCAATAGTAATGTTAGTGGTGTTACCAATTGTATGGATTACCCTTTATTTAATTGGAAGTTTAGGTAAATCTACCGGAAAAGAACAAATGAACGAACTAAAAGAATACACTAAAAAGCTACTAAAAACTATTAAAGAAAGCTAATCTTTGTATCCGAATCTTTTTAATTGACGTTCGTTAGAACGCCAGTTTTTATTGATTTTTACATGTAAATCTAAGAACACCTTTTTATCAAAAAATTGTTGAAGATCTTTTCGGGCTTCAGTTCCAACACGTTTAATTGCGCTTCCTTTGTGTCCGATGATAATTCCTTTTTGCGTTTCGCGTTCTACCATAATAACAGAACGAATTTTGATAATATTATCTTCTTCAACAAAGCTTTCAGTTTCTACTTCTACCGAGTACGGAATTTCTTTTTTATAGTGTTGAAGAATTTTTTCACGAATTTTCTCATTCACAAAAAAGCGCTCAGGTTTATCAGTTAATTGATCTTTTGGGTAAAAAGCAGGTGACTCAGGCAAAAGTTCAATAATTTTATAAAAAACAGTATCAACGTTAAATTTTTCAAGAGCAGAAATTACATAGACAAATGAATTTGGAACTTTCTTTTTCCAATAATCTATTTTTGCTTCAACCTCTTCTTGAGTAGATTTATCAACTTTGTTTAATAATAATATCACAGGAATCTTGCTGTTGATGATTTTGTTGAAAAAAGCTTCATTTTTTAATTCAGTTTCACCTACTTCTACCATGTAAATAAGTACGTCGGCATCTTCAAAAGCAGATTTTACAAAATCCATCATAGATTCTTGTAACTCATAGGCGGGTTTTATAATTCCAGGAGTGTCTGAAAACACAATTTGATAATCCTCACCATTTACAATACCTAAAATACGATGTCTTGTAGTTTGCGCTTTAGAGGTAATGATAGATAATTTTTCACCAACCAATGCATTCATTAAGGTTGATTTTCCCACATTCGGGTTCCCGATAATATTTACAAATCCTGCTTTATGTGTCATGTGGCAAAGATAGGTTGTTTTGAGTAAGAAACATTGTTTTTTATACGCTTGTTATTGAGTTGGTTAAAAAATATTTTTAAAATAAATGCTGTTTTATTTGGATAAAACAAAGAAAAGTATGTATATTTGCAACCGCAAATCGCGGGATAGAGCAGTAGGCAGCTCGTCGGGCTCATAACCCGAAGGTCACAGGTTCGAGTCCTGTTCCCGCTACTAAGCTCAAAGCTACTAAAATCAACGGATTGTTTACGAACAATCCGTTTTTTTATGCCTATAACTTCGTTACTTTTACAAACCGTAAACGCTACCGTAAACGTTTTTGATATGAAATTGAATTTTTCAACCCCTAAAATTTACACAGGAGGAGTGTTAATTTCTGAGTGGTCTAAGCTAACAAAATTGCAAAAAGAAGAAGCTTTAAATAAAGATTGGTTTGTTTATTATTCTTTCAGAGATCCGAGAACACAAAAATTAAAAAGACAACCGTATATAAAAGCAGGCGTTAATAAGTTTAAAACTAAAAGAGAACGCATTGCGTTTTTGCGTACTATGCAAAATGCTTTACTGGAATTATTACAAGCAGGTTTTAGTCCGTATGAAGATAATTCAGAGTTAGAAGCACAATTGTTTAGTAAAGAGGAATCAAATACTAAAATAAAAAGAACAATTGCGGTTTCTGAGAAAGCGCAAGAAAAAACGCAAAAAGCGCAAAATATTTCAGAAAATACTGATAAAACTGAGGAAATATCGCTTGTAAAGGCATTCGAACTAGGATTGCGTTTAAAGGAAAAACTAATGAATCAAAGCTCGTTTACTAAGTATAAAAGTAGAATTAGACGATTTGATAAAT
This sequence comes from Tenacibaculum crassostreae, assembly GCF_964512405.1. NCBI lineage: Bacteria > Pseudomonadati > Bacteroidota > Flavobacteriia > Flavobacteriales > Flavobacteriaceae > Tenacibaculum > Tenacibaculum crassostreae. Next base: position 201,045 of record NZ_CAZELE010000002.1, read on the forward strand.
GGTTAAATGCAAAGGGGTATGGAAAAGGTTCAATAAATGCTATAGATAAAAAGCTGGTTATTGAATACCTTAATGAAGTTTTGCAAAATTCAAGCGCAAGAAATAGGAACAATACAAGAACCGATATAAGTTCTCTGTTTCAGATTTTAGAGGATAATGAAATAATTCAAGAAAATTATATTAAAAAAATTAACGTTTTAAAATCAGTTCCTAAACGCAATAAGACATATACACCTAAATTACAAAAAGATTTATATGAGTATATTGAGACGAATGATAAAATACTTTTATTGTTTATTCAGTTTATATCGTATAATTTTTTGCGTCCAATAGAGGTTTGTCGATTGAGAGTGGAAGATATAGATATAAAGGACAAAAAATTATATGTAAAAGCAAAGAATAGTCCAGTAAAGATTAAAATCATTCCAGAGATACTACTTGAGCAATTACCTGATTTATCTGATAAAGACCCTAAGTCTTTTTTATTTACGCAAAACGCAATAGGAGGAGAGTGGAGTATAGCAGAAGAAAATAAAAGAGATCATTTTACTAAGAGGTTTAAAAAGGTTAAAGACTATTTTAAGTTAGGTAATGAATATGGTTTGTATAGTTTTAGACATACATTTATTACAAAGTTGTATAGGGAATTGCGTAAAAGTAACTCACCATTTGAAACTAAAAGTAAATTAATATTAATTACTGGGCATACTACTATTACAGCTCTTGAAAAATATTTGCGAGATATTGACGCAGAATTGCCAGAGGATTATTCGTTTTTATTTAAGTAAGTTACTTTATTGTACTTTATCGTAGGTTATTGTCTGTTATCCTTTGTTAGCTTAAGTTATCGCTAAAGCGATAATTTGCAAAGTGTTACTATTGTGTTTTAATGCAGAATTAAAACGCAATTGAACGCAAGTGTGATATATCAAGTAGCAGAAGCTCTTCCAATAGAAGAGCAAAGATTGTTGTTTGATATGTTACAAAAGAAACTTTACAATAAATCAAATTCTCTAAATAAAGAAAAGAAGGAAGTCTTAATAAAAAAGGAAGCTATTCAATACTTATTATAAAACGTGTTTAGCAAAAAAAATAGTTTAACATAGTATAAAAATAAATTGCGTTTTTATTAAACGCAAAAAAAGCGCAAAAGCTTTTTGTATAGTTTATCCCTGTTTAAAGTTGTTGATTTTTAATATTTTATGATTTTTTGATTTTCTTAAGTGAGTTAAAGATAGAAAACGCAATTTTACGCAAAAGGCCTTAACGATTTTCTAGTAAAGTGCGGTTAGATGCAATTTATCTTTACGTAAGATTACATAACTTTACGTAACTGAGCATAACTTTAAATCTAAATTTTAAAACTGATTACTATTGTACTTTATTCAGTTAAAGAAACAAAAGTAATATTGAATGCAGAGGTAGTATATCAAGTAGCTAAAGCTCTTCCTAAAGAAGAGCAAAGGCTGTTATTTGAATTACTACAAAAAGAATTTAGCATCAACACCCTTCAAATTAAAAAGACAAGAAAAGTTGTTTTAACCAAAGAAGATGCTGTTCAATATTTACTTAAGAATGTTTTTAATAAAAAAACACTTGTAAAAGAGCAATGAATTGCGTTTTAGGATAAAAACGCAAGGATGAGCAAGGTTTATCAGGTCTTTGTTGGTTGAGAGTTGAAGCGCAGCCTACAAAGGAGCAATATAAGTAAGCTTTAGTTGAATTCAATACAACGTGTTTGTGTATGGCGTAGTGAGGCGCGTCTCACGGAGAGCCATAAATTGCACCTTATTAGTTATACACGCTGTTATGATTAGTTTCGTGTGGAGTTCACATCGAAATCTAAAGATACACAATATCTATAAAATAAGGCTCGATTTACAGTTGACGTTGATGAGTAATAAATAGAAAAGGGAGTGTTTGAAAAACACGGTTTCTATGTGCCGTAGGCAATTACTCATCAACGTGTTTGTATATGGTTTGTTGCGTGGTTAAGCACGTAATTTAGCAAATAAAAACCGAATAGAAAATCCGAGAGAATTTTCGTAAGTAGGCTAGAACTAGCAATAAATTATATATGGTGTTATGTGCCGTTATTTATTCAATCGCAATTTTCCATCTATGTGTTTTATAATCAATTGGTGGTTCTTTAGAACGTTCAAGAATACTAACGTTTAAAATATTTTCTTCTCTTGATATTTTAGAAAAAAAACGCCAAGATTCTCTTTCATTATAATTCAATAATTTAAAGTTTTCAATTTCCTTTAAATTAGGACTGATTATGTTTAATTCTCCAGAGTTTTCAAATATAAAATTTCCATCACTTAAAAGTAAAGGGTTCGAAGAAGATGAAGTTTTTAATTTTCTTCCGTTTTCAATTTTTCCATTAGGGCATAATTTTGTTACATAAGCTGAAGTAGGACTGTTTCTATCATCTTCAATAACAAATACATCTTCATCGATTATTAAATAATTACCATAACTTCTCCATTCATCTAAGAGTAATCCATTTTTATCATAGAGCCAAGTATTAAAAACATCATAGCCTTCAAGTCCAAGTAGAAAATTTCCATTATTAAGAGATTCCGCTTTTCTTCCTTTTAGTTCTTTAATAATTGTTCCGCTTTTCAAATCAATTAGTATAACTGGTCCTAAATGCCCCCAAGAATGATAGTCTTCAGAATTTGTTGTGAGAATTAATCTGTCCTTTGAGATTTTAGCACAATTAGGTGTTCCGTTACATTTAATTGAATCTTTCCAGATTCCATTACCTTTTAAATCAACAAAATTTATTGTTTTGTCCTTAAATACTATGAAACGTTTATCATCAATTTTTTTTAATATTTCCCATTTTTCAAAGAGTATTTCGGCTTTTTTGTTTTCCCAAAAATCTTTAGTGATAGTATAATCGATTATTTTAAATGAATATTTCAAACGTTTCTTTTTAATTGCACATAACGGTCGGTATAAGAATAGTTGCGGTTTTGCGTGCGAGGATTTTCCGCAGGAAAATCAGATGTAGCAAAATTGCAACGCCTCTTGGTTAAGGACTAATGTAGCAATTATTTTTATACTTTGTTGTGTACAGTGTTTTTTTTGTTTTTTGTCCGTAATGTTTGCCAGTCAGTTTACTTCCAGACAACTTCCAGAATGCTTGTCAATCAGTTATTTTTTTGCGTTCCGGGGGACGTTCAATTAGCGGTCAGATTGCGTACTGCTTGTCAGTCAGATGTACTTTTGTACCGTACTGCTTATCAATCAGATTTTTCATAAAAATTCGAGTGCGTTTTGTGTTGGGCTTTTGCGGCTGGCACATTGTACACAACGTTTGGTATATGAAAAGTAGCGGATTTCTACTCACTAACTTTTCAGTTTAGCACTGACCTTAAATTTATAAAATTCATTTTTGTTTAAGCACTTAAACAGCTATTTTTTATATACGTTGTTGTAGTTAGTTATTCTCCTGCTTAGGATGCTTCCAATATTTATAATCATCAAGGTTCTCTACTTTAAGTTTTTTAAGTAGCACATTATCATTATGTTCTTTATATTTTGTCATTTTACTTTAGTCTGTAAAAAAGAAATCAAAGACCAAGTTAACTTGGTCTTTGAAATTTTGAGTTAATAAATTACTTCTAAATAAATAACCCAAGGTAATATCTTCAATAATAACTTTATCTATATTGTTTTTAGTAATTACCACTTTCAATTCATTTGCATTGTTTTTTGTAACAGAAGAACCAATAAATTGACCATTAGAGGTAAAACAATTAGGTACTTTTTTTCTGATTTCAGTTATGATTTCAAATCTGAGTATTTTTTCACTTTCTAACATAGTATGAATTTTATTTAATTAAACTGATTTACAACCTTAAGCAATGCTTCCATACTCATATCAATATCTTCTTTAGTGGTTGACCACCCCACTGTACTAATTCGCATAGCTTCTTTACCATGCCAATTGGTACCACCAAACCAAGCAGTTCCTTCTTTTTGAATGGCTTTTATTACTACTTTTGTTTTTTCATCAGAGCCAAATGAAACCATTACCTGATTAAGCTCTACTTTATTTAAAATTTCAAAGCCTTCTTCTCTTAATCTTTGCTCAAAATACTTAGCTAAATCGCAAGATTTACCTATCATATTTGAGACACCTTGTCGTCCTAAACTTTTTAAGGCTGCCCAAACTTCTGTTCCTCTTGCTCTTCTTGAAGTTTCTAAAGTTCTGTTCATAGGGTCATCATTACCTTGAACTAGGTAATTACCTTTTAACGTAAGTGCTTTTTTAATAACCATCTCGTCTTTGTAAAATGCCATACCAGAATCATAAGGTACATTTAGCCATTTATGAGCATCCGTAGCCCAAGAATCCGCTTTTTCAAAGCCTTTCATTAAATACTTTAGCTTTGGGTTTGAAGCTGCCCATAAACCAAAGGCACCATCGATATGTACCCAAGCATTATATTTTTTGGCTTTTTCAATAATGACATCAAAAGGGTCAAAAGCTCCTGAATCTACATTTCCTGCCTGTAAACAAATAATGGTTGGTTCATCTCTAAACTCTGGAAGTTTGCTAGCATCAATTGCACCATTATCATCCACTGGAATTTTTTCTATTTGAGCATTTCCAATACCTACCGCCCTTAGAGCCCTAAGCATGGTGGTATGAACTTCTTCTCCAACAAGAACTCTAATTTTAGGAGCTCCAAATAAACCGTTAGTTTGAATGTCCCATCCATATTGTTCTAAAACATGATTTCTTGCGCCAAGTAAACAAACCATATCAGCGGTTGTAGTACCAGTTACAAACGAACAACGTGTTTGTTTAGGTAAGTGTAAAACATCTACTAACCATTTTTCGGCCACTTGCTCTAGTTTGCACGCTAATGGAGATAATACAGCCATATTTGGTAGTTGATCCCATGCAGCGGCTAGCCATTGAGCTGCAACAGTAACTGGTAGATTTGCGCCAGTTACGAATCCAAAAAAACGAGGACTAATGGTTACCATTGCCCCCTTACTACCAACATCTTCTAGTTCTTCAATAACCTCTTTTGATGGCATTGGAGTTTCAGGAAAAGGGCCGTCTAATAAAGAAAGGTTTTTAAGTGCTTCTTCAGTTGGTTCAATAGCTCTTGTTTGCGCTTCTTGCAAAAACGTTATTGCTTTTTGCGCAGCATAATTCAAAGTTTCATCTCTTTCTGAGAGTATTTTATCTACATCCATTTTATTTCTCTTTTTAATTGAGAGACAAAATTAAAGCTAGACGATTTTAAAAAATTGTATAATCTTGCGATTAGGAAATGGAAGACTGATATTGTTTGGGTGTAATGCCTAAAAACAATTTAAAATTTCTGGTGAAGTGACTTTGGTCAAAGAACCCAACCATGTAGCCTACTTCTGTAACAGAGTTCTTAAGTTTTAATAATTCCTGAGCTTTATTAAGTCTTAAATTCATTAAATACTTATGCGGAGGAATACCAATTGATTTTGAAAATACTCTATTTAAATAATAAGTACTTAGTCCTGAAACCTCTGATAACTCTTCTAATGTTATTTTGGAATCAAAATAGGTATGCAAATAATCTTTTATACGATTAGCAATAATAGAATTTGCGTTTATTTTTCCAGTTTTTAACTTATTTGAACTGTAGGTTTTTATAAGATAAGCAAAGGTTTCATAAAAGCAACTTTGATTTTGAATAGTATCAAATTGATTTAAGAAAAGACTATTATGAAGGTGTAATAATTGTGTTTCAAGATGTTTATCTTTTACAGTAACCTTATCAAAATTTGGAAGTGAAACTTCATCCTGTGCTATATCATTTGCAATCTGTTGAAAAACTTCTGGCTGTACATTAAAAGTTCTATACTTGTAGCCTTTGTCATCAATGTTTTTGTTGCTATGGATTCTCTCAGGATTTATCATTGAAATATGCCCCTTAGAAATTATTTTTTCTTTAGGTGACTTTGGACAATACGATTGCACACCACTTTCCATTACACCAATAATAAACTCCAGGTGATAGTGCAAAGAAGCTCTGTTAGATTTGAAATTAGCGTTCATTAACTCAACTCCAGAAATATCATGATTAACATGAAATTTCAAGATGTTGCTTTCTATGTTTTTTGCTTCTTTCATAATTAACTACAACGTATTTGTGTATGATTTTTTGCGGGAAAAGGACGCGAGTTCTTTTCCGTTGATGTGGAAAGATAATTAATAAGATTGAATTTCCGATGAGGAAATTCAGCCGCAATTAATTATACACCTTGTTGTGGTTAGTGTTTTTCATTTATTTACTCAATTTTAAAATTCTAAAAGCACCTTGAACTACCAAAACAAAAACTATTATTCCGATAATCAAATCAGGTTTGCTTGAATTTAACCAATTTACTAAAAGTCCAGCTGTAATAACTCCTAAATTGATAATCACATCATTTGAAGTGAAAATCATACTTGCTTTCATATGAGCCTCTTCCTTACTTTTTGACTTTTGTAAAATGTAAAGACAAATTCCGTTTGCAATAAGTGCGAAAATCGAAACGATAATCATTGTCGAAAAGTTGGGTAGTTTCTCGTCTCCGAAAAATCTTCTTAAAACTTCTACAAATCCAATAAAGGCAAGTGTTATTTGAAAATATCCAGCAAGTTTAGCAATCTGCTTTTTTCTCGTTAAAGCTCCTCCAACTGCAAAGAGGCTAATTCCGTAAACGAAACTGTCGGCAAGCATATCCAAACTATCTGCAACCAATCCCATTGATTTTGAGATTATTCCAGTTGTCATTTCGATTAGGAAAAATGCTAAATTTATTACAAGGACAGACCAGAGAAGTTTTTTCTGATTTAGGTTTTCAATAAATTCTGTTTGGTCGGTTTGTTCTGTCGAGATTTTCTTTCCACCTAAATTCAGTTCGATAACTGAATTTTCGATTTGATCTATTGCTCCGCTGTGAAAAACGGTCAGTTTTCGGTTAGGTATGTCGAAGTCTAAATTTGCAATATTTGAAATTCCGTCCAATTTCATTCGGATTAGATTTTCCTCTGAAGGACAATCCATTTTAGTAATTTCAAATATTGTTTTATTCATCCAGTTTTACGGTTTTTAGACATTAACCACAACGTGTTTGTATAAGATTAGTTGCGGTTTTGTGTGCGAGGAATTTCCGAAGGAAAATCAGACGTAACAAAATTGCAACTACCTTTGGTTAAGCACTAATGTAGCAATTATTTTTATACATTGTTGGCAATAGTTTATTCTATGAATTCAATATCATTTCTGTTCTTTTCTTGTTGGTCAAAAACACTTAAAGTAAACATTAAACTACCAAATAATAAAGCTGTCAGTCCTAAGATTATAATTCCAGTATTTAGGTAATTACTCTCTTTAACTAAGCATGATTCCTTAAGGTTTTTGGGATTATAATGAACTTCTACATTTTCTGCATTTTTTAGTTTTTCATATATTTTAATATTTTCTTCATTACTGCTTATACCTATAAAAGGTAAAATTCTATTACCTTCGATTTTATTGTTTTTAGCAAAAAAAGAATATTTTATTTCACAATTAAAATCCTGACTTTCGTCTAAAAGTACTCGAGTAAGTTTGATGTCTAATATTTTTCCATTAGTTGTTACCCAATTTTTAGTTTTTTTGGTTTTTGATTTTAAATGAAAACCATACCCTAAAACTATAATCCCAATTACTAAGAATATAACTGCTCCAATCATTCAATTATTTTTATACCATTAATAATCTCGTTTTCTTTTTTTAAGCTTATTATTATTCCAACAATAAAGGCTAGTGGTAAAATAGCAAAACCTAAACCAAAAACTAGATTCTCATAAGCACCTTTTTTTAGTATTATTTTTGATTCATTGACATTATTAGGATTTACCCAAATAAATAGTTTTTTATAATTTTCAATTTCACTACCATAATCTAATGAGTCAATTTTAGTATAAGTTTTATTTTTTATGTTATAACTATATGTGATTTTATATTTATTAAATTCAATATATTCACTTTTGAAATAAGCTTCTTTTTTCACCCAGTACAATTCGTTGTTTTTATCAATTATTTCATTTAAAGAATGGTAAATAACTAATAAGGAAAACAAAATGAATACAGATATAAAGGGAATTAATATATAAATTTTAAATATTCTCATTTTGTTGAAATTGTTGCCAACGATTAGTATATGAAGCGTAGCATCCCGAAGGGTGCTATGATTTCATATATAGTGTTATAGCCTTTTATTCTTTTCATTTCTCATACCTTCAATTTCTAGAAATCACTGATTTAATTCTTTCTTTTATAGCTGTTGGTATATTGTATAAATTTTCAAGTCTTTCTTGATTACGCTGTACTGCTCTAGCTCTTGTTCTTTTTTCTGATGCAAGTTCAAATAATCTAATTGACTCCCTTGCTTTATCTGAATCATTGTTAACAGATATGGTTACATTGAGAAGCCCGTAACGAAAACGATAATGGTAGTTATGATTATCTAAATATGGATGAACTATTTTAAAGTCTATTTGATCATAATTTTGATTTATCGTTCTTACCGAGTCATAATCGTGTTTCATTGATGATGAATTACACAACTGACAAACTTTTGCTAAATTATTAGGAGTGTATGAAAATTGAGGATATAAGCCGGCTCCTTTTGGAGCTATATGTTCAATTTCACCTCTACCAGTTCTGTCATATAGTAAGCCACAATAGCAGCATTTCTCATTTTGTTCTGTATCAAAATGAGCATTTAAACTAGTTTTTAAGGCTTTTATGCAATTTGATTTACTTCCCCAATTGTTTCCAGCAGTATTTATACAAGTTTTTTCTTGTTGAGTGTAATTATATGGTGTTGTTAATTGACGAATCATTCCATAGAGTTTAAATATTCTGTTGCCTCAGCTATAATTTCTTGCAACGGGTCGTTTGCTCTTTTTGGTAACATATTAAGCTTTTCCAGAATTTGGGTTATTTTATTTTTGTCTTTAATATTGTTTGCTATCATTCCCAATAATTCTGTTAAATCAGCTTCAAGGTAATAGTTTAAAGAGGAACGCACATTAAAAATATTGTACAACACATCCTCAGCCGACCAACCAAAAGTGTTGATGTTTTTTGGCAAATCCACTATCTCTATTTTACCATCATTTCTTTTTAATCCAATGATTTTTGAGCTACCACCTTTTAAGTCAGAAATAAGAAAATGAGAATGTGTAGCAACAAGTATATGACAAGTTGCATATTCTGGATGGCTAAATAATTCCCTCAAAAAGGATAAATATTTCATTTGCCAATTCGGATGTAAGCTAATTTCCGGTTCATCAATTAATACCAAGCTATTAGTTGGTTTAACAGTAGCCATTAAGCCAACAATAGAAGAAAAGAAATGATATTCCCCTGAGCTACTTTCCTGTAATGAATAACCATCAGTACGTTTTAATTGAATCTCTGGAGAAGAAATCATACCAAGTTGCCTTAAATGTTCCAGCATAGTGTAATCTTCGTTTAGCTGTTCGAACAATTTAGGTTCAATTAGATTGTAAGTGATTTTTCGGATAGAACTGTATTTGTAAGGAAGTTTTTCCAACTTTTCTTCATTAACAAGTAGATTGCAGAAATCGCAAATAGATTCCAAAAGTGTCACATCATTCTTAATTTTTAAGTACTGATTCAATTTAAAAGGAGGGTTACTTTCAGGTGTTGGATAATTCTTATGAATAGCTTCGAAATAATCATTTAAACCCTTTGGAGTTAAATTACCTCTGAAAAATTTAGCATTATTTGATGTGTAATAAAAAATATCGATTGAATTTTCTAATTCTAGAAAATCAGTTGCTCTTTTTAATGCATCTAGAAACCCGTTTTTATTACTTCCTTTCTTTTCGAACTGTTCTACAATAAATTCTACTGTTCGTCTGACATAAGCTCGTGTACTAGCACTCTGAGGTATATTTCTTACTCCTAAATACTTGTACCTTGGAAATGCCTCAACTTTTTCGCCCTGCTCATTTTTTTCTTTTCTATAAAAGGGAAATTTATCGGTAAGCATTATAGAGTTAGCAACAATAGATAAGGGAAGTTGTGCCTCTTTTAAATCTATGTTATCACCATTTCGTAACAAGAAGGGCTTAATTCCTTTTTCAGGATTTGGTAAGTCTTTAAAGTAATCCTTGTCATTATGAAAATTAGCATATTCAAAAATATCTCCATTAACTGAGAATTTTAAATTAAAAAGACCATCAACATTATATGTGCGATTTTTACCTCTGCTCAAATCATTTAATTCTTTCAGAAGCTCTATTATAATTCGAAATAAATTACTTTTTCCTGTTCCGTTTGGACCAATTATAACAGTAGTATAAATTATATCTTGGCTATCATCATTATCAATAAAATTATAATGAAGTTTGCTTTTCCCAGTTAGAGAATTTTCTCTTAAATCAAGTGATATAAGTTTAAAGCCATTGTATTTGTGTATTTCACTAATTGAATTCATTTATTAGGTGCTCATTTAGTATTGGCTATAACGGTCGGTATAAGAATAGTTGCGGTTTTGCGTGCGAGGATTTTCCGCAGGAAAATCAGATGTAGCAAAATTGCAACGCCTCTTGGTTAAGGACTAATGTAGCAATTATTTTTATACTTTGTTGTGTACAGTGTTTTTTTTGTTTTTTGTCCGTAATGTTTGCCAGTCAGTTTACTTCCAGACAACTTCCAGAATGCTTGTCAATCAGTTATTTTTTTGCGTTCCGGGGGACGTTCAATTAGCGGTCAGATTGCGTACTGCTTGTCAGTCAGATGTACTTTTGTACCGTACTGCTTATCAATCAGATTTTTCATAAAAATTCGAGTGCGTTTTGTGTTGGGCTTTTGCGGCTGGCACATTGTACACAACGGCTCAGTGTATGGGCAGTAGCGGATTTAAAACGCTTATCTGTCGATCAGCAAGATACTTAATTAAATGCAAAAAGTGGTGCAAGTTTGCACCTAAACCGCTATTGTTTATACACATTGTTGGGCACAGTTTTATTAATTATTCTTTCAGTTAACAGCATTGAAGATACAACAGCACCTTCCATATAACCAGGATAAATAGGAGCGACCTCTGCTGAAGAGATGAATAATTTACCATTGAAATAGCTTGTTTGAAATATTGGGTTACCATTATTCTGATGGGGAAACAAAGGGGTCTGATTTTCAAAAAATGTATTATCTTCTAAACTCCATATCTGTTCATTATAATCTGTGTAACTATTAATACTATTTCCAAAAACACTATTTAATTGTTTTAAAATATTTTTTTTACGTTCCTCAAGTGTTAACCTTTTAAAACTAGGGTTTACAAAGCCACATAAGGCGTATTTGTTTTCCTCATAGTTACAATGATCGTACAGTTCCGTTATTGGTCCTGTGTTGCTAAATAAAGTTCCTGATTGCCCCGACTGTCTCCAAAATGGTTGATTGAAGGTAATAGCAACCTTTATGCTGTCTTCCATCCATGTGTGCGTTGCGGTCGCTATATCTTTAAGTTCATTAGGTAATGATGGCGAAAAGTCAATGATATTACTCCACAATTTGGGGGGGATTGCTAGGATTATTTTAGAACCTTCAAATGATTTATCATTGGTGTAAACAGTCACGTTTTTTTCTGAAAAATCAATGCGTTTGACATGTTCATTTAATGCAATAGCATCATTCCCAATTACTGATGCTAAAGAATGTACCAAAGAAGATGTTCCTCCTGCTATTCTATAGCTTGGAGGTTGGCTGGGAATAGGTATGGCACTCGCAGGAGAAGTAGAGAACGGTTGAAAGAATGAAGTACCCTCCATATATTGCTCGAAATAGGGAATACTGAGTTCATGCAACAACTGTTTTATGTGAATGTGTTGATCTCCAAACCAAGTAGCCCCCATTTCTACGGGAGTACCATTAGCACTCATAAGTGTATGAATGCGACCTCCAATTCTGTTTCGAGATTCAATAATTTTAAATGGAATGCCTGCCAACTTTAATCGATAACCAAGAAGTAAGCCGGATAATCCTGCCCCAATGATAAGTACATTCGAATGCATGCTGAAAGTGTATTTATTTGACTGTTGTAATAACTTGATTGCCTTTTGTTAAGGCCTTTGTAACTGGTGTCTTTTTTGCAAACAGAAGTAATTTTTGAAGCTCATTTTCTGGTACTTTGTGTTCGAATCTAAGTGTTCGCTCAAATCTAAATGACTGATCTTCATTTCTACTTACTATAATTTTGATTTTTATTTCCCCAACAGTAATATTTTCTTCCTCTGCTTTGTTTAGTAAATACATAGCCGTGCAGCTTGCCAATGCACTGTTCATAAGGTCAATCGGGCTTGGGGCTTTATTTGTTCCTCCCAAAGCTATTGGTTCGTCTGATTCTACAAAAAAACCTGATACTTTCGATTCTGTATAGTATTTGTTTTGAATTTTAGATCTTACAAGGCTAACATGTTGTTTCATCTTTTACGAGTTTTAATAGTGAAAAAGAGAACTAAGCTTTAACCACTTAGTTCCTTTATGTTTTATTCAGCTTTTGAGTTTCATATTGACCTTGTCAGAAATGGTTCTATAATTAGGTGAAAACTGACGTACATTGTTAATGATTTCATTGTACTGTTCTTGAGTTCCATCACCATCAACATCAAAGGAAAACTCAATGGTGTCAAAGCCAATAGGACTTTTAGGGTTTACATTTAAAAAACCTCTTAAGTCTAAAGTTCCTGTAATATGAAGTTTAACCTCATTAAGTTTAATTCCTTTGCTTGAAGCACCAGCTACAAAACCAACCATCATGCAACCTGCTAATCCTCCTAATAAATAGTCTTGTGGTGTTGGTCTTGAGTTATCGCCCAAAAGTTCATTGGGTTCACCAATCTCAAAACTAAAATCCTTTTGTACTTCATTGCTTCCCACTTTTTGATTGTGAGTAGTAATTTTTGTGTTCACACCTCCTTGCCATAGTGCGGTAATACCATAGCTAGAATATGCTTCTTTTTCTTCTTTTTCTATAAGGTCTGTATATTCTTGAAGACCTTTCAAATTTATACCGTTTAACATTGTTTAAAATTTTTAAAGTTTGATTTAGCACTTCTCTAAACTTCCAATGATCGTTTTAATCAAAGAAATTTGTGCTGCTTACAACTTAAATTAGATGGAAAGGTGAAGTTTTACCTTCACCTTTATTTAATAATAAATTATTTTTTCAATTTATCTCTTAAAGCTTCTGCAAGAGGTACTGCCGAAGCAGGACTCTGACCTGTCATTAACGGACCGTCAACGATTACATTAGGCTTCCAGTTTTCCACACTATGATACTTGGCTCCTCTTCTCTTCAATTCTTGCTCTAAAGAAAATAATAGGTGTTTGTCCAATTCTATTTCAGCATCCTCAGAATCTTTAAAACCTGTAAGATTAACACCTTCTACTAAGTACTTACCGTTCGTTAATTTTACATCTCTAAGGATAGCTTGGGCATGACAAACCATTGCAACTGGGCGGCCAGATTCGTAGAAGTCACGAACTAGTTTAATCATGTATTGGTCAGAAGCCAAGTCCCAAATCAATCCATACCCTCCAGGAACAAAAATCGCATCAAAGGTATTGTAGTCTATATCTCTAAGTTTTCTTGTTCTCTTAACAGCATACATCGCTACTGGATCATTTAAAAAATTACCGGTGTAGTCTGTGGTAAACGGCACTTTCATACTTAGTAAGTCAATTGGAGCTTCACCTCCATCTGGTGATGCAAATACGACTTCATATCCTGCTTTTGTTAGAATGTAGTAGGGTGCAGCTAACTCCTGAAACCAAGTTCCTGTTTGTTTTCCGCTAATCCCCATATCATCATAAGATGACATGATTAATAGCACTCTTTTTTGTTTATTGATTTTGTAAGAGGTGTTTTGAGCATTAGCTACTATTCCTACAAAAAATAGGAATGTTAATAAGACTGTTGTTTTTACTAAATTTTTCATTTTACTAAATTTTAATTGTTAATGTTTTAATCATTTGTCTTTTAATTTCTTCCTGCCATAACGCCACCATCTATGTCCCAGATAGCACCCGTTACCCATGAGCTTTGGTCGGTAAGTAAAAAGTGAATTGTTTTGGCGATATCTTCAGGTCTTCCCACTCTGCCAATTGGGTGAAAATCATTAAAGCCTTGTAATGTTTCTTCTATTTTGTCTTCCTCTATAAAAGCACCATATATTGGCGTTACTACTACGGCAGGAGATACCGCATTTACTCTGATTTTGTGCTCTGCTAATTCCATGGCTAAGTGTTGTGTTAAACTATGCAATCCAGCTTTTGCCATAGAATATGCCGATGAAGGAGTTGCCTTAACAGCTTGTTTTGCCCACATAGAACCAATGTTTACAATTGATCCACCACCATTTTCTTTCATGATTTTTGCTACCTCTTGAGTAATAAAGAAGAATGCTTTGTTAAAATTGTGATAAAGGTCATAGTCGTCAGTGGTGTGCTCAACGAATAATTTTGGACTAAAATACCCTGCCGCATTTACTAAATACTTTAAGTTAGGAGTAGTGCTGTTAAGGTTATTAATGAAAATTTGTAATTGTGTAGAATCAAAGAGGTCTAAGCCTACAGTTTTTACATCACCTATTTTTGATAACTCTTCTTCGGTAGTCTTTAAATTTTTGTCCGATCTACCAATAATGGTAACTTCAATACCGTCTTTTAATAATAATTCAGCGGTAGCTTTTCCCATTCCGGTAGTACCACCTACTATAATTGCTTGTGCTTTCATAATCTTTAAGTTTTAAATTATGAAACAAAATTACGTGCGTTATCTGGCTTCAAATGGCAATTTAGAGCCTAAGAATGGTAATTTAGAGCAGCTGCTCTTGGAACTGCTTTGGCGTGATGTTCACTTCTTTTTTGAAGAATTTGGTAAAATAAGTAGGTTGGTCGAATCCTAAACTATAGGCAACCTCTTTTATAGAGATGTTTTGACTGGATAGCATTCGTTTTGCTTCCAATATTTTTAGTTCCTTAATAAGGTTTGCAGGAGTTAATGAGGTATGTTGTTTTGTTAGTTTGGTTAAATTCTTTGAAGATATACCTAAACGATCTGAGTAATCTTGAATCCCCAAGTTTTGGTCTACGTTTTCAATTATAAGTTGTTTAAATTTAACAACCTTAGAAAAGTCAGAGTTAGCATCTACACTAAACGAAACAGTGTTCTTTTTGATGCGCTCAATATGGTAGAGAAGGCTTATGAATTGATGAATAACTATTTGTTGGTAGTTTACTTTTTCTTCTTCAAGTTCTTGAAGCAAATCGCAAGACGTACTTTCAATAATCTTTGCGTCCGTTTCTTCTAAAAAAATGTGGGGATCTTCTATTTCGTTAAAAATTGAAATTGTAAATCGTGAAAGTAATTCTAAGCTATGATTAGATATAAACGAATCGTTAAAGTGGAAGAGATAACCTTCATTGTTAGAATCGGGACAGAAATAGTGTACCTGATTTCGATTGATCAAAAACAATGTGTTTGCAGGATGTTTTACCACTTCATAATCGATATAATGATTACCACTGTTTTTAAACCATAATATCTGAAGAAAACTGTGTCTATGTGGTTTTGAAGCTTTCTCTTTGTTACGTTGAAAATAGGGTGCCAGTACTTTTAACTCAAAATGGAGTTTTGTGAAATCATCTTTATGTAGGTCATATCTTTCCATTATTGTTTAATTGTGCCCAACGGACTTGTGTATGAAACGTAGCGTACAAAAAGACACTAACTT
Organism: Tenacibaculum crassostreae; assembly: GCF_964512405.1. NCBI lineage: Bacteria > Pseudomonadati > Bacteroidota > Flavobacteriia > Flavobacteriales > Flavobacteriaceae > Tenacibaculum > Tenacibaculum crassostreae. Next base: position 216,859 of record NZ_CAZELE010000002.1, read on the forward strand.
TTCGGATTAACACAGAGCCGAATTTTTATATTTTGTTTTTAATTTTCTCTTTTTTAAAAGCCAAATTAAAAATTTGGCGGACTTTCTAAATATAAACAAACCTTTGGATTAAGCACTTATTAGCTATGTTTTATACACCGTGTTACCTACAGTTTTATCCAGCCATAAGTGGTAATCCTCTTTTAAATTCAATATCAGTTAGGTCAGTTAATTCTTTTTCGATTAAATCTTTTAAATCAGCTGATACATAAATTAGTCCGTTTAATATTCCGTAGATATTGAGTCCAACTGATTCTGTCTGATAATATTCATTAAACTCAATTTTGTTTTTCATTATTAACTCCGAATAGTTTGTCCACTCTTCGTTAGTTGCCCTTCTGAAAATAATCGTTTGTTTTAAGTCTATTTGGTCAGAAACATATTTTTTTAAAATATCAGCAATTTTATTGTCAATTAGTGCGTATCCATATCCATCCAATATATTTCTAAAAGCTCCTATTTCAGAAACCTGATATCTTTCATCTTTTAATTTTATCAAACTCACTTCTTTAATGAATTCAAAAGATTCTCCATCTTCAAAATCATCACTGTCACAAGTTGTTCCCTTATTACAAAGCCAGTATGGTAAATTCTTCGTCATTTTTTTAATTGTAGGTAACGTATTTGTGTATGATTTTTTGCGGGAAAGGACGCGAGTCATTTTCAGCTGTAGCGGAAAGATAACTAATAAGATTGAATTTCCGATGAGGAAATTCAGCCGCAATTAATTATACACTTTGTTGGCTACTGTTTTTAATATACAAGATAATAATCAATTAGTAAACCATTTTTGTTTCTCCATTTAATCCAGCCTTTTATTTCTTTTAAAGGTTTTTCATTATTAGGTAAAGGTTCATCAGTTTGATTATTTACTAATATCCATTCTTCACTAATTTTGAGAACTTTCCAACACTGTTTTTCTTTATTTATAGGTTTTCCATTTACTTTATTTAAAAGAGGGTTTGAGTTAATATCTATTTGCTCGACACAATAAAGATTCCTTAAAAAATCGCTCCAAGGTTGAAATTCCATTTTGGGACTTTTCTTAATCCAACGACTTTCATTAGTCTCCTCATTAACTATAATTTTGTAGCCTTTTGAATTTTTTTCTAAACAAATAAAATTCACAATAAAATAAGGTTCTTCAACATGCCAGTCCTTAATTTTTATAAAGTCAGAGTTTAGAACTTCCATATATCCCAAGCCGTTTTTATTCCATTTAAACTCAACCTTATTTGAAGAATTTAAACAATCTTCTTTTTCAAAGAATTCTAGTTCGTATTGTTTTATCGTTTTACTGTAAATAATATCTTCAATTTGTAATTTAACTTTACCAATTCCAAGTGGTTTGACAAGGGTTTCTTGCTGAGCGTCAGTAATTGATGATATTAATAATATCGTAAGTAATAATTTGAATTTCATTTTTATCAAATTGTAGCCAACGGTCTTGTATATGGCTCGTAGCGTGTAAATTAAAGATTAATTTTCGGTTTGAGCACAAGCCAGATTTTTAATTTTACTATTTATCTTTTTCTTGAAAGTCGTCAAATTTAAAAATTTGGCGACTTTCCAAATATGCCTTAACTTCGACTAAGAAACTGACCAGCTATGAGCTATATACGTTGTTGGCAACTGGCTTTATTTTAATTCGTGTAAATGCTTTTTGTATTCAATAAACTCTTTATCTCTTGGGTTAATCTGTAATACATAATTAATTTTTCCCAACAAATGTTTAAGGTAATTTGGTTTCTTTTGATTGGTGCGCTCTATATGATTTTCTAATCCAAATTTTTTGATGTAATACATTTCATTCCTTAACGAATTACGAACCTTTTTTGGTAATTGTGCTTTTTTGTTAACAATAATACCAGAAACCAATTGTGGTTGATTTGGCGTCATTAATTTTCTTTTTGTATCATTTAGTTCAAGCCCAATTTTAGATAACTCATTCTTAACTAATGCTTCAATTTCCTCGACATTTAAGTTTCCAGAAAAAGCCAAATCATCAGCGTATCTTGTATATTTAATTTTGTTGGACATACAATACTTTGAAACCTCATTGTCAAAATCATTCATAACTAGATTTGATATATATGGACTAGTCGGTGCTCCTTGAGGTAATTCAGAATCTAAAAAGCAAAGTTTAGTAATTAAATTTGACAATTTTACTGAATATCCCATATTACAAAAAAGACTTTCAACTAATTCAAATCTTATACTCTTAAAGAATTCTTTGATGTCCAAAGTAAGTACGAATGGTTCGTCAGTATGATAAATTGTATGTTCTTTAATACTCCGTTTAGGTACATAAGCCTTTGCATATCTACTAACTTTGCATTTATAAAGAATCTCATCTAAAATCCATAATTGAATTTCTTTGAGACTAGGAAGAGGCTCAAAAAGAGTCCTTTTTTTTCCATTACGTTTCTCAATTTCAAATTTGCGATAAAAATACTTTTGAAATTTTACTGCACGTTTTAAATAAGAAACATTATATCCAACTAAACCACTAAAATGATGAATATTATATATTACGGGAAGATTATTTTTTAATAAAGGGTTTGCGTATGATAAGCACTTTTCTATGTAGTCAGTTGAAAAACCGTTTTCAATTGCTTTTTCGCTAAACTTTTTTACATATAATTGTTGGTCGTTCATATTTCATAGTGGAAATTTTATCCTTATGAACAGGGGACTATTCAAAGCCCCCGTTCGGAATAAGAATTTTGGAAAGGGAAATATCTCCGATTTTGCCTTTTCAAAATTCGCTAGCTTGAAAGAATGTTCACTATTTGGAAAGGTGACATCACCAACCATTTCTTTTAAAAATCAAGCTCTGTTTGATTCGGTAAATATATAAAATTTCGTTCGTGTTTTTTTATTCTACTTTTATTTTCTGGTTGTATCCAATTTTCTTTATTAGTTTCTTTTAATAGATGTTTGTTGTCTGTTAAATGTATTTTGCCTTTTTCAGTTAAAACTATTTTTTCATCAACATAAGTTAATAGCTCATCTTGCACTAGTTTATTTACGAGTTCTGAAATATCCTTGTAAGATAAGTTCTCTCTCAATAATTTTTTAATATTTCCTGAATTCTCAATTATATTGAGTAATAATGTCTCTTTTCTTTTAGTCATATTTCAAATGTTTCTTCTCTCGAAAAAGGTGCATCAAAGTATTTTTTTCCAATTCTATGTTTCATCCAAAAAACAGGAAAAGTATTATCTGGCGTTCTTGCAAGAGTTATTAAGGCTTCACAATTATTATAGCCTAAACTAAAATGATTACCACCAGGTATTAACTTTTCGATTTCAAGCATTACCTTAATTTTCTCTTCGAGTATAGGTGAGTCATTAAAATCACTTAATCCTCTAGGTGAAAAATAATCTGAATAAATAGAGATACCTTCTTTTTTAATCACTTCTGAAGTATCTTTTTGAATTGCAATAGTTATTATGTTTAGTTTATCGTTTGTAATATTTTTATTGCTTCTGACTACTTCTAAACAGGCATTTAAAGTTTCTCCAGAACCTATATAATCATCAATTAAGAAAACAGTTTCATTTTCTTTAAGTTCAAATGTCGAATCAGTTAAATGCTCAAATTTTGAAACATATTTAAACTTGATATCTGTATATTTTTTTAAATACTTTTTAAAAGCCTTTATTTGGTAAATTAGAAATTGCCCACTTTTAAAACCACCTTCGTCCTCTGGTTTAATTACTGGGAAGAAATATATTGTTTTAAGTTTTTCTATTTTCTCATCTTCTACACTTTCTAATGTTGAAAGAATTTTTTCTTGATATTCTGAAAAAGAAATCCATTGATACCTTTCTACTAATTCAATTATTAATTTTCTCTCGCTTTCCTTTACATTATCTAACAGCTTACAGAAATTATCAAATACATATTCATCAATGTCTATTTCAGTCCATTTTTTGCTTTTGAATATTTTATTCAATTTTGATATTGATTCTAATGTCGTCATTTTGTACAGCTTGTTGCCAACGGTTGGTATAAGAAACGTAGGGCAGGTGATAAGCGATACGTTTCGGTTTGGTACTAAGCCAAATATAGTATTTTGCTTTTATCTTTTTTTGTTGAAAATGCCAAATTTTATATTTGGTGACTTTATAAATAAACAAAGACCTTTCGGTAAGCCAAAATCGCCCTATGTTTTTTATATATTGTTACCAATAGTTTATTTCGGTTTTGACCTTAAATAATTGTAAAACAACTCTTCTTTTCCGCCATCTAACTTTATTTTGAGTAGTCCTTTATTATTAAGTTCCTCTGCGTTATTCAAACACTTGTAAAGTAAATCATTTAGTTCATCAGTGTTAATGAGAGTTGTATAATGTTCTCTTCCTTTTGCACTTAGTGTTCCAAAGTTACCATCCCATATTCTTGGAGAGTTTTGGTAAACACCACTTAAATTATCGTTCTCATTACTATATCTAAATATGTAGTTCGATTGGTTAGGATATTTCGCTTTAGATACTAGACTCACGTTATGCAAAAGTCCGTTTCTTAGAGCAGGTAAAATATCCAATAAATCATCATCAGATTCATATTCTCCAAATAAAATCAAAGCTCTCTTAATTCCATTTGTAAAATTTGTATTTAAGTCAGTTCTTTCATAACAAATTCCGATTTGCTCTAACATAGACAAGCTAGACATAATTGGTACTAAATTCTTGGTATGATTATTATGTCGGCAATGTTGAATTGCTTCAAGCAAGAAGGAAAGAGTGCACCTAACATAGGAGTCTTTTAATTCATTAATGCTATATGATGAATCAAGATGTAAACCTATGATTTCCTTTTCATTCAAGTCAACTATATATTTTTCAGGATAATGCATTTAATTATTGGTAACGGTTTTGTATATAGTTTGTTGCGTGGTTTAACATGTAATTTAGCAAATAAAAACCAAATAGAAAATCCGCGAGGATTTTCGTAAGTAGGCTAGAACTAGCAATAAATTATATACTTTGTTAGCACAAGTTTTTATTTCGGATTATTAATTTTTAAATCAGTTTTTATGGAATCAGTTTCTAATTTTATTTCAGTTGTTTGGTCATTTATTTGTTCGAGAGATTTTTTTATTTCTTGTATTGGTGGATTTTCAGGTTCAGCATTATATTGGTTTATTTTCTGAATAGCCATAGCTCCAATAAAACCTAAAACACCTCCAATTATATATTTGAGAATATCAGTTTTAATTTCTTTTGTTTGTATTAAATATTGCTTTTTAATCCACTTAATTCTAATTACCTCAAAAATGTTTAAGTTTACATACACTCTTATTCGGTCGCCTAAAATAAATTCTAATTGTTCATTACGTAAAATATGAGAAGCCTTTACTTTATGTTCCTTTTGGTCGAACTTATCAAGTTTATAAACTTCAAAGGTTGTGTTAATACTAAATTCTTTAGGCTCAGTATTAGATTCTTTAAAAAATCGACTATTGGAAATTCCGTAATAATTAATCAGTTTATCTTTATATAGAGTAATATGGAATTTACCAGAATATTTTTTGTCAGCAAGAATTACTTTTTTCAGCATAGTTCGTCTCGAATGTGTGGTAACGGTCTCGTATAACCGTCAGTTACGGGTTAAAGTACGCAAATTTTTCGGTTAAGCACAGACGTTAGCAATTCCGAGTGGATTCGGACGTAGTCGAATCCGCCGTAATTGCGGTTATACATTGTTGTGCAACGTAATTTTTAATTCGGTTATTTCTCTATGAAAAAAGTCATAAATAAATATCTTATCAAAATTTGATTCAAAAGGTTTTTCTGTAATATCAGAATCAAAAAATGAGTAATCAGATGATTTTTCAACTCCTCCAATGACTAATAGCAACCAAATTTCATCAAGTTTTTCACTTGAGTAACTTTTTAATTTTTCTTCTTTTGTTTTAATTTTTTCTTCAACAACTTTTCGTTTTAAGTTTCCAACAATTGTAGTTTCTCCTTTGTAAATGCTAATTTCAGACATTGGCTTTTTTTTAATAGCTTTTACATATTTCTGTTCTATTTGCTGACCTTTAATCAGAGCAATTATTTCTTTTTTGAGAGCTTCTTTATGTTTCTTTTTTAAGGATAAATTTTCATCGATTAATTCTATGCGATAGAGTCCACAAAGAGATTTTTCCTCACTTTTTAATTCTGATTTAATTTGCTCAAAAAGTGATTTTAAAATTCCTTCTTTTTCTTTTTCATTTTGACGAATTATTAAATCCTTTAATTCGATACCAATTTTTAATTCATTTTGTTTTACGATGAAATCAGGACTTTCACTTAATGCATCTTCGATTACTAAACTTGAATCAAAATAATGTATAAAATTCCCAATGTCAATAATTTCTTTACGCTTCTGTTTCTTTTCAATTTTTGAATAAGAACTCTTTTCTAAAATGTCTAACCAAGGATTTATTTTTGAAAGCACAACCTTTCTATCTTCTTGAAGTTTTTTACTTTGTTCAAGAAGTAATTTAATTAGATTCGGATTGTCTGCTTGTATTCCCATTCAGTTTGGTTATGTTGCACAACGGTCTCGTATAAGAATAGTAAGGGGTTAAAACGCATTTAATTTCGGTTTTAACACTTAGCCAAATTTAATAATTTTACCGTTATTTTCTTTTAACCGTCAAATTTAAAATTTGGCGGACTTTGTAAATATGTACCAACTTTCGGTTAGGCACTTAACCCTTATTATTTTTATACTTTGTTACCTGCTGGCTTTTCATTTTCAAAATCAAAATATAACTGGACATAACCATTTATTGATTGAAGTCTTAGAGTTAGGTTTTCAAATTTCCATTTCCGACCATTCCATTTATCTTTATTAAACTCATTCATTCTCAGTTCTCCTTCATTATCTATATCATTTCCAAAATAAGTTAACATTCTTTTGACTAATCTTTTCACCTCTTCATCAATTATAAACCAATTTGTAGGTTTGTCTTGACTTAAAAAAGTACTTGTTTCTTCTGAATTAGTAGGATAAAAAACTCCAATTTTATTAAAAAAACCAAATAGAAAATAAGGAAAATAAAATGTTCTAAAAATACCATCTTCAGATTTTGAGTCATAAAAACTATTTGACCTTAATAAATCTTGAATAATCTTTAAATCAAGACTTGGGTTTTCATTATGTAGGAATTTTTTGTAGAATTCTAAGAACTCATTGGGCTTAAAAACTCTTGTATTTATTTTTAATTTCTCAAATACTTTTTTAGTTTTTTTGTAAGACCTGTTATCGTTAATTACATAAATGTTACAAGTTGAAGCAAAAGCTGCGTGAAAAGCATCATCAGTTGTATTTTTAAATGTTTCTTTTCTACCTTTTTTGATATTCACAGTATCTTCTTGGTAACCGTGCATATCAAGTTTTATATATGTATTTGTTATATCATCAAACCATTTTGGAGCATTTTGATATTCAGGATAAAACTGTTCAGGATTAAAGCCTAATTTATCATAAGTTTTTTGAATAAATTCAAATGGGTTTTGTGTATCGAATATTTTATCTCTATTAATTCCTGTTCCGCTTTGAACTGTTTTTCTTAAATCTTTATAACCTTCCAATTCGTTAAGATTGAAGTTCATTTTACTAAAACTCTCAAAAAAACCTTCCATTGTTGGGTTTTCTTTTAAACCAGGGAACATTTTTTCCATAGCCTCAGAACTTTCAGGTGTTTCAAAAGCTTGTTTAAAAGATTCTTCAATTGGAATAGACTTGAGTAAATCAAATATTGATTTTACAAGACTTTTGGTTAATTCATCATCTTCAAAGTTTTCTAATAATCCATTAATACTTATATCCTTGAATGTGTTCTTGTCAGAGATATTTTGTTCAAATAATTCTTTTGGAGGATAATGGTCTAATACGATTCCTTTTCCATTATTAAAAAGGCAATATTCATTTGTTATATCAGAAATAAATTCTAAATCAGAGTTAATATATTCTTGCTGTTTCTGTGTGCCTTTAAAGCTAGAAGATATATCGTTTATGTGTGAAGTTGAAAAGGGTATTAATAAATTTTCATTGTTTAATATTAGTTCTTTCAACTCAACGTGTTTTCCATTTTTCATTTGGGATAAAACATTCCAGTCAAAATAAACTTTTATCATAGGTTTTGATTAATCTCGATTTTCAGCTTGCAGGTAACTTGTTTATATGAGCGTAAAATACGTCGTTATACCTCCCTATAAGGTATTAAAATGACATATTTACATGTTGTTATATAACAAATATAAAAGTTAAATATTAAAATCGTCGAAAGGATTTTTAATTTTTTGAAGGCTTGTAGTGCTGACATGTGTATAAATCATGGTTGTTTTTGGGCTATTATGACCAAGTAATTCTTGTATAAAACGGATATCTGTACCATTTTCAAGTAGATGTGTAGCATAACTATGGCGTAGTGTGTGTAATGTAACTCTTTTTGTAATATTTGTTTTGCTAAGTCCTCGTTTTAAAACTTGTCTTGCGCTTGTTGTGCTATATTTTGCGTTAGCTTGTCCTTCAAATAAATATACTTTAGGAAAGTAAAGAGATAAATATCTGTTTAAAAGTAAAATCATTGTGGGTGAAATAGGTATAAATCTGTCTTTCCTTCCTTTGGCAGATTTTATGTGTAATAATTGTCTATTTAAATCAATAGAATTTGTTTTCAAGTTTAAAGCTTCTCCAATTCTTAGACCGCAAGAATATATTAAGCTTAATAGAGTTTTGTGTTTAAGGTTTTTAATAGAGGTAAGTATTTGTTTAATTTCATCTAGACTTAAAACTTCTGGAAGTTTCTTGCTTTTCTTTGGGCGGTTTAAATTTTGTAAATCTAAATATTGATTAGTGTTATAAGTATAAAAAAGTTTAATTGCGTTGATTAATTGGTTTTGAAATGTAGAAGAATAATTGTTTTTAATAATGTATTCATCATTAAAAAATTCAATATCTCTTTTAGTAATTTGTTGGATATTTTTTTCAGAATGAAATTTAAAGAACAATTCAATCATTGAAATATAAGTTTTAATTGTATTGTTACTATATCTCATTTGAACTAGCCATTTTTTAAATAAGTCAATTGATGAGGTTATTTCAGGGCTTAGTTTTTTTGGTAGGGTATTAATCTTATTGTTCTGTAATTTTTTGAAGTCTACGAGGTAGTTTTTCTTGCGTAAATAAACGCAAAAATTATTTGCATTTTCTTTGGAAAATGGAAGGTAAAATGTTTTATAAGTATTACTCCATTTAACCAAGGGGTGTTTTTTTACATACTCCTTTATTTCATAATTATATTCAAAATTAATTCTGATTTGATTTTTGTCTTTATGGTAAAGTTTGGATAAGATAATTTTTTTCATAACAAACAGAATTGCAGTAAGATAGTTCTGTTTAAAGTTAATTAAAAATATAGAAATATTTATAAGATTAAATTTTACTATATTTAACAACAAATTAAAGTTTAACTACCGTAAACAGTATCGTAAACGATTTGTTTAGTTTTGGGTATTAAATAGCGTTAAAAAAGGTGATTTTTCGAACTCATAACCCGAAGGTCACAGGTTCGAGTCCTGTTCCCGCTACTAGATAAGAGTAATCAGAAATGGTTGCTCTTTTTTTATTTATACATTTTAATGTTAAACTTTTTAAAATCATTCTTGATTTAAATAAGAAACATGCTATTTTTACGCATTTAACTACAATTTAACTAATTGATAAAAAATGAAAAAAGTATTTTTCATCCTATTGCTTGCTATTGGTAGTGTTTCGTATGCGCAAGTACATGATCCGATAAAATGGTCAACTTCAGTAAATAAAATTTCAGATAATGAAGCTGAGTTAGTAATTACTGCTCTCATTGAACATGATTGGCATTTGTACTCACAAAATATTCCTCAAGGAGGTCCAATTCCAACATTATTTACGTTTAATGGTGATTCTCGTTACTTAAAAAAAGGAAACACATCAGAACCTAACGGACATGAAATTGACGATCCTATTTTTGAAATGAAAATTAAGTATTTTGACACCAAAGCAGTGTTTAAACAAAAAATACGTTTAAAAACTACTGAAAAATTCAAAGTAAAAGGAATGGTTGAGTTTATGGTTTGTACAGGAGAAAATTGTTTGCCTCCTAAAGAAGTTGAATTAACCTTCGATATAAATTAATCTCTTTTTTAAAGAAAATGAAAAAAAACATCTCATTTTTACTGATATGCTTTGCATTTAGCTTTACAGCGATAAGTCAAATATACAATCCGATTAAATGGAGTTCGAAAGTTGAAAAGCTGTCAGAAACTAAATATAAATTAATTAGCACTGCAACCATTCAAAACGGATGGCATTTATATTCACAAGAAGTTCCTAGTGGAGGTCCAATACCAACTACTTTTACTTATGATGATAATGGGGGTAAAATAAAAATTATAGGAAATACATCTGAACCAGAAGGAAAAATAAAGTTTACCACACTTTTTGGTGAAGAAGGAATGAATATAAAATCGTTTGATAACAAAGCTATTTTTGAACAAGAAATAGAATTGGTTGACACATCAACTACCGAGGTAAACGCTTTTGTAGAGTTTATAGCTTGTACAGACGAGCAGTGTTTACCGCCTAAAGAAATCGATTTAACTTTTGAGTTAAGTAAAGCGACAGCTCTAAGTTCAAAAGAAGTTAAGACATCAGAGAAGGTAGCTTCTAAGGATAGTAAAAAAGAAGAAAAAAGAGGGTTGTTAGGAATCTTCTTTATTGCTTTTTTATCAGGATTTGCAGCGCTATTAACTCCATGTGTATTCCCAATGATTCCTATGACGGTAAGTTTCTTTACGAAACAAAGTAAAAGTAAATCAGCAGGAATTCGTAATGCAATTATCTACGGATTATCAATTATTGGGATTTATGTATTGTTAGGGTCGGTTGTAACAGCGGTGTTTGGTGCAGATGCTTTAAATGCACTATCAACCAATGTATGGTTCAATCTAGCATTTTTCCTAATCTTGGTAATTTTTGCAGTATCGTTTTTAGGTGCTTTTGAAATTACCTTACCAAGTTCTTGGGCAACGAAAGTAGATTCGCAAGCTGATAGAGGAGGGTTAATAGGAATTTTCTTTATGGCATTAGCATTAGCTATTGTGTCTTTTTCATGTACAGGACCAATTGTTGGTACGTTATTAGTAGAAGCAGCTTCTAAAGGAGGAATAGCTCCGATAGTAGGAATGTTGGGGTTTTCATCAGCAATAGCCTTACCATTTGCTTTGTTTGCAGCTTTCCCAGGTTGGTTAAATTCATTGCCAAAATCAGGAGGATGGCTAAACACCGTAAAAGTAGTTTTAGGGTTTTTAGAATTAGCATTAGCATTTAAATTCTTATCGAATGCCGATTTAGTTTTACAACTACATTTGTTAGAAAGAGAAGTGTTTATCGCAATTTGGATTGCTATTTTCGGAGCCTTAGCGTTTTATCTCTTCGGAAAAATACAATTACCACACGATAGCCCAATCAGTCATATATCAGTAGGAAGATTAAGTTTAGGACTTATAGTGTTGTCATTTACAATTTATATGATTCCAGGTTTATGGGGAGCGCCGTTAAACCTGATAAGTGCTTTTCCACCACCACAACATTATAGCGAATCTCCTTATGGGGTTGGATTTACAAAAGCAGGAACGGCAAGTGTTCAGCAAAATGATCACGGAGGATTACCAGAAGGCGCACACTTAATGCCGCCACACGATATTATGGCTTTTCACGATTATGATAAGGGATTGGCGTATGCGAAAAAGGTTGGTAAACCTATAATGATAGATTTTACAGGACACGCTTGTGTTAATTGTAGAAAGATGGAACAAAACGTGTGGGTAAAGCCAAAAGTATTAGACATATTAAAAAATAAAGTGGTGTTAATTTCTTTGTATGTGGATGATAAACGACCTTTAAAAGATGATGAGGTAGTAGAATCGAAGTTAAACCCTGGTAAGAAATTAAAGTATATCGGTCAAAAATGGAGCGAATTACAAACCATAAAGTACAAAGCTAATTCACAACCGTTTTATGTGTTAATGAATCATGATGAAACGAATTTAATTGATCCAGTTGCTTATACTCCAAATGTTGATGAATATTTTAATTGGTTAGAAGAAGGAATTAGTAAGTTTAAAAAGTAAATCAATAAAAAATAGATAAAAATATAAGGCGGCTAAATTTAGCTGCCTTTCTTATTCTATAGAAAAACCAGTAAGTAAATCCACTGTTTTCTAAGTCTATTTTGATGTTAGCTTAAAATTTCGTACTTTTGTAGGCTATGGTATATACTACACACGAGAAAAAAAATCAACGAGTTTTCACATTCAACTTCCTTGTGTTCCGCAATCAATCGGACAAGTTTATTCCTCCAGGATTCTAATTTATTGCTTTTTTTAAAAGAAAAGATTTAATTCTATATGATTTAATGGTTTATACGGTTTGTCGTGTAAATTCATTAGGTGTTTCGGTTCTTATGAATAGTTATTTTCCTATTCATACACTTTTCGCAAAAGTACATCTGCGCTAATAAAATAAAAACCCCAAATAGGTTGCCAATATATTTAACTACTTCAAATTTAAATTGAAGTGCTTAGTGTTTGGTAAAATCTATTTGCAAAAATCAAATTATGACAGTACACACTTACGATGCTTTTAATCGTATTACACCTCTTGAAATAGAAAAAGTAACCAATTTTTTATATACACATCTTGAAAACTACGGAGACGAAAAAACGGCTATCCGCAAAGCAATTGATTACGCTGCTAAAGAAAGAACAGGGTTAGGAGGGTATGTGTTTACAATAGAAGACAACAATGAAATTGTAGGAGCTGTGGTGATAAACAAAACAGGGATGGATGAGTATATTCCTGAAAATATATTAGTATACATAGCTACTCATAAAGAATATCGAGGAAAAGGAGTTGGTAAGAGAATAATGAAACATGCTATTGATAATTGTAAAGGAGATATTGCTTTACATGTTGAAAAAGATAATCCGGCAAAGTTTTTATATGAAAAATTAGGATTTACTACACCATATTTAGAAATGAGACTAAAACGATAATATGAGACAGTTAAAAATTACAAAACAAGTTACTAATAGAGAATCAAAATCTATTGAGAAATATTTGCAAGAAATTGCAAGAATAGATTTGATTACTGCTGATGAAGAAGTTGAATTAGCTCAAAGAATTAAAACAGGAGATCAAAGAGCGTTAGAAACGCTGGTAAATGCCAATTTACGATTTGTGGTTTCGGTAGCGAAACAATATCAAAATCAAGGGTTACGACTTTCTGACTTGATTAATGAAGGAAATATTGGTTTGGTAAAGGCAGCAAGACGTTTTGATGAAACTCGCGGATTTAAGTTTATATCCTATGCGGTTTGGTGGATTCGTCAATCAATTTTACAAGCGCTAGCAGAACAATCACGTGTAGTTAGGCTGCCACTTAATAAAATTGGTAGCATTAGTAAAATAAATAAGGCAGTATCTAAATTAGAACAAAATAACGAACGAATGCCTACTGCAGAAGAAATAGCTAAGGTGTTAGATATGACTGTTTCTGATGTAAAACAATCGATGAAAAACTCTGGACGTCATGTTTCTATGGATGCTCCTTTTAAAGAGGGTGAAACTTCTAATTTATACGATGTTATGAAATCTTCAGAAGCTCCAAAACCCGATAAAGAGTTAATGCAAGAATCGTTAGAGTTAGAAATAAGTAGGAGTTTAAAAACTCTTTCTCCAAGAGAATCAGATATTATAAAACTGTTTTACGGTTTAGAAAACTATAGGCCTATGAGCTTAACAGAAATAGGAGAAGCTTTCGATTTAACAAGAGAGAGAGTCCGTCAAATTAAAGAAAAAGGAATTAGACGATTAAAACAAAAATCAAGAACTAAGGTATTACAAACCTACCTTGGTTAATTCATTCAAAATAGTAATTTAAAAACAATTATATATGTTAATTATACCAGTAAAAGAAGGCGAAAACATTGATAGAGCTTTAAAACGTTACAAAAGAAAATACCGAAACACAAAGGTATTGCAAGAAATAAGAGAACGAAAAGAGTACACAAAACCATCGGTGGCTAAAAGAGCACAACTTAAAAAAGCACAGTATAAAGAACAGTTTATTTTAGACCAAGAAAAGTAATAAAATGGATATACATTTTATTGACCTAATAATATTTGTTACGTATTTAATTTTTATGCTTGGGGTAGGAGTCTACTTCATGAAAAAAAACAAATCAAAAGACGATTATTACGTAGGAGGAAGAAACATGTCTGCAGGTCACATTGGGTTGTCAGTAGTAGCAACAGATGTTGGCGGAGGTTTTTCTATCGGACTAGGAGGTTTAGGTTTTTTAATGGGACTGTCTGGAAGTTGGATGCTTTTTACAGGAATACTTGGCGCTTGGATAAGCGCCGTTTTTTTAATTCCAAAAGTATATCCTATTGCTAAGAAAAACCACTTTTTAACTTTTCCCGAATCATTAGCACATCATTATAACCTAAAAGTAGCTTTAATAGCAGGAATTATTTCTCTCATTGGTTATATCGGTTTTACAAGTTCTCAAATTTTAGCAGGAGCAAAATTAGCTTCAGCTACTTTTCCTTCCATTTCTATAACCAATGCAGTACTAATAATGGGAGTAATAGCAGTTGTATATACAGTTATTGGCGGAATTAAAGCAGTTATTTATACCGATACTATTCAATGGATAATTTTAATGGTAGGATTAATAGGAATAGGAATTCCTATTGGTTACTATGAAATAGGAGGTTGGAGTGCAATTAAAGAAACGTTACCAGCAAGTTTTTTATCCTTATCAAACATTAAGTTTATCGATATGTTTAATTGGATAATAACAATAGTTCCTATTTGGTTTGTTGGAATGACTTTATATCAAAGAATTTACGCTTGTAAAGACGAACAAACCGCAAAAAAAGCATGGAAAATAGCAGGGTTGTTTGAATATCCTATCATGGCATTTATGGGAGTTGCACTAGGGTTATTTTCAAGAGTAGCTTTTGAACAAGGAATGTTTACATCAATAGGATATGCTCCGGGTACTCAAATTGATGCAGAACTTGGATTGCCGTTGTTATTAAGAAGTATCTTGCCAATAGGTTTAATGGGACTTATGATGTCTGCATATTTCTCAGCAATTATGTCTACAGCTGATAGTTGTTTAATGGCAGCATCAGGTAATTTAACTACCGACATTTTTGGGTATTTCAAGAAATCAATCAGTATAAAAAGTTCACAAATCATCACTTTTTTAATAGGAGGATTGGCTATTTTACTTGCAACTATGATGCAAAATGTATTAGAATTAATGTTGTATTCTTATGCTTTTATGGTGTCAGGTTTACTAGTGCCTGTTTTAGGAACATTACTACTAAAAAAGCCATCGCCTACTGCAGCTTTTTATGCGATGATTTTAGGAGGATTAACTACCTTAACATTAATTGTTTTAGAAGTAAAATTACCTTGGGACTTAGATGCTAATTTCTTTGGTATAACCTTGTCTGCATTGGTGTTTTCTATAATTCAATTATTAAGAAAATAATTAAGTGGAGATACAAGAAGACATATTATATAGTATTAGAAAAGAATTGCATCAGTATCCTGAAATTTCAGGAGAAGAATATGAGACGCAAAATAGAATACTTAGGTTTTTAAAACAGAATGCTAAATGTAAACTTAAAAAAGTAGCCAAAACAGGTTTAGTTGCTGTTTTTGAAGGAAAAGAAGAAGGGAAAACGGTTTTGCTTCGAGCAGATATTGATGCATTACCAATTCAAGAAATAAACACTTTTGAATATAAATCGAAGAAAGTTGGTGTTTCGCACAAATGTGGGCATGATGGGCATACAGCTATAATGCTAGGTGTGGCAACTACACTAACTAAAAACCCTATACTCAAAGGGAAAGTATTATTGTTGTTTCAGCCTTCAGAAGAAAATGGAAAAGGTGCTTCATTAGTATTACAAGATAATTTTTTCATAAACCTATCAATAGATTATGTATTTGCCTTACACAATCTACCAGGGTTCAAAAAGCATGAAATAGTACTAAAAAATAAAGTATTTACCAGTAATGTAAAAAGTATATCTATTAAACTAAAAGGTAAAACAGCCCATGCTGCTGAACCAGAAAAAGGATACAATCCTGCTAGTGCAATAGCTGTTATTTTACTGTTTGCTGAACGTGAAAGTAATAACAAACCTGAAGCAAAAGATTTCTTTTTAATGACTCCTGTTTATGTAACTATGGGAGAAAAAGCTTACGGGATTTCAGCAGGATATGGAGAAGTACACTTTACGTTAAGAAGTTGGAGCACTGATTTGATTGAGGAAAAAAGAAAGCAGTTAAGAGAGCTCGTAATACAATTATCAAACAATTATTCTTTAGAGTCTGAAGTTTTTTGGTTTGAAGAGTTTTATGCTAATAAAAATGATGATCAAGCAGTTTCAATAATTAAAAAATCAGCAGAATCATTAAATCTACCTATCAACGAAATTTTAACTCCGTTTAAATGGGGGGAAGATTTTGGGTTGTTTACACAAAAATATAAAGGAGCTATGTTTGGTTTAGGAGCTGGTAAAAATACTCCTGCGCTTCATAATCCAGACTACGATTTTCCAAATGAAATTATACCAACAGGAGTACAATTATTTGATAAAATAGTAAAAGAGGTTTTACATTCATGACACACACTTCATTTATAGAAATTTCAGAATCAGCCATAAAAAAAAACATTAGTTTTATTAAAACTCATTTAGGAGATGAGATTACTTTTTCTTCAGTAGTAAAAGGAAATGCTTATGGTCATGGAATAAAAACATACTGTAATTTAGCTTATAAATATGGTGTTAGACACTTTAGTGTTTCTGATGCTAATGAAGCTTATGAGCTAAAAAAACACTTGCAAGAAAAAGATGTTTCTATAATGGTTATGGGAATGATTCATAACAGTCAGTTAGATTGGGCAATTGAAAATAATGTTGAGTTTTATGTTTTTGAAATAGACAGATTGCAAGCTGCTGTAAAAGCAGCAAAAAAATTAAACATTCCTGCAAAAATTCATATAGAAATAGAAACTGGTATGAATAGAACAGGTTTTGAACTTAAAAACCTAACTACCATAATTGCATATATTGAAGCAAATAAAAATCATATTATAGTAAAAGGAGTATGTTCTCATTTAGCAGGAGCAGAAAGTATTTCTAACTATAAAAGAATAACCGATCAACAAAAGAAATTTAGAAAGGCGATTAAAAAAATAGATCAATATGATTTTTTAAATCCAGATTTTCATTTAGCAAGTTCAGCAGCTAGTGTTCGTTATCCGAAAACTAGATTTGATTTAGTGCGAATAGGAATTCTTCAATTTGGTTTTTTTCCAACCAAAGAAATTTTAGTTCACTATTTAAATAAGCACAAAATTTACGAATCTCCTTTACAAAGAGTATTGTCTTGGAAAACTCAAGTAATGGATGTAAAAACTGTAAAAGCAGGTCAGTTTATTGGTTATGGAACCTCTTTTTTTACCAACGAAGAAACAAAGATTGCAATTATTCCTGTTGGCTATTCTTCAGGCTATAGTAGGTCTTTAAGTAATAGAGGAAAAGTTATAATTAGAGGAAAAAGACATAATATTATAGGAACTGTAAACATGAATATGTTAGCAGTAGATGTAACTAATGCTGACGTTATTGAAAAAGGAGATGAAGTGGTGTTGATAGGAAGTCAAGAAGAATCTGAAATTACGGTATCTTCTTTTAATGACTCAATACAAATTATAAACTACGAACTTTTAACAAAATTACCCGATAATTTACCAAGAATTATAACCCAATAATATGGCAGAATTAACAATATATTCTGAAAGAATAAAGCAAAACATTAAATCTTTAAGCAGCTTTTTTAAAGCGAATGATATAGAATGGAGTTTGGTAACCAAAGTGTTTTCAGGAGATAAAACATTTTTAAAAACGATTTTAACTAAAGATGTTATAGAGAATGTAAACTCGGTAGGAGATTCAAGATTAACTAGTCTTCGAAATTTAAGAGCGGTAAATCCAGAGATAAGAACTATTTATATAAAACCTCCTGCAGAAATTTATGCAGATGAGGTAGTTAAGTATGCCGATATTTCGTTGAATAGTACATTGTCTACTATTGAAGCTTTGAATGCATCAGCAAAAAAGCAAAATATGGTTCATCAAATTATTATTATGATAGAATTAGGTGAGCTTAGAGAAGGAGTCAGCAGAGATAATATTCTTAGTTTTTACGAGCAGGTTTTTAACTTGTCAAATATTGAGGTAATTGGTATAGGCTCTAATTTAGGATGTATGTATGGGGTTGAGCCTACCTATGACAAATTAATGCAATTGTCGTTATACAAGGAGCTTATTTCAGCAAAATTTAATAAACAATTGAAGTATGTTTCTGGAGGAACTTCGATAACCTTACCACTTATCGAAAACAAGATAGTTCCTAAAGAGATTAATCACTTTAGAATTGGAGAAGCAGTTTTTTTCGGGGTAAGTCCTCTAGAAAATAAACCGTTTAAAAACTTACATACCGAAACTTTTGAGTTTTATGCGAATATTATAGAATTAAAGAAAAAAAAGTTAGTTCCAGACGGAATTATAAACGAAGCAAATATTGGTCATACAACCAATTATAATGAAAGTGATGTTCAAGAAATGTCATACAAAGCAATTTTAGATGTAGGTATGTTAGATGTTGATAAAAACGATATTGAAACTGATGATAAAGACATTTCTTTTGTAGGAATAACCTCGGATATGTTGGTAATTGACGTTGGAACAAACAAAGACAAATCGGGAAATATAAAGTATAAAGTGGGAGATAAAATTAAATTTAAACCAAGTTATATGGGAGTTGCCAGATTGTTAAGTTCAAAATTTATTGATAAAGTTTATGTAACTGACATTTAAATGTCTGCTATTTGTTGTTTTAAAAACTCAAGAATAAAAAGTTCTTGAGTTTTTTTATGAAAAGCGTTCAACCTGAAAAGGAGTGAGGTCTAAGCTAGTCTTTTTATCATCAATAATTTCAGAAATAAGTTTTCCTGTTGCAGGACCTAAACTCCAGCCCATCATTGCATGACCCGCGGCAACGGTTACATTTCTTATTTTTGAAAGTCTGCCAATGTAAGGTAAACCATCAGGAGAGCAAGGGCGCAAACCGCTTTCAATACTGGTTCTTTCTTGCTTGTTAATATGCAGTCCGTCGTAATAATTTTCACCAGCATTAGCAATAGTATTCACTCTTTTATAGTTGATTTTACTGTTGATTCCTGCAACTTCCATGGTGCCACCAAAACGTGTAAAACCATTCATCGGTGTCACAGCAACTTTGGCTTCTGTTAAAATAGCAGGAATGCGAATACCCGTTTCTCTTTCAATATTTATTCTGTACCCTTTACCAGCCTGCATAGGGACTGTAATTCCTAGTTTTTTAGCTAGTTTTTGTGTCCAAGAACCTGTGGTGAGAACAAACTCATCAGCAGTTAATACATGATTTTTTGTGTTGATCTTTTTTATTTTTCCTTCAGAAATTTTAAAATCCACAACTTCTTCATTAGCTAAAAACGTAACGTTATTATTTTTTAAATACAATTTTAGTTGTAGCATAAATTCATTTGGAGTCATGTGTGCATCAGAATGATAATACACAGCTCCTTTGATGTTTAAATTAACATTAGGCTCTAATTTTTGAGCTTCTTCTTTCGTAAGATTTTCAACCTTTAAACCTTCTTTTATCGCAAGTTTACCAACATTCCATTCTTCTTCACCCATTCTGTCGGTTTTGTAATACATCATCAATCCTTTATGTTGATAATGAAAATTAAAATTGTTAGAAGCTTTTAGTTCTTCATATAAATCTCTACTAAATAAATTAATGTCTTTAATAATAGGAATAGATGCCGCTACTTTTTTGTTGGTTGCCGATTTTTTAAACAACCAAGTCCATTGTAAAAAGTCATAATCTAACCGAGGTTTTATTGAAAAAGGACTGGTTGAACTCAACATCCATTTAATGCCTTTATTTATCATTCCTGGTGCTGCTAATGAAATGATATGACTAGGAGTAATAATTCCAGCATTTACATAAGAAGCACCTGTTGAAAAATCAGATTTGTCAACAATAGTAACTTTGTGTCCTTCTTTTTGTAAATAGTAAGCGGAACATAAACCTATAATTCCGCCACCGATAATTACAATTTCTTTTCCCATTTAATGTTAGATTACTTGAAAACCATGTGCATAAGGATCATCTTCATCATCAATAATAATGTTGTTGTATCCGTACACTTTTGCCCACCCTTGAATACTAGGGATAATAGCTGTTTTACCATCAAGTATAGTTTCTTCTTCAACTCGACCTATAAATTTACTGCCTATAAAACTTTCATGGATAAACTCTTCACCAACTTGTAGTTTTCCTTTAGCATATAACTGTGCTAAACGAGCTGAGGTACCCGTTCCGCATGGTGAACGATCAATAGCTTTATAACCATAAAAAACAGCATTTCTTCCAGATGAAGTAGGATCGATAGGGTTTCCGGTCCATAACATATGTGTTACATCTCTAATGGTGTCGTTTTCAGGATGAATAAACATATCTGGATATTTTTCGTTGATGCTTTTACGAACTTCTTGTGAGTACTGAATTATTTTTGAAGCTGTAAAATCGTGAACGCCAGAAAAGTTTTTCTGCGGATCTACAATTGCGTAATAATTTCCACCGTAAGAAACATCAAAGGTAATTTCTCCTAATTCAGGACAATCAACAGTAAGTCCTTCCGCAGCCAAATAACTTTTAACGTTCGTTAAACGAACCCAATCAACTTTTTTACCTGTTTGTTGGTATTCAATTTCAACCAAACCCGCAGGAGCTTCCATTCGTATTTTTCCTGGAATTTTAGGTGTAATTAAACCTTCTTCAATAGCTATGGTTATAGTTCCAATGGTTCCGTGTCCACACATAGGTAAACAACCAGAGGTTTCAATAAATAAGATAGCAAAATCGTTTTCAGGATTATGAGGGGGGAATAAGATTGAGCCACTCATCATATCATGTCCGCGAGGTTCGAACATTAAACCTTTACGAATCCAATCATACTCTTTTAAAAAGTGTTGGCGTTTTTCGCTCATGTTTGCACCTATTAAATTAGGACCGCCACCAGCAACAACTCTTACAGGATTTCCGCAAGTATGAGCATCAACGCAAAAAAAAGTTTTTCTCATGGTAAATTGAACTACCAGCTTGCATTTTATAGTAGAAAAAACCCTTCAAATTTCTCTATTGATAAAAAGACAAAGCTGGCTTTTTTCAATTTCTTTAGATGCCCCAAAAGTAGTGTTTGAGCTAAATTGGTTTCTAAAGAAATTCTTAATTTTTGTTATTTTATTTCTTGTTTTGTAAAACTACCGTTAACCGAACGTAAAATTTGTAAAGGGTTTTCGTTTTTTAACTCATTTGGGAGTAATTCGTTAGGGAAATCTTGAAAACTAAAAGGCCTTACCCAACGATTGATTGAATTTACTCCTACTGCTGTAAAACGACTATCGGTAGATGCAGGATACGGACCTCCATGTACCATTGAAGGGCAAACTTCAACTCCTGTTGGTACGCCGTTAAAAATAATTCTACCCACTCTGTTTTGCAATGCTGCAATTACTTTAGGGTAGTTTGCTGCTTCGTTGTCAGCAATCACAGTTCCTGTAAGTTGCCCTTCTAAGTTAGATATTATTTGCTCTAGTTGTTCGATATTTTCACATTGAACTACTATTGAGTAAGGTCCGAATACTTCTTGATGTAAAGTAGGGTTTTCTAAAAATGTTTTTCCTTCAACTGTTGTTATTACTTGAGAAGCATAGTTTGTTTGAGTTTCTTTAGAGTATTCACCTACAACTGCGGTTCCTTCTTGAGCGATGGCTTTTGCTTTATTACTTTCGTAAGCTGCAACAATATTTGGATGCAACATACAAGATGGATTAATTGCTACAATTTTCTGCGCTAAAGAATTGATAAATTTGGTTAAACTGTCGCTTTTTAACCCGAGAATTAAACCAGGGTTTGTACAAAATTGCCCTGTTCCTAAAGTGATTGAGTTTGCATAAGTTGACGCTAAATTTTCACCTCTATTTTCTAAAGCTTTAGGGAACATTATTACTGGGTTGATACTTCCCATTTCGGCAAATACAGGAATTGGTTCTTCGCGTTTTGCAGCTAAATCAAACAAAGCTCTACCTCCTTTAATGCTGCCTGTGAATCCAACTGCTTTTACCTTAGGGTGGGATACTAACTGTTGACCAACTTCGATACCACCAGAATTTAAATTTGAAAAAACACCATTGGGCATTCCTGTTTTGTCAGCAGCTTTACTAATAGCGGAAGCAATTAACTCTCCTGTTCCTGCATGCATTGGGTGAGATTTTACAACTACAGGACACCCAGCAGCCAAAGCAGCAGCAGTATCGCCTCCAGCAGTAGAATAGGCTAAAGGAAAGTTGCTTGCACCAAAAACAACAACTGGACCTAAAGGAATATTGAATTTACGAATATCTGATTTTGGTAACGGTTCTCTATCAGGAATAGCGGTGTCTATAGTCGCTTTTACCCAAGAACCTTCAGTAACTAATTCAGCGAAAGATCGTAATTGAAATACGGTTCTTCCCCTTTCTCCTATAGCTCTTCCTTCTGGTAAACCAGATTCTGACATGTACATGTGAATTAAATCATCACCTAAGTTTAAAATTTCATCAGCAATAGCATTTAAAAATACTGCTTTTTTGCTTCCAGGATAATTACGATATTCTTTAAAAGCGTTATGAGCGAGTTCTATCGCTTCATTAACTTCATTTATAGTTGCTTCAAAAAAAATAGAATCGTTTTCTTTGTTTAGTTGTGGGTTAAAAGTTGTGTATGTTTTGTTTCCTTTGGAAGAAAGCTTGTTTCCTATATAATTTTTTCCTGTGATTGCTGTTGTTGTCATGATATGTTTTTTGTTGAAGCCTGAATTATAAATGAACAAATCCGAGCTATACAATTATTACACAACTCGGAAATTAGGTTTAAAATGCTACTTGTAAGCTTTTATAATCAGGTAATTCAGGTCTTGTTTTTAGTCCTTGGCTAATAATTGCTAAAACTCTTTCTCGTTCTTCTCCTATCAAAGGTAAACGAGGAGCTCTTACATTTTCGGTTCCTATTCCGGTTGCTACTTCTGCTAATTTAATGTTTTGAACTAACTTAGCGTTAATATCTAGTTCAAGAAGAGGTAAGAACCAACGATAAATTTCTAATGCTTCTTGATGTCTTCCTGCTTTTTGTAGTTCGTAAATAGCTACTGTTTCTTTGGGAAAAGCACATACTAAACCAGCTACCCATCCATCAGCACCCATAAAAAGACTTTCAAGTGCTAACGTATCTACTCCGCTTAAAATAGCCAACCTGTTTCCGAAACGGTTTTTTATACGGGTAACGTTAGATAAATCTCTTGTAGATTCTTTTACTGCTTGAATATTAGGACAGTCGTTTAATAGTTCTTCAAACATTTCTAAAGAAACTTCTATACCATAATCTACTGGGTTGTTATATACCATAATTGGTAAATCTGTAGAGTTAGCCGTTTGTTTGAAAAATTCAACTGTTTCTCTTGCATCAGCTTTGTAACGCATTGGAGGAAGCATCATTAAACCAGAAGCACCGTCTTCTTTTGCTTTTTGAGCAGCTTCAATCGCACCTTTGGTGGTTTGCTCAGCAATATTAATAATTACAGGAACTTTGCCTTCAACTATGCGAACAGCTTTCCTTACTAAGGTTCTTTTTTCATTGTCTGACAAAGTGGAAGCTTCACCTAGTGTGCCTCCTAAAATTATACCATGAACACCAGCTTCTAATTGAGCTTTAATATTTACTTCAAACATTTGTAAATCTAAAGTATCTTCATTCGTAAACTTAGTTGTTACTGCAGGCATCACGCCTTCCCAATTTATCATAATTATTGTTTTGTTGGCAAAGTTATAGGATAAGGAAAGTATAGAATATTGTCAAATTATCTAAAAATAATACTATATTATCTTAATAAGATGACTTATAGTTTTATTTTGATAGTATTTGCATAAATTTGAAAACATATAGTAGTTTTAATTCATGAAAGTATTACCGTTTAAAATACCAAAAACTCAAAATATCGGATTGATTTATCAGGAAGATAAAGAGCAATTTTTTTATGATAAGTTTCATCAGCACGAAGAAATTCAACTTTGCGCTATTTTAGAAGGAGAAGGAACTTTAGTTGTAGGTGATACAATTAATAAATATGAATCTGGAGATGTTTTGGTGATTGGAAGTAATTTACCCCATGTTTTTAAAAGTGATATTACTTCTATAAAAGAATCTTTTATGATTTCTCTTTTTTTTACAAATGATTCTTTTGGAAAAGACTTTTTTGCATTGGATGATTTCATAGAGTTAAACCCATTTTTTGAAAAATCAATCGTAGGTATAAAACTTGTTGAAAATCAAGAAGAGGTAATTAAACTATTTTTAGAGTTGCAAGAAGCTACTAGTTTTGATCGTTTTTTAGGGTTACTTAAAATATTAAAAATAATAGTACATTCTAATATTAAAGAATTAGCAAATTATGTATACCCAAAACGATATACAGATAACGAAGGGAAACGTATGCGAAATGTGATGGATTTTACAATGAATAATTTTCATAAAAACATAGGTTTAGAGAATATTGCTGAAAAAGCCAACATGACACCAAACGCATTTTGTAGGTATTTTAAACAACGAACAAACAAGACGTATTTTACTTTTTTAAATGAGCTACGTATTGAAAACGCTTGCAAATTATTATTATCAGAGAATACAGTAGCTATAAGTGAAATTGCATATCAATGTGGATTTAATAACCTTTCAAATTTTAATAGGAAGTTTAAAGAAGTGAAGGTATTGAGTCCGTCAGCATATAGGAAAAATTCGGGTTTTTAGTTGATAGTCTGTTATAATAGAATAAAACTTTAACAGATTTTAAAAATCTCTTAACTATATTTGGGGCTTCTATTATTATTTCATGAAAAAAAGAATTGCTTATTTAGTGTTGTTGCTATTTTCGATAAATGTAACAGCACAAGAAACTTTACCTATTTATGCTGATTATTTGTCAGACAATGTTTATTTATTACACCCAGCAGCTGCAGGTATTGGAGACTGTGGTAAAATACGATTAACAGCTCGCCAGCAATGGTTGGGGGTTCAAGACGCACCTTCTTTACAAACTGCGAGTTTTCACGCTAAGTTAGGAGAGTATTCAAACACTGGTTTAGGGGTGATTTTATTTAACGATAAAAACGGATACCATTCTCAAAAAGGAATTCAAGGAACCTATGCATATCACATTGATATGGGGAATGAAAATCTATTCAATCAATTGTCATTCGGATTGTCTTTTTCTGTAGTTCAAAATGAAAGAGATCAAAGAACTTTTAACAATGATCCAGCTGTAACGCAAGTTATAGAAAGTGATTTTTATTTTAATGCCGATTTTGGTATGGCATACCATAAAAACGGTTTTTCTTCATATTTCACAGTGAAGAATATTTTGTTATCTGCAAAGAATAATTTGAATTCAGGTTTAGAGTCGTTAAACCTGAGAAATTATATTTTAGGAGCTGGGTATTTCTTTGGAGATAAAGATAAACTACAATTTGAACCATCATTTATGTTTCAATACAAAGAACAAACTCAAGAGAAAATTGGTGATGTAAACTTTAAAGTTTATAAAACTTTTGAATCTACTCAATTATGGGGAGGGTTATCTTATCGAAGAAGTTTTGATGGTAGTGTTTTTGGTGAATCGCAATATATTACGCCTATTTTAGGATTGAATTATAAGAACTATATGTTTGCTTATACCTATACTCAACAAACGGGAGATATTGTGTTTTCAAATGGTGGATATCACCAAATATCATTAGGTATTAATCTTTTATGTAAAAAAAGAAGGGCAGCAGCTTGTCCTAATATCAACGGAAGTTTTACGTATTAAAAATCTAAAAATTCTGTTTTAGCATTTTTGTAATCTTTTAAAATATTTTCTAAAACAGATTTTTCTTTGTTTATATAAAAAATATTAGAAGACTGAGTTTTACTGTTGTTAAGCAAATTGTGCTCAGACATTACATTTTTTAATTGTCTAGCAACAGCTTCTCCAGAGTCGATAATCTGAACATTTTTACCAGCTATTTTTTGAATTTGAGGCTGTAAATAAGGATAATGAGTGCATCCCAAAACTATATAATCGCATCCTTTTTCTAACATAGGAGAAATGTACTTTTCTAATAAGTTTGTCATTTCTTCAGAATGTATTTTACCTTCTTCAATCAATTCAACTAAGCCTTCACCAACTTGTTCAATAATCGTAATTTCACTATTTAAAGTAGAAGAAGTCTTTTCAAATAAAGCACTGTTTAAAGTTCCTTTAGTTGCTAGAATTCCTATTTTGCTTGTTTTGGTGTTTAAAGAGGCAGGTTTTATTGCGGGCTCAATACCTATAAAAGGAATGTTGTAATTGTTTCTTAAATGTTGTATAGCATTAGTGGTAGCAGTATTACAAGCAACTACAATAATTTTCGCTCCTTTAGCAATTAAATATTCGGTGTTTTTTATGGATAGATTTAGAATTTCTGAAGGAGTTTTTTGACCGTAAGGAGCATTTTTACTGTCAGATAAGTAAATAGTACTTTCGTTAGGTAAAAGTTGATGTATTTCTTTCCAGATTGATGTTCCGCCTATACCAGAATCAAAAATACCAATAGGTTGATGCGAGTTATTCATATGATAACAAAAATAAAAATCCTGCTGTTTTCAGCAGGATTTTTATTTAAAATATTTTAGAATTTATTAGAAACCTAATTTAGCTTTTACAGCGTTGTAGATATCTTCTCCTTTATCGTAAACGATTAACCCTTTACCAGGAGCAGCATCAAATACATAGATAATTCCTTTTTCAGCAGCTACAGCTTTAATAGCGTCTTCAGCTTTCTTTAAAATAGGAAGAGTTTTCTCTTGGTATTTTTTTTGCATTTCTTGACCTGCAGCTTGTTCTGCTTGAGCAATTTTTTGTCTGTCTAACTGAACTTCTTGAATTCTTTTTTGATTTACTTCTTGAGTTTGGCTTTTTCCTTCAGCATCGTATTTTTTCACTTTTGCGTCAAGCTTTTTATACATTGTTTCAATGTCATCACGGTAAGTTTTATTAAGCTTTTCTAATTCTGCCTTCATTGCTTTTGTTGCAGGCATTTCAGCTAATAATTTATCTGTGTTAATATGTGCAGTTTTTTGCGCATTTGCCACACCACCTAATCCAACAGTAAAAATTGCAACTAATAATAACGTTTTTAAATGTTTCATCTTTGTTTTAATTTAATTAATGTTCTTTATTCTTGATTTATTTGTTTTCTTCTGTTTTTTGTTCTTTTTCCTTTTTAGCGTCTTGTTGTGCTTTTAATAAAGCTGCTCTTTTTTCTTGTAATAGCTTTCTTTTATCAGCTCTTTCTTGCAAACGTTGCTTTCTTTTTTCTTCTATCTGCTTTATTTTAGCTATTCTGTCTGCTTCTTTCTTATTTTTTAATTCTTCTTTTTTTGCAATTTTTTCTTTTTGCTCATCACTTAAATTGTCGTTTTTAAGTAATTCTTTTTTTGCTTCAATTTTATCCCTCTTATCTTGTTTTTTCTGATCAATGTTAATCATTTTTACAACAAGGTCGCTAATATCGTGTTTTTTATTTGAATATAGCATAACCAACTCACTTGATTTATCGAAAACAAAATCGTACTGTTTTCTTGAAGCAATAGTTTGCACCGCATTGTATACTTGATCTTGTACAGGTTTTACTAGTTGCTTTCTCAGGTTATACATATCACCATTTGGACCAAAGTATAAAGATTCTAACCTTCTAAGTGATTCTTGTTTAATAGTGATGTCTTCTTCACGTTCTTCGATCAACTCTTTGGTTAAAATAGCTTTTTCGTTTGTTAAATCAGTTTTTAAAACCTCAATAGCACGTGCTTCTTTATCTAGTCTGGTTTTCCACTTTTCAACCTTTGCATCTAACGAGTTTTGAGCTTCTAAATATTCTGGGATATTTTGAAGAATGTACTCCATATCAATATATGCAATGCGTTGGTTTTTTTGGGCAACAGTTATACTTGTAATAAGTAAAAGAACGATTGATAAAATGTTTTTTTTCATCTTGTATAATGTGTTTAGAAAAAACCGTGCCAAAACCTTAGACGTACTATTTATAGGTGGTTTTAGAACTGTCTTCCAATTATAAAATGCGTTTGCCAACCTGATTTTTCTGATAAACCTGGCAATGGGTCGAAACCATGTGCGAAATCGATGCCTAACAGACCAAATGCAGGCATAAATATACGAACACCAACTCCGGCTGAACGTTTTAACTTAAACGGATTAAAATCGCTAAAATTGTCATATGAATTACCTGCTTCTAAAAATCCAAGAGTATAAATAGATGCAGATGGTTTATCTGTTATAGAATAACGTAATTCTAACTGAAATTTGTTGTAAATAGCCCCACCATCTAAAGAAGAAATTCTGTTGTTTTCATAACCTCTTAAACCTACAGTTTCACGTCCGTCTAATTGACCTTGTGCAATACCATCTCCACCAACAAAATACCTTTCTACAGGAGTTAAACCAACTTCATTATTATACTTTCCAAGGTATCCTAATTCAAAATTAGACATTAAAACTAATTTGTTGTTTGCTGATAGTGAAGTATACCATTTACCTTTTGCAGATAGCTTGTAGTATTCCAACCATTTGTATTTATCAGCTAAATAAGCTTGTCTTTCTTCATTAGTTGGGTTATCTGGTTCTGTGTAATCTTTTCCGTTAACTAAAGAGTATGGGAAAGTAGCTTTAGCTCTCAATGTAAATTCTGAACCATACGTAGGGAAAATTAAACTTGGACCAGCAGAGTTACGACTTAATGCTACAGTATATGCCAAGTTGTTTAAATCCCCTTTGCTAAGAACATCAGTAGAAGATCCTACACGATACCCATAGTCTTGTAATTCAATTCTTTGGTAACTTATGTTTTGAGATAATGTGAAATAATCATCTGGCCATTTTAAACGCTTACCTAAACCAATAGAGGCTCCAATAATTCCTAAGCTTTCGTCTTTATTTACTTTATTGGTTGTGAAATCATACCTGTACTGATTTGAAAAATATACTGAGAATGATAATGATTGTGGAGTTTTACCTCCTAACCAAGGCTCAGTAAATGAGAAACTATAAGTATTGTAAGTTCTACTTGCTTGTAAGCGCAAAGATAAACTTTGTCCATCTCCCATTGGTAATGGTTTGTAAGCTTCTTTATTGAAAATATTTCTAATAGAGAAGTTATTAAATGAAAGCCCTAAGGTACCAATGAATGAACCTCCACCGTATCCACCTTGTAATTCGATTTGGCTACCTCCTTTTTCAACTACAGAAAATTCAATATCAGCAGTTTTGTTTTGATAATCTGGTTTTACATCAGGAGTTACGTTAGTGTCAAAGAATCCTAATTGTCCTATTTCACGAATAGAACGAATGATATTTTGGCGACTAAATAAATCACCTGGTTTTACGCGTAATTCTCTAAAAATTACATGGTCGTTGGTTTTATCATTTCCAACAACTGTTACTTTTTTAATTGTAGCAGGGTCATCTTCACGAATACGAACCTCTACTGTAATAGAGTCGTTTTTAACCTTTGTTTCAACAGCGTTTACTTGTGAGAATAAATATCCGTTGTTGTGATATAATGTTTGAATGTCTTGAGAAGTTGGAGTTCCATCACCAGAAATACGCTCTTTTAAAACTTTTCCGTTGTAAATATCTCCTTTTTCTATTCTAAGGATATTGTTTAATTGTTCATCAGTATATCTTTTGTTTCCAATGAAAACAATTTCATCAAAACGATATTGACTACCTTCTTCTAACTCAATTTCAATATTGATAGTGTTGTCATCGTTCCAAACCATTTTATCAGATAAAATCCTAGCATCACGATATCCTTTTTCACTATATTTTTCAAGAATACTTTCTAAATCAGCTTTATAATCTTCTAAAATATATTTTGAAGCTTTCCAGAAACGACCTATGAATTTACGCTTTGTGTTTTTCATAGTTCCGCGTAAAGTAGCGTCAGATAAAGCTTTGTTGCCAGTAAAAATGATGTCTTTAATTTTGATACGTTCACCTTTATCGATAAAAATAGCCATACTCACGGTATTAACATCTGAGGTGTCCTTCTTAGTATCTAATGTTACTTTAGTTTTTAAGAAACCTTTATCAGTATACTTCTTTTTTATAAAGTTACGTGTAGTTACAATAAGGTTGTCGGTAACCATCACTCCTTTTTTAAGTTCGGTTTCCTTTTTTAATTCTTTGGCTTTTGACTTGCTAATACCTTTTATTGTAATATCAGTTAATTGAGGTAATTCTGTTACGTCAAATTGTAAGTAAACAGTTTCACCATCTCTTTTAGATAGATATACATCTACTTCACTAAACTGTTTGCTTTCGTATAATTTTTTTATAGCACTAGTAAGCTTGTCTCCAGGTAATTTTATTGGTTGACCTTCAACTAAACCAGTATAAACTCTTACGGTTTGCTCGCTAAATTTTTGTAATCCAGTTACAGTTATCCCTCCTAAAATATATTCTTTCCCTTTTTCATAAGAAATAATAGTAGTTGAAGTACTGTCTGTAGGAATTGTGTTTTGTGCTTGTGTACTCACCGTTAAAAAGGTGATAAAAAATACTAGTAAATACGAATATTTATTCATTGGTTTCAATCTGTTCACTGGTTTTTCCGAATCTTCTTTCTCTGTTTTGATAATCATAAATAGCGTTGTAAAGATGTTCTTTTCTAAAATCTGGCCAAAGTACATCTGTAAAATGCAATTCAGCATAGGCAATTTGCCAAAGTAAGAAATTACTTATTCTTTGTTCCCCGCTTGTACGTATCATTAAATCAACATCGGGCAAATTAAACGTATATAAATGACTATTTATAATTTTATCGTCAATTTTTTCTATTTCTATCTCGTTATTAACAACTTTTTTTGATATGTTTTTGATTGCATTAACAATTTCTTCCCTTGAACCATAGCTTAAAGCAAAGGTAAGTGTAAAATGAGTATTGTTTTTGGTAGCTTCAATAACCTCATTCAATACTTTTTGAGCATTTTTAGGTAAACTTGTTAAGCTGCCAATAGCGTTAATTTTTACGTTTTTTCTTTGAAATTCAGGGAGTTCTTTTTTTAATGTAGTAACAAGTAAACTCATTAAGGCATCTACCTCTAACTTAGGTCTGTTCCAGTTTTCTGTAGAAAAAGCATAGAGCGTTAAGTGTTTTACACCTAACTCTGAAGCAGCATCGGCAGTTTCTCTAATAGCAGTTAAAGCATTTCTATGTCCAAAAACACGCTGCATTCCTTTACTTTTTGCCCATCTACCATTACCGTCCATAATAACGGCAATGTGGTTTGGTATGTTTTGTAAATTAATGCTTTGTAGTTCTTTCTTCATATTTAGTTTGCTAATCCACTATAACAAGGCGGTCTTCCGAAGGTGTATACGATAGAAACACCTGAGAATACATACCAGTCGTTTCCGTTACCTCCAAAATTTAACGAGTTTATTTTATCTGTTGTATAGTCTAAATCATCAACAAGAGTAAATCGAACACCAGTTTCAAAAGCAATAGCTAAATTATCAGCTAATCGCCCTTTTACACCAACACCTACAGGTAACGTATATGAAAAAGTGTTTTTTAAACGGACAGTATTGGTTGTTGGTCCAGGTTCTGGACTCTTGTAATTAAAAGCGGCTATTTGTGCCAAAATATAAGGAGTAAAATTGGTTCTAAAATCACTAATGTTGTAATCAAAGAAATTAAACTCGATTCCTGCTGCAAATTCATGCACAGTATTTGTAAAAGAGAATTGACCTCCTGGTCTATTCAATCTATAAGAATTATCAGCATCTTTATCATTTCCTGATACAGGAATATACATGTAAGAACCTCTTAAAGCTATTCTAGGATTTAAATTGTATTTATATACCAACCCGCCAGCAAGTTCGTTTGGGTATATGTAGCTAGTTCTACCTATATCACCCACATAATTAGAACCTCCGGCGAATACCCCGATTTCATGTGTTTGTGATTGTAACGGTGTTACCAAACAGGTAAATAATATTAATAAAATAAGTCCTCTCATTGTAAAATAGCGTGCAAATATAGGGAATTGAATTTGCTTTAAAAAGTTAATAATCCGTCTTTTTGATTAACTTTTTTTTACAGAATTTATTGTGATTAGTTGCATTATAAACTCTCATTTCTTGTGTCTTCACCCCATAAAAGTTTTCCTCGTAAGGTTTTTAAGTACGATTGATTTTTGGGTAAAATACTTTTAATAGTGAAAGGAGCTTTTTTAATTTTCATTCTAGTTTCTTGAGAAACTGTTGCTATACGAGAGTCTAAAGAGATTAAAAAATCTTTTTCACGAGCACTTACTTCTAGGTGAATTTCGGTGTCGTCTGGAATTACCATTGGACGTGCATTTAAGTTATGAGGAGCTATTGGAGTAATAACAAAACTCTTTGAATTTGGTAAAATTACAGGTCCGCCACAACTCAACGAATATCCTGTAGATCCTGTTGGAGTAGAGATAATAAGACCGTCAGCCCAATAATTGGTAAGGTATTCTTTATTTAAAAAGGTTTTAATTCCAATCATAGAAGTGGTGTTTCTTCTGGCAATAGTAACTTCATTTAAAGCAAAGTTAAGTTCAGAAAAATCTTCGGTAGTTGGTGAGGTTGCTATTTGTAACAGAGATCGTTCTTGAAGTGTGTATTCTTTTTTCAAAACCAAGTCAATAGCTTCTTCAATTTGATCTTTTTGGATTGTAGCTAAAAAACCTAATCGACCAGTATTAATTCCCATAATAGGGATGTTTAAGTCGCGTATATAAGTTACAGCTCTTAAAATTGTTCCATCTCCACCGATAGTAAACATCACATCAAAAGTGTTGGATAAATCGTTAAAATGCGAGTAGGTTGGGTATTTTTTATTAAGTGAATTATTTTCAATAAACAAGTTATAAAACTGTTGCTCAAAAAAAGCAACAATATTGTGTTTTTCTAAAACAGCTAAAAGAATGTTAACTTCTTTTTCTGCAAGTGTTGTATAAGCTTGTCCGTAAATGGCTACTTTTTTCACGTGTAAAAAGGTTGTTTTAAAATTACATATCTAAATACTTTCTTAAATATGCTGCTCTGTCTTTAAGTTCTTCTAGGTAAAAGTCGTCTTCGTGTTGTGTGATTACGTTGTAGTCGTATCGACGAAAAGTTTGAATAATCTCGTTTATTTCATCAGAAATTATTTTAATAGTAACTTCTACATTTTCCATGTTTTCTGATGAAATATAAGCTCCCAAAAGTTTTCCATTGTTGGTCTCTACTATTTGAACAACTTGACTCATCGAATAGTCATTTTTGTTTTTGTCTATAATTAACGTATCGCTTTCGTTGTGTAAAAACGGACTGTTGGCAAAAGCATCTAAAATATCGCTCAGCTCATAATAACCAACATACATCGTATTTTTGTCTAAAACAGGAATTAAGTTCGA
The DNA here is from genome assembly GCF_964512405.1 of Tenacibaculum crassostreae. NCBI lineage: Bacteria > Pseudomonadati > Bacteroidota > Flavobacteriia > Flavobacteriales > Flavobacteriaceae > Tenacibaculum > Tenacibaculum crassostreae. The sequence continues at coordinate 250,715 of NZ_CAZELE010000002.1, forward strand.
GTCGTTGTCAGCAAAAAGTGAAATTAAATCAAGTACTGTGGCTTTTTCATCAGTATAAAAATGATCTAATAAATACGAGTATTCACTTAATGTTCGGTTTTTATTCTCAATAGTTTGAATATCGCTTTCTGGCAAGCATCCCAATAATTTCCCATTTTCAACCACAGGAATATGAGTAATGGGCAGGTCTTTACATAACTGTTGCGCGCTTTTTACCGAGCTGTTAAGTGTTAACGCTTTTATTTCTTTAAGTATAAAATCATTGATTTTCATTACTACGAATATAGTTTAAAATGTTGGAATGCGTTACCTTTGTATTCTAATTTTATAGCATGACAAAGTTAAGTGTTAACATTAATAAAATAGCTACACTTCGTAATTCTAGAGGTGGTAATGTGCCTAATTTATTAAAAGTAGCAACCGATATACAAGAATTTGGAGCGGAAGGAATCACTATTCACCCAAGACCAGATGAACGTCATATTCGTTACCAAGATGCGTACGATTTAAAATCACTGGTTACTACCGAGTATAATATTGAAGGGAATCCGATAGATAGTTTTATGCAAATGGTTTTAGAGATAAAGCCAACGCAAGTAACCTTGGTTCCTGATAGTGTTGATCAACTTACATCCAACGCGGGTTGGGATACCATAACACACCAATCGTATTTACAAGAAGTAATTGCTGAATTTAAAAATGCAGGAATTAGAACCTCAATTTTTATTGATACGGATTTGAAATTGATTGAAGCTGCTGCTAAAACAGGAGCCGATAGAATCGAATTGTATACTGAAGAATTTGCTACTCAATACGAAAAAGGAAACAAAGAAGGTGTAAAGCCCTATACTGAAGCAGCAATTTTAGCTCATGAACTTGGTTTAGGTATTAATGCAGGACATGATTTGAGTTTAGATAACATCCAATTTTTTAAACAGAATATTCCAAATTTAGCAGAAGTATCTATTGGTCATGCGTTAATTTCTGAAAGTTTGTATTTAGGGTTGGAAAATGTAGTAAATATGTATTTACATCGATTACAATAATATGCAAATTTTACACTCGAGAATAGTTGGATCAGGAAAACCGTTGTTAATTCTTCATGGGTATTTTGGTATGGGAGATAATTGGAAATCTCACGCTAATAAACTTGCTGAAGATGGTTTTGAAGTACATTTAATCGATCAACGAAATCACGGAAGAAGTTTTCATTCCGATGCTTTTGATTATGAATTGTTGGTGGGCGATTTGTACAACTACATTCAACATCATAACTTAGAAAAAGTTGATTTATTAGGGCACTCTATGGGAGGAAAAACAGTAATGTTATTTGCTACTGAGTATCCTGAATTGGTTAATAAATTACTAGTTGCAGATATTTCTCCGAGAAATTATCCTCCACATCACCACGATATTTTAGCAGCGTTAAACTCTGTAGATTTCTCAAAACAAACTTCTCGTAGTTCGATTGATGAAAAACTAGCGGAGTTAATACCAGAAGTAGGTGTACGCCAGTTTTTGTTAAAAAATGTACACCGAAAAACAAAAGACGAATTAGCGTTTCGTTTTAATTTACAATCGTTAACCGAAAACAATAAGGAAGTAGGGGTGGCGCTACCATCGTTTACAGTTTTTGATGGTGAAACCTTGTTTTTACGTGGTGCGAATTCTGGGTATATTACTACAGAAGATGAGCCATTAATAAAAGCACATTTTCCAAACGCAATTATAAAAACAATAGCCAACGCAGGGCATTGGCTACATGCTGAAAATCCTAACGATTTTTATAAAGAGTTAATTCAGTTTCTTTAATAGGTTTCGCTATCGGTTTCGTATAACCGTCAGTTACGGCTAAAATAGCCAAAACTTTTCGAATTAAACACTGACTTTAGCAATTCCGAGTGGATTCGGGCGTAGTCGAATCCGCCGTAATTGCGGTTATACATTGTTAGCAATAGTTTTTATTTATCAGGAAGCCCGTATTTGTTTTTTTCTTTACTACCTTCTTTT